>CAYSMJ010000030.1:0-23197 GCA_964432075.1 uncultured Caulobacterales bacterium | reverse complement strand
ACACCCCCAGTGTAGTGCGCTACCAGACTGCGCTACGCTCCGAACCGCCCTGCAGGAGTAGCATACTCGCCGATGATGTCCAGCATTTGGACAAGCGCCCGGCTTGGTAAGGACCGCCCTTTTCACGCCACGGATAGCGCCTGAAAAAGGGCCCGCGCCACGCGTTCAGGCGCTTCAAGTTGCGGAAGATGGCCGAGCCCGGCAAGTGCGGTGAACCTCTCGGTCCCAATCCGCTCTTTCAGCGCCCTGCCCCGATCAATCGGGATCCAGGGATCATCAGCGCCCCACAAAATCGATACCGGACAGCGAATCTCACCAAACATCGGTTCAATGTCTTTGGTAAAACGCTCGTCTGCCTGGGCAAACTGCCGGTAGAAGCTGACCCGCCCGTCCTCTGTAAGCCAGGGCGCGACCAGCCCCTCAAGATCTGTTTCGGGGAGCAGCGTGACGAGGGCGCCTTTGATGTACGCTTCAACAATGGCCGCATGAATATGCGCCGGAACACCCAGAAACGCATCAATATGACGACCCACATGCTCGAAGAACGCAGAGCCCCAGGGCCGCATGGCCACAACATTCATCAGCACATAACGTGAAAAATCGACCCCACTTAACAAATGCGCCCGCAATGATGTTGCCCCGCCAAAATCATGGGCAATGACGGACGGGCTTTCCATTTCCCAGAACGCCAGCACTTCAACAAAGATTGTGCCCTGAACATCAAGCCCCGTTGCTTGCCCTGGATCCATCCCGGAGCGGCCATAGCCCGGCATGTCATACCAGTATACCGTATACCGATCCGCAAGGTACGGAATGATTTTATGCCAGGAAAAAGACGACCATGGCCAGCCATGAGCCAGCACAAGGGGTGGTCCGGAGCCGGTCGAGCCGGCAGCGACCTTCCCTGCACTCGTCTCAATCCGATTATTCAGATGCCATTCGGTCATTGTATTAAAAATCCAAACGTCACGGTAAGCCGGGAAAACTTCCGACAATCTCAACCTTGAGATCGGCAAATTTATCAACATACTGAATAGTGAAATCAGGAAAGCTGTCTACCTTTTTCCAGAGCCCGCACTCGTCTGGAAAACTGTCGACAAATTTTACCTTGAGATCGGGAAAGCTATCTACACGCTGCACCGTGAAATCCGGAAAACTGTCGACAATCTTTACATTCCCAAAAAGCGGGACAGCTTTAAGGGTGCAATTGTCCGTGACGGCCGCAGCCGCGACAGAGGCAGAGGCGGCCAGTCCAAGCAAAAGCAACCCAATCGTTATTATCCGAACCGCCATCGGATCATCCCTTCTGGAATGGATAGAAGCTTCCCATATCAAGGCGTTGTGTCAACGCCTCCATCGCCGTTTGGCATTCAACAACAAAAGCAGGATCGCGCAGGTCATCGGGTGCCAGACGATCCCGGTAATGGGTTCGCACCCAGTCTTCGAGAGTCGAAATCTTTTCGTCATTCAACAGAAAATTCGGATTGACAGAAGCGCGTTCGGCATCGGACAGCGCGACCCGCAAACGCAGGCAAGCAGGCCCGCCGCCATTGCGCATGGACTCGCGGACATCCTTGTAAAGGACCTGGGCAATCGGGTTATCCGCCGATACAACGCCATCGAGGAATGTCCGAACCCGGTCATTTTTCTCGGACTCGCGGGGAAGAATGAGGGCCATGGTCCCGTCCGGCAGGCTCAGAAGCTGGGAATTGAAAAGATAGCTGCCAATCACATCTTCCAGGCTGACCTCAGCCGCCGGTGCTTCCACCACGGTGAGGTCCGGAAAGGCGTTGCGAATCTGTGCGATCGCCGCCGGCTGGTTTTCAAAAGCCTGCTCATGAACAAACAGAACCTGCTGATTGACCACGCCGACAACGTCATTGTGAAATGCGCCGGCATCAAGGGCCTGTCTGCTTTGTTCAACAAAAACCGCCTGCCCCTCGCCAAGCGCCAAATGGCGCGCCACGGCGTGGCTTGCCCGCTCGCGCTGACGAGCGGGGTATCGGTCACCATCTTTTCCGTAAACAAACAGATGAACTGCTCTGTTGGCGTGATCGGTGCACAGACGGCCATGGTTTGCCGCACCTTCATCGCCAAAATGAATACCGCCGGGCAAGGGGTCATGGTGGACGAAGACAGCCTGGTCAGCAAAGACATGCCGTAACACCCCAGCAGTTTCTTCCGCCTCGATGGCACGGTGAAAATGGCTTGCCAGGTTGGCCGGCACGAAATGAACCCTCCCATCGGCCGTGTCGGGAGATGGCGCCACAGTTGCGGCATTGGCAGCCCACATGCAGGATGCGGAGTAAATATTTGCAAGAAGGTCCGGCGCGGTATTGGCCACACGCTCAATGACGGCGGTGTCATTGCCGGAGAAGCCTAGGCTTCGCAGGACATCCAGCGCCGGACGGTCCTGCGGCGGCAAAAGCCCCTGCTCAAGCCCCAGCGTCAAGACCGCACGCATTTTGGCAAGGCCCTGAAGCGCTGCCTCGCGCGGATTGGAGACTTTACCCTCGTTTGCCGCAGAGGCCACATTGCCAAGAGCAAGCCCGGCATAATTATGGGTTGGCCCGATCAATCCATCAAAATTGACTTCCCGGTGGGTCATGATGTAATCCCCACCGCATCATCAGGCACAGAGAGAAGGCCTTCGCCCTCCATGCTCGCAACCGGATAGGCACAATAATCGGCTGCATACCACGCGCTGGGTCGATGATTTCCAGACAGACCAATCCCGCCAAAAGGTGCCGAGCCGCTTGCGCCGGTTGTCTGCCGGTTCCAGTTCACGATCCCTGCCCGTGACAAGGCGAGGAATTTTTCCCATTTTGAGTTGTCATGACTAAATAGCCCAGCGGACAATCCAAAGCGGGTATCATTTGCTCCTGCAATCGCGGCATCAAAATCAGGCACCCGGATCACCTGCAGCATTGGCCCGAAACATTCCTCATCGGGAAGATCGGAAACGTTCGTGACATCGACGATGGCTGGTCCCTGGAATGCGTCACTGTCCGCGGCGACCGGCATCTCGAACAGGGTTTCTGCCCCGCCCGCTTCGCGTCTGTTGATCGCCATACGGACCGCTTCGGCCGCCTGAGCATTGATCAGCGGCCCCATAAAGGGCTGCGGCTCGTCAAAAGCCGCGCCAACCCTGATCCGGCTTGTCATGGTGATCAGCCGATCAATGGCCTCTTCGCCGCGTGGCCCGTCGGGAACAAAAAGACGCCGCGCACAGGTACAACGCTGGCCCGCTGTCAGGAAAGCCGACTGGACCACCGCATAGGCAGCGGCCTCATCATCCTCCGTATCCCACCAGATCAGCGGATTGTTACCGCCAAGCTCAAGAGCAAGAATTTTCTCAGGGCTATCGGCCAGCTGACGGGCAATGGCCCGGCCCGCCGGTACACCGCCGGTAAACAGAACACCATTGACATCGCGATGGCTGACAAGCGCCTCGCCAACCTCCCTTGCGCCCTGAACCAGATTGATCACACCGGATGGGAGCCCGGCCTCGACAAAGCGATCAATCAGAAATGACAGGGGTGACGGCGTCTGCTCAGAGGGTTTGACCACTACCGTGTTCCCGGCAATCAGCGCCGGAACGATATGCCCATTGGCGAGATGAGCTGGAAAATTGAACGGCGCAAGAACGGCCATGATGCCGTGAGGTTTATGACGGAGCATTCCCTTTGTCGCGCCGCTCGCCGTTTCCTGCTCGCCGGTACGTTCACGGTAAGCCTTTACCGACAGATCGACCTTGGCAGCGACAGCGGCCGCTTCGGTTTTTGCCTCCCAGAAAGGCTTTCCGTTTTCGCGGGAAATCAACCGGGCCAGATCATCTGCGTCCCGCCGGACGATATCGCGGTAGCGTTCCAGCATGGCGAGCCGCTGGCCCACTGGCGTCAGTGCCCAGCTGGAAAATGCACCCCGTGCGGACGACACTGCCGCATCGACCTGCTGCGGGCTCGCAGCTTGCCCTTCCCAGACAGCCTCGCCCGTTGCCGGATCATGGGACGCGAACGCCGCAGCCTCCCCGGGCAGGCGTTCACCATCAATAAAAAGCCTGTCGATCATGCAGTCTCCTTTTCGGGCATTTGCCATGCTACCGCGCGTACAGGGTCACCGTCGCGGATTTCAAGGGCGTCAGCGACCTCCGGAGTCAGATGAACCTGCGTGTCGGTCACGGTGATATCAGCCCGCACGGCCCGGAAGCGCGCGCCCGCGCCGGCGGCGACAAGATGGCGCACCCCGTCGGCGCCCACCGGCCCGATTGCCCCCGGCCGAACAACGCTCTCTGAAATGGTCTTTACACGGTCTATTGGTATCGACAGCAGTGGACCCGCATCGAATATATCGACATAGCCGGTATACTCAAACCCTTCGCGTAACAGCATTTCAAAGGCAGGCCGCGCGCTCTTGTGGGGAACACCGATCGAGGCCTGCGCCTTTTCAGGCAGCAGCGAGATGTAAATCGGATAAGGCGGCATAAGATCGGCAATAAACTGGTTGCCAGCAAGAGAATTGTGCTGGTCGGCTTCTTCGAAATTCATGCCGAAGAAATGGCTGCCCACCGCATCCCAGAAAGGCTGGCTACCATCGGGCTCACGCCAGCCACGAAGCTCCGCACAAACAATATCGGCAAACAGATGTCTTGCCTCGGCAATAAACAGATAGCGCGCACGGGAAAGAAATTTCCCAAAGCCACCACCCCGTGCATCGGGCGATACAAACAGTGAGCCGACCTCGGCTGCACCGGTGAAATCATGGGTCGGATGAAGCAGCTGCCTCGCCTGGCGTTGCCCCAATTGTTCCGAATAATGAAAAATGGTGTTGATACGGTAATTGACAAAACCTGCCTGCAGCCCGATCGCCGAAAAAACCGCTGCCGTGCCGATCACCTTGCCCGCCTGTTCGAGAACGAGCATATAAACCTCTCCCCCCGGCGCAGCCGCATTGGCAGCATAGCTCTCGAGTGAAAAGTCTATCCGCTTACGCAGGGCAACCGGATCCATTGGCAGGTTGGTCATGCCACCGCCGGTGATCTGCGCCAGAGCGTGGATCTGATCAAAATCAGTATCGCGAACCGGTCTCAGGAATGGAATATCGCTCACGCCCCGGACAATCCTCTTAATTTATTTTTGCCGTACCCGGATTGGGGATATCGCCTGCTGCCACCTTCATCAGAAGCAGCGCAGACAATTTTGCCCGTTCCACAAGGCTGTCGAGACAGACAAATTCATCGGCACTGTGAATTTTTCCGCCCCGCACACCAAGCGTATCAACAACGGGGATCCCGGCTGCAGCAATATTGTTGCCGTCGCAGCATCCGCCCGTTGCCTGCCACCGAATGGAAAGACCAAGATCATCTCCGACGGCGCGAACAGCCTTGAAAAACGCCTCAGTCCGCGCATCCATGGGTTTTGGCGGGCGGTAAAAACTGCCATGGGCCTCGATCTCGATATTTTCCCGTGCCGCAAGCGCGGCTATGGCCTCATGCAGGCGCTCTTCAAACCACCTGCCATCCGCTGTTTCGCTGATCCTGACATTAAAACGCACCACGGCCCGGTCCGGGACGACATTGTTCGGGCCGCCGCCGTCAATCCGGGCCACATTGACTGTCAAGCCGTCGCGGCCGCCGGTCAGGGGGTCAATCCGCGTAACAAACTCGGCTGCCGCCGCTATCGCGTTTGCGCCAAGATGGTGTTCACGGCCCGCATGGGCCGCGCGCCCGCGGAAGATGACCGAGAAATTGCCACTGCCCTTACGCGCGCCGGCAAGCGATCCGTCGACCAGCGCCGGTTCATAGATGCAGGCAAACTGCGCGCGTTCGGCCGCCGCCACGAGGGCCGCCGCCGAGCCGTGAGAGCCGATTTCCTCGTCGGCGTTGATCAGCACTTCATACCCCACCTGGTCGGCAAAGGGCGAGGCCTCAACGGTTTTCAGTGCCTCCAGCATGACAAGAAGCCCGCCCTTCATATCCGCCGCGCCGGGCGCGTTCAGCCTGTCCTCATCAAGATATGTATGCTCCTGGAACGGGTGATCGATCGGGAAAACCGTATCCATATGCCCGGTCAGTAGAACCCTGACAGGCGCTTGTGGCCGCGCCGTCACCCGGACCAGATCCCCGAGTTCCCGTTCGACGGTCTGCCCATCGGGCCTGACCACGGTCTGCATTGCAGCCGACACGGTTTCAACGCTCGCATCGAGGGCGGAAAAGGCTGTCACGATGCGCTCGCGCATGGTCGAAAGCCCGTCGAGATTGAAGCTTCCGGAATTGACCGCACACCAGTCAAGCAGTGTTTCAGTCATGGCGCCACGACGATCGTCAAGCCGGGCGAGATGGTCTTTGTAGTCCGTCATACACAACCGCGTAGCCGAGGCGCGCAAAGAGGACAAGGCCGGGCCCGCAATGGCCAGACCCGGTTCGGGCCCGGGCGCATGGGCTTTCCCGTGAGAACAAGGTGAACAGAGCCGCAACAACGTTCAACCATTCGTTGACGGATGACCGCCCGATTGCGACCCATGGCTCGCCGCTTTTCGCCTTCATCTGACCTCAAATTGATCATTCCCGGCTTGACCGCCATGTCGAGCGCCTGACGAGCCGTATACAAATCACCAGCAATCAGGCGGGCATCGCAAGGCGCAGTCTTTTCTGGAAGTTTACGCCGTCTCGTCTCCAGCCTGCGTTACTCTTTCGCGCCGCCAGCCCGCTTGTTTGGCGCGATGGCAGCCTTGTCAGCCGGATCTGTACCAGTGGGCCGGCGACAGGCTTGACCTTAAGGCAACAGGTCGGACCGATTGCGTGGGAAAACTGCCGGTAAGGACTGGCCTGCCCCTGTACGGCGCGCTAAACGCGGTGGAGATGGAAGCCCGGACCGCACCGAGCAGCGTATGGCAGGCGTTGCGGGTAGCCTCATGTCTTGGCGAGAAGGGACCGGCATGCTGCGACTGATCGAAATCCTGTTGTGTTTCTGGGCGCAGGGGGCACGACGGCTTGGCAAGCTCGTGACAGCTGTTTTCCTGATCACAACTGTTGCAGCCGGCTGGTATGCGGTCGAGAATCTCAAGGTCAACACCGACACGACCGACATGCTGGACGCAAATCTGCCGTTTCAGCAGCGCGCCCAAAAGCTCAAGGATGCGTTTCCACAAATCAAGAACGAGCTATCCATCATCATACGCGCGCCCACCATCGATGAAGCCGATGCCTTTGCGCAGGCGCTGAATGACCGTCTGAACCAACGCGAGGATATTGTCAGCGGCACTTACAGCGCCGCCGAGGACCCGTTTTTCCAGAATAATGGGCTTCTGTTTCTATCAGAAAGCAAGCTGGAAGCGCGGCTTTCCAACCTGACACGGGCGTCCGGTCTGATCGAGAATCTGATCAACAATCCCGGGATCGACAATCTATTCTCCACGCTTGCCAAAAACGATTCTCTCGCCGCCCGGTCGGACCTCGGTGAGAATACGCTGACAACAATCTATCAGGACCTGGCCGAGGGGGTTGAGACCGCGCTTGATGGCGGATCCGCGCCATTCTCCTGGCGCGGTGTTCTCACCGATGAGCCCCCGCCACCCGGTGGATACATGCGGATCGTCAACACAACGCCGGTGGCCGATTTTTCAAGGATGCAGCCGATCAAGCCAGCATTGCAGGGGATCCGCGCAGAGCTTGACGCGCTTTATCCGAGATTTGACGGGCGGGTCACGGCGTTGGTCACCGGCACACTGGCCTTGCGCGGCGAGGAGCTGAAGTCCGTCACCGAGGGAATCTCGCAGTCCTTTGCCGTATCGATGGTGCTGGTTTCGATCCTGCTCCTGCTCGCTTATCGATCGCTTTATGTCAGCGTGCTCACGGTGATGGCGCTGATCGTCACCCTTGTTCTGACCTCGGCCTATGCCGCGTTTGCCTACAGCGAACTCAATCTTGTTTCCATCGCCTTCACTGTCCTTCTTGTGGGCCTCGGCCTCGATTTTTCGATCCACTTCCTGCTGCACGTTCAGGAATACCGGGCTTCGGGCAAATCGCTGAAAGTTGCGATGAACAAAACCATGCGAGAGGTCGGCGGCGGGATGGCGCTGGCCGCACCGACAACCGCCCTCGCCTTTTTCTCATTTCTGCCGACCCGTTTTGATGGCATTGCCCAGCTTGGTGCGGTGGCCGGCGCCGGGGTTCTGATCGCTTTTTTTGTATCAATCACCTTTTTGCCCGCGGCCATGGGCATGGCGCCCTCGGCGGTCCCGAAACGCAAAATCGGAGCAGTGCGCCGCGGATTTTCCATCGTCCACCGGATTGCAATTCCCATCGCCGTCGGGGCAAGCCTGCTTGGCGTTGCCGCCGTGACGCTTCTTCCCAAAGCGCGTTTTGACGCCGATCCCATGGCCCTTCGCAGCGTCAACTCGGAATCGGTGATTGCCTTCAACATGTTGTTCGATGATGAGGACACGGTCCCTTATCGTCTTACCCGACTTGTCGACAGCGAAGCTGCGGTCCGCGAGACCATAGCAAAAGCGGAAATAATCGAGACGGTCCGCGATACCCGCTCGCTGCTCGATTTCGTGCCGCAAAACCAGGATGACAAGCTTGAGCTGATCGACTTTGCGGCCGGTTCGCTCGCCTTTGTTCTGACCAAGGAACCGGCAGAACGCACCACGCCGCCAACGGGCAGCGGTGTCGACGATCTCGTTGCCCAGCTTGAAGACAGCCTGACCAGACCGGACCTGACGAGTGAGGCGCGAGCCGCCCGCGAACAATTGGCCACGGCCCTGCAGAACGTCCAGCGCCGGATTCGCGGCGGTGATATCGTCCGGCCGGATACAGCGCTCCTGCCTTCATTGGACGATCTTGTCTTTGCTTACTGGCCGGATTTGGTGGGGCTTTTGCAGGCCCAGTTCAATGCGGATTATGTGGACATCGACACGCTGCCGGAGGCCATCGTCAAACGCTATCGCACCGACGATGGCGTGTGGCGTGTCGACCTGCTGCCGGCCGAAGATGTGCGCGAGCCACAATTTCTCACTCGTTATGTTGACAGTGCGGCGGCCGTGTTTCCGGATATCGCGGGCGGCGCCATTCAGTGGGAGAAAGCCGGACGGATCATTGCCGAATCCATGCTGCAGGCCTCGCTCCTCGCCCTTGTGGTGATTGCGGCCGTTCTGCTTGTGATTGTGCAACGGATTTCGACGGTTTTCCTGATGCTGTTTCCCCTTGCCCTTGCGGCCGTTCTGACGATCGCAACGGGTGTCGTCTTTGACGTTCCGTTCAATTACGCCAATGTCATCGTGTTGCCGCTTCTGATGGGCATCGGGATCGACAGCGGAATTCATCTGGTGTTGCGACAACGAAAGGTTGAAGGGCGCAGCGCTCGCGGGCAGGCTATGGCGTCTGTCTATGGCACGGCGACCCCGCGTGCCGTTCTTTTCTCTGCCATGACAACGGTAGGTTCGTTTGGCAGCCTGATGCTATCGGATCACCGGGGGACCGCAAGCATGGGCCAGCTCTTGTCCATCGCGATTGCCTATACGCTGGTTTGCACGCTGATCGTTCTGCCGGCCGTTTTTCGGTTACGTGACCAGCGGCGGAACGGAAATGGAAGGGCGGCCGGTCTCTGACCAAGACCGTTGCGGGCCGGCAGGGCGAAAGGACCGGCCAAAACGGCACGCGGGATACTGCGAACCCATCGGCCTCACTATGTTGTCGTCGGGCTTTACCCGCTCGACCATGAAATTCACAGGAATTGGCCACAATTTAATGCCGAATTGTCGGTAAGGGGCTGTTGGCAAAAAGCTGCCATGCTAATAGTTGCGCGGAATATGAAAAGGTTTGGAGCCATGCAATCACTCTCAGCGCCAATCGAGTCCGGGCAGACCAGGACTGGGCCCTCGGCACGCGGGCGTGTCCGGCGGGTTGTTCTTGGCGTTGGGGCGCTCCTGTTTGGCTTTGGGATTATCGTCAGTAGCCCGGCGCCAGCCGACGCACAGACAACCCCACCCGCAGCGTCGGCAGACCCCGCCGAAACCCTGGCGGACGACACGGACCCCACACGCCCGCTTTCGCTGTCGGCCGAGGCGGGCGGCGCAGCGTCCGGCCCTGATTTGGTAAGCGGATTTACCAACCCCAGCGTCAAGGCGGCTGTTGATTTTACCCGTGACCTGACAGACCGGGCCAATCTTGCCTTTACCTCAACCGAGGACGAAGAGCAGCAGATCCTCGCCTTTCAGAGCGTGTTGAATGAGGGGCTTGCCCTCGACATCCTTGGTCGTTTTATGCTCGGCGAAAGCCGAAACCGTCTCACGCCCGACCAACAGGCACGCTATGATGAAGTCTTCCCGCGCTACATCACGCGCCTTTATGCCGACCAGTTCAAGGACATTGCCGGCCGCCACCTGACAATAAACGACGCCACTCCGTTCGGTCGACGCGATGTGATTGTCCGCACACAATTTTTCAAGGATGATAACTCTCCCGTCAATGTAGACTGGCGCGCGAGAAAATTCCGCGACGAAAATCACAAGATGATCGACATTATCGTATCCGGTGTTTCGATCATGACCGTGAAGCGCGAGGAATTCTCGTCTTTTATCGAAGCCAATGGGGTTGACGCGCTGATCGACCGGCTTGAAAGCGAGGCCATCGAAGCCTGAGACACTCGCTCGGTTTCGTCGCGCCCGTCAGGACTTGCGTTCAAAGACAAAGCGGGCCGCCCCTTTCAGGGGTTCCGCTTTAGTGTCAAACCGATCAAGATGGGCTTGCGCGCTGTCGACGAGCGCGGCCGCCCGGTCCCGGGCTCCATCAGCACCAAGCAGTTTGACGAATGTCGCCTTGTCCATGTCCGTATCCTGACCTGTCGGTTTGCCAAGGGTCAGGGGATCGCCATAAAGATCGAGCAGGTCATCAACGATCTGGAAAGCCAGCCCCAGATCTTCCGCATAGGCTGTGAGCGCCGCAATATCTGCGTCATCGCCCTCGCCGATGAGGCCACCCGCCCGGGCCGAAAATCGGATCAGCGCCCCGGTCTTCAGCCGCTGCAATTCGGTCACGCCCGCCAGATCGAAATCTTTTTCCTCGGCATAGATGTCGATCATCTGCCCACCAACCATCCCGTCCCGGCCGGATGCCCGGGCAAGCTCGAGCGCAATCTGGCACCGGATTTCAGCATCAGGATGGGTCTGCGGTTCGGCAATAATCTCGAATGCCTGGGTCAGCAGCGCGTCCCCGGCGAGGATCGCTGTCGCGTCATCAAAGGCTTTGTGTACCGATGGCCTGCCGCGACGCAAATCGCTGTCATCCATGGCGGGCAGGTCATCATGGATAAGGCTGTAGCAATGGATCATCTCGACCGCGCAGCCAACCCGTACAGAGCGCTCGCGCGGGCAATCAAAAATATCGGCAGCCGCGATAACCAGAAACGGTCGCAACCGCTTACCGCCGTCAAGCGAACCGTGGCGCATGGCATCGACAACGCGACCGAGCGGCCCGTCACTGACGAGCAGCCTCTGTTCGAGGGCCTGTTCAATTGCGCCTGCCGTTTCCCGAATGGATTCCTGAAATTCAGCCATCGCTCCCGTGCCTTCCTGACCGTTCCTGTTCCGGCGCATGCCGTGCTGCTCGCCGGAGACAGCAAATCCCGGGTTCGGCCTATTTCCGCGGGCCGGTCAACCCCGAACCGGCGCACGCATCGCAGCTTTTACGCGGAAATCCGACACGCCCGCGCCCACCACAACTTGTACACAGGGAACGACTGGCGTTTTCAACGCCCAGAAACCGCTGGACAAGGTCTTCCGCCGCATTCCCGGTCATCCGCGCTGAGGCGGTGACAGACCGGGCAGGGGGTCGATTTTCCGGGTGCTCGGCGTTTGATGAGAATTGTCGTGCCGTTTCTGCCGCGGGCGCCGTCTCCGAGCGCAGTGACGGCAGATCGACAAGATTACCGCGGCGACGGATCATGTCGAGCGCGGCGGCCGGCAAGGCGGAGGCAATGCTGGCTTCCGGCACAAGCATCTTGATGGTCATGACAAGATCGCGGTTCCAGGCATCCAGAACCAACGAAAATAAATCCGGATCCCACGCGCCCTTGATGCCCAGCGAGGCAAATAAAAGCAGACCGTCCTCGCCCTCATCGCGCTCGGCCACCGACAGATGCAAATTTCTGTTGAGCGCAGCGACGCCCTCATCGGTCAGATCGAAGCCCTTGAAATAGCAAAGAAACGCAAACCCGGCGACTTTATCGGGCGCGCCTTCGACATTCACGAACACCATATGGAAGATGAGGCCACGATCCTCGACCTCATAAAACTGGTTATTCCCGTCATCGGAGAGATGTTTGACACTGTCGAAGCGCCTTTCGAGAACCTGCAACATCGATTGCAGCGGCCAATACCCTTCCGGTGCATTTGAAAACATAGCCTGGAACATCGGATAACCCCCTTAGCCCTTTCCTGCCCACCATAACGCATGTTTAGGGCAAGCAGACTGCCCGGTGCAATTCCCGCACCCAAATTTATCGTGGCTAATTTGCGTCAGCGCGCGATGGAAGTGTCCGGAAATAACTGATCTTTGACCCGGCGGCGCTTGTTCAGCCGAAGTAAGCATGGAATAAGCCGCACATCAGGGTTGGGCACACCCATTTGGGAAACCACACCGTTTCGGGCTTGAATCGGGGGGCATGGAACTCGAAATTGGGCAAAAAACGAAAACCCAACGTAAAGAATAAGCGAAACGAGTGATTTCGGAGACGAGAATGGCCGACGGAAACGCAGTATCGACCGAAACATTACAACGGGCAGACCCGCAGGCGCTTACGGTGATCCTCGCCCAGCCGCGTGGATTTTGTGCCGGGGTTGATCGCGCGATCGATATTGTCGAACGCGCCTTGTCGAAATATGGTGCGCCGGTTTATGTCCGCCATGAGATTGTCCACAACAAGCACGTTGTCGAAACCCTGCGCGGTCGCGGCGCTATTTTTGTCGAGGAAATCGACGAAGTGCCGGAAGGGGCAGTGACCATCTTTTCCGCCCACGGCGTGGCCCGCAAAGTTGAAGACGGGGCGTTGCTTCGTGAGCTTGACGTGATTGACGCGACCTGCCCGCTTGTCACCAAGGTCCATAAGGAAGGCCGACGATATGCCAGCAGGGGTTATGATATTGTCCTGATCGGCCATCTCGGCCACCCGGAAGTGGAGGGCACCCTTGGCCAGATCCCAGGGACTGTCCATGTGATCAGTGAACCGGAAGACGTCGCAACGCTTGCGGTCGCGGACCCGGAACGCGTGGCGTTCGTCACGCAGACCACCCTGTCTGTAAACGACACCAAAGATGTGATCGCCGCTCTCAAAGAGCGTTTTCCCGGCATTATCGGGCCGGATACCCGCGACATCTGTTATGCGACCCAGAACCGGCAGACCGCCGTCATCGAAATGGTCAAACAGATTGACCTGCTGCTCGTCGTCGGCGCAAGCAATAGCTCCAACTCCAACCGGCTACGCGAAATCGGGGAAAATTCCGGTGTCCCGAGCTATCTGATTGAAGACCCGAAACGGTTTGACCCGGACTGGCTGACAGGGGTTGGTCGGGTTGGGGTCACCGCCGGGGCGTCGGCACCGGAAACGCTCGTCCAGCAACTGATCGACCGGTTGCGCGATTACCGGGACATTACGGTTGAAAAACTCGACGGCGTTGAGGAAAATGTTCATTTCAAACTGCCGGCCGAACTGGCCGATGTGCCACGGCCGGAAGCCGCCATGAAAGCCTGGTTTCCCGAGGAATATGACGCGAGCGCAGAATAAGCCCGGGAGCATACGGCCACCCCAAAAAAAATCGGCGATTGAAGCAAGCCTGAAGCCAATCCGAAAACGGAGACATGTCATGACAGTATCCCTCCACCAGCAAGTGCGTATTGGATCTTATATTGCCAAGCAAAAACTCCTTGGCCGAAAACGATATCCGCTGGTCCTGATGCTTGAACCGCTGTTCCGGTGCAATCTCGCCTGCGCGGGCTGCGGGAAGATTGACTTCCCCGCCCCGATCCTCAACCGTCGTCTGTCTGCGGAAGAATGCCTCGAAGCGGTTGACGAATGTGGCGCGCCGATGGTTGCCATTCCGGGCGGCGAGCCGCTGATCCACAAGGAAATCGGCGAAATCGTGGAAGGGATCATTGCGCGCAAGAAGTTTGTGTCGCTGTGCACCAATGCGCTTTTGCTTGAAAAGAAACTTGATCTGTTTAAGCCATCGCCCTTCCTGTTTTTCTCGGTCCATCTGGATGGGCTGAAGGAGCATCATGATAAGGCCGTTTGCCAGGACGGTGTTTTCGAAAAGGCCATCGCCGCCATCAAGACCGCCAGGGCACGCGGCTTCAATGTCAATGTCAACTGCACGGTGTTTGACGGCTATCCGGCAGAAGAACTTGCTGACTATCTTGATTTCTGCACGAATGAGCTGGGCGTTGGTATCTCAATTTCGCCGGGCTTTGCCTATGAGCGTGCGCCGGACCAGACCAACTTCCTTAACCGTCGCAAGACCAAGAATTTCTTCCGCGAACTATTTCGGATCGAAAAACAGCGCGGGTCAAAATGGGCACTGACCCATTCCTCCCTGTTTCTCGACTTTCTTGCGGGCAATCAGGAATATCAGTGCACGCCATGGGGTAACCCGACCCGGAACGTTTTTGGCTGGCAGAGGCCCTGCTACCTGCTTGGCGAAGGCTATACTGACAGCTTCAGGGAGCTGATGGAAACGACCGAATGGGACCAATATGGCACCGGCAATTACGAAAAATGCGGTGACTGCATGGCCCATTGCGGGTACGAGCCGACGGCTGCCGATGATGCGATCTCCAATCCGCTGAAACTGTTCAGAGTCCCGCGCTTCAGACTGCGTACTGAAGGCCCGATGGCACCGGAAATGGATCTTGAAAAAGCCCGTCCGGCAGTCGATGTCCATGACGAGATCGTTGAGAACGAGTTGGACAAAATTGCGAAAGAAAAAGAAACCGGGTCAGCCAAGAAGAAAACGGAAGACCGGCCCGAGTTTGTCGCCTAAAGCCGCAAGAGCTTTTTCCGAGTCCCGACCAAGTCGCAGAAGCGCCGGAAACTGACCCGGCGCCTTTGCTGCCCTGAGGAGCGGTGAAAAAAGTTTCGTTGTCCCATCCGGTTTAACTGCATCCAGCGCTGCCTGCGGCAAACTGCGATCGCTCGGGTCGGCAATCGCGCGCAGGGCCAAAAAACCAAGCCCCGCCACATTTGCCGCGCATGCAACCCCGTGGCTTTCCATGTCTACGCTGTCGGCTTTATAAGTCCCGTGCAACCGGGATTTTTCATCTGCGGTCAGAATAACGCTGTCCGACCCGTAAATCAGCGACGGCACTGGTAGCGATGCGACGGATTTTCGAAGGCCTGAAAGCTGCGCCCGGCCGCACGCATAATGATGACCATCGCCATCCACCACACCCTCAGCAAGGACAAGATCGCCGGGAACAAGGGCCGGAGACAGACCACCGGATATCCCGATACTGAGGATTAATTGCACGCCCGCATCGGCAAAATCTATGGCCAAGCAGTAGGCCCGCTCTGCATTGGCGCCTGAAATGCTGATGTCGACCCTGTCAGAAAGCGCAAGATCGGCACAGGCTCGACGCACCACACGGGCTTCGGATGCAAGCCCGCAGACGATCCCGATCCTTGTTTGTCCCATAAATCATGCCGTTTGAGCCGCACCACAAACCGGCGCGCGCAATGCCATTTGCAACTGATTGGCCCGCTCTGTACAATCCAACTGTCTCAAGGTCCAGAAGCGCAACCGGTCAAAAGCGGTCATGGCTGATACAATGGATGCCTTACCGGGCTGCATGCAGAACGCGCAAAAGCGCTGCCTTTCCGCGGGCACGCAAATATTCGAGCCCGGCGATCCCTGTGAGAATTTTATTTACCTGACGAGCGGGCTTGTCAGGGTCGATCTTAACGCACGATCCGGGCGCGACGTCATGTTGTATGAGTTCGGCGCAGGCGAGAGTTGCGTGATGACGAGTGCCTGCCTTCTTTCCGGCGCGTCCTACACAGCCCACGCCCATGTGGTCGAAGAGGCGACGGGTCTGGCCCTATCAAAAGCCGCTTTCGAAGCCAGCCTGAATGAGGACGCCGAATTCCGTAAGCTAGTCTTCGATGGGTTTGCGCACAGGCTTGGCATGATGATGGCCCGGCTTGAGGAACTGACCTGTTCCAGCATCGATGCCCGGCTTGCGAACCGGCTGCTCGTCCTGTCCGCCCGCGCCTCCCCCATCACGATTACCCATGAAAAACTTGCCCAGGATCTCGGCACCGCCCGGGAAGTGATCTCCCGAAAACTGGCCATCTGGGAAAAGGACGGCACGATCAGACGCAACCGGGGCACGATCTCCCTGATCGATGAAGCAGCCCTGTTGCGACTCGCCCATGCGTGATCCGACAGGAATGGGCGCGGTGACCTCGTCACCGACCGCATCACATTGCGTGCCTATGGTGATGTCAGAAACTGGAGATTTCGCCATGCGCTTTGCCAATGTCGGTACACCGGACAGACTACTCCGTCTTCTCATCGGCGCGATCCTGATTGCAACAGCCTTTTTCTTTCTCGAGACCGAGCCAACGAAACTTCCCGGGATTGCCTTCATTGCAGCGGGCATCGTGCTAATCTTGACGGCGCTTATCCGGTTTTGCCCGCTTTACGGAATTTTCGGCTGGCGGACGACGCCGCGCGGCTAACCTTTCTCTCCCCCCCCGACCCTGTGCCCGGCGGTGTTGAAAACACCCCGGGTGCAGGTTAGGCGGAGATACTTATTTGTCACGAAAAATTACCGCGATCACCGGCGAACGCTCGCAGGGATGTGTAGCCAAGCCTGGTCCCTTATTGTATCTGTTAGCCCGAAGCAGGATTGGTGACTCGTGTCTGTGATAGAAAAAATCAGGTCTTTGTTTGGCGGCGCCCCGACACAGAGCGCAACGCGTGACGCTAGGGTTGCCCCGCAAGACCAAATCAACCTTCTCGAACCGCGTGATGCTTTCCCGCTGGTCCGTGCGGGAACATTAACCCTGATCGATGTCCGCCGACCCGAAGAGTGGAACGAAACCGGCCGTCCTGCGAAAAGCAGAGGCGTGATGCTGCAGGACCCGGATTTTGTCGCCAAGGTTGACGCTATCCTGGGCAGCAAGTCAGAACCGGTTGCGGTGAGCTGTCGCAGCGGCGCACGCTCGGCGAAAGCGGCCGGAATTCTCGCCAGTGCTGGCTTCAGCGATATCAGCGATATCAAGGGCGGATTCTCGGCCTGGCGAGACCAGGGAATGCCCGTCGATATGCCGCCCTTTGCGGACTGAGCAGGCGCCCAGCTATTCGCACATGTCGCGGCAGTTGAAATGTCGAGCACAGAAACAGCTTGCGACACACAGGCTGAACCCTATTATAAGATGGCTGGGTGGGCATTACGGGCCAACCTTTGGGTGCATAGTGGGCTTAAGGGGTACGTATGGAACGCAGGTGGAACCGGCGGGTTTATCAGGCCGTTTTTTCAAGACCGATTTCGCAAATCATCGCGATGACCTGTCTTTCGGGTGTGTTTCTGGCCGGTTGCACCAGCGCGCCGGGATTGTCTGTTCACTCAGAGACTGTTTCCCCGCTTGTGCGGTATACAAATCTGGAAATTCCTGGCGAGAACTTTGCCAGTCCGGAAACAATGCTTGTGGTGGCGCAGATCGAACCCGCACGGGTCGTCCAGGTCGCCCAATCACAGAAATTACCGCTCACCGGGCCCGGAAGGCTTGAATTTGAGGCTGGCGATCTGCTTGTGCAGGCACAATCATCCACTTATGGGACGGTTTTCTGCAGTATCAGGAATATCAACCGCAGCCTCCTTGACTATGCAGTCGGTCGGATCTGCATAGCCGATGCGGATGGTGATGGTCTTGCCGATCGCTATTACGAGATCGCATCGCTCCTGCCCGCAGGGCGCAATGATTTCCTGTATGGTCAGGAAAAAATCAGCCCACTGCCAATTTCTGCCAGTGTGATTGGCGCCAATCCCGTACGGCTTGTCAAATCCGAACCGGACAAAGCCGATCAGCTTGGCCTGCTCCTCGCCCTGCGCTATGAAAAGTTCAAACAGTCAAAAAAACAGGCGCTTGCCAAAGTCAGTGTCGTGACGAGTGCCGATAAGGGCGCGTCATGGAAAAAGATCGTCACCGCACAAAGTTATGATGTCGATATGACAGACCAAACAAAAGCTGCCCTTGATTTCGGGCTTGTCCGAATGGTGGTCGAACAAAAAACAAGTTTCCCGGTTGATGACAGGAATGCGCAGCCACTGCTTGGTGTCGCTGCGGCCCTGAAACAGGATGTCGGTATGCTGGGCTTGCGTCAGGTCGAACCGCCGCAGCCGGTGACCTTTTATTTGGCGCCCTGACGATTGCGGCCCCTGCAAAAGCCGATCCAGCGCGGGACACGGCGGCAGTATGCTTCATAATCGCTGCCGAATTTCTGCTGCAGAACAAGCTCTTCAGGACGGATCTGAAGAACAGTCATTGCAAGGATAAATCCCAACAGCGGCAAAATATTGACCGCATTTCCCAAACGGACAAGCCAGCCGATCAGTAAGATCAACATACCCGCATACATGGGATTTCTCGAAAAGCGGTAAAGCCCATCTGTCACAAGTGTGCTTGTTCCGTCCGGATTGAGTGGATTGATCGTTGTCCGATAGCGGATGAACTGAATGACGGCGACAATTTCAATTGCAAGCCCGACCCCGATGAGAAGGCTTGCGGTTGCTTTCTGCCCGGGGAAAACCACGCGCAAAGCGGGAAACACACGATCAAGCCCCCACATCATGGCGCCGCTCATAATGAGTTGTATCGGGGGTGGGATCATCAATCGCATGGGTCAGGCTGCCCTGCCGGAGCGCCCGCCCGCACTGATCTGCCCGAAGACCAGATCACCGGCACGGTTCCCGGACCGAATAGAGCCCTCAATCGTCGCGGGAAGGCCTGTCCTCGTATGATCGCCGGCCAGAAACAGATTGCTGTGGGCTGTCACCGGATCAAGACGTTTGGCCGCCCCGACCGGCGACTGGTCGAAGGTGGCCCGTTTTTCCCGGATAACACGGACCTCATCAAACTGCATATCGCCGAGGCCAAGCGCGATGCGGGTCTCCTGCCAGAGGCGCTGGGCAACATCCGGGTTCGGGACCTCATCCATGCCGATCGCATGCGACGCCGAAACCGTGAGGCTGACAATATCCTCATGGATTACGGCCCACTGGGCGTCACTCTCCAGCATGCCGAGGAAAAACCCGTCGCCCAGCGCATCGCGGGGCAAGGCCTCCGGAGCCTTGAAATGCACGTTCAGTATGCTCGCATCATCGCGTGGCGGATCAAGTTCAGGCATCACCTGACGCAGACGCGATGGCGGCAGGGCCAGGATCACCTGATCGCCCGCAGGAACCGGGACGGTATCATTGGTAAACTCAAGCGCCGTGATGCGCCCGTTTTCACGCACAAGATTGCGCAGCCGCATCCCGAAAATGACCTTCTCACCGGCCGCTTCAAGAACACGCAAAGCCGGGCTCACAAAGGCTGTGCCAAGACCGTCTTGTGCGGTCATCGGGATACAGGCCTGCCCGCCCAGGGCAAAGCTCTCCCGCAGGGCAGCCCATAAAAGTCGTGCACTGCCGATGGCCGGCGTGGTATTGAGTACGGCCAGGGTCATCGGCTCCCACAGGCGTTTGAAAACCAGATCATCAGCTGCGTTTTCGCCCAGGCCGAGCGCCTCACTGATCGTTTTGTCCGCGCCGGCCATGGCGATCTTCAGGCCGCCAAAATAATCGGAAACCGTGGTCCCCGGAATCCGCGAACGCGAATCAAACAGCCAGAACGGAATCGGACCTTCATTGAATTTGAGCGTCCACCGTTCTCCCGACTTTACGTCGACAAAGGGAAAATTTGCAAAAGCAGGTGCCGTCATCTGATCTTCAGCACCGATCCTTTTGAGATAGGCGCGGGCTGCCCGGTTGGCTGACAGGATGAAGTGGTTGCCATTGTCTATCTGACGGTCCAGCGTACGGTCGAAAAAGGACCGACACCGCCCACCAGCCTGCCCGGCGCCTTCATACAGTGTCACCGGCAGCGCATGATCCATACAGGCGATCGCTGCTGACAGACCCGACAGGCCCGCACCGACAATGTGAACACGCGCAGTGGCCGTCATGAAAACCCTTTCGGTTATTGCCGACCGTCAGGAGGGCAAGGGAACGGATGAAGAGCGCCCGGCGCCGGGCGCGCGGCGCAAGGGAGGCGCGACGGCATAGCGTGCCGAGATCAGCATTTTGTCAAGCTTTGACATGGAAAGCGGCTTGCCCGTCTCTTCCCAGCCGCGCTCCTCAAGACGGCGGAAATAGGCCTCATAAACGCCCATCATCAACAGGGCCGGACGCAACACCCGCCAGTCGAGAACCTGTAATGCGCGCCGTGCACTGGCAAACCGCGCCCGGACAGTCTCCGCCAGGGCTTCGGCCACCAGAGGCAAGCCCGGGGCTGAGAGAATTGTCTCAGGCGATTTTGGGACATCATATTTTTCCAGCAATTCGCGTGGCATATAGATCCGGCCAATCCGGGCATCTTCGCCAACGTCACGCAGAATATTTGTCAGTTGCAGCGCATCGCCGAGCGACAAGGCAAAATCCTCAGCAGCGCGATTTCGAGGCGCACCAAATATCGGCATCGATAATTGTCCGACCGCCCCTGCCGCGCGGCGCGTGTAAGCGAGCAGCTGATCCATCGCCGGCGCGACGATCGGTCCGCGGGCATCCATCTCCATTCCTTCAATCACGAGTATAAACTCGTCCTTAGACAGATCGTATCGTTCAATCGGTTCTGTCAGCGCAAGCCCCATCAGGGTTGTTGGTCGTCCAGCATAGACATTGTCAATCTCGTCTCGGTATAGTGCGAGTCCGCTGATGCGCTCCTCGCGGCTCAGGCCGTCATCGTCGGCGATATCATCGACTTCGCGGCAGAAACAATAGACAGCATACATACCTTCCCGGCGCGACCGCGTCAGGATGCGCATGCCCGACCCGAAGGAGGTAGCCGATGCCCTGACGACTGCGGCAGCATGGCATTTTGCCTCGGCAATCGAGCTGCCGACGGGCATGGTCTCAAGGCATTTGTGTGATGGCTCATCCGATGGCGTCATCATCATGCGGCCTCCGGGTCCCGGGGGGGCGCGGCTTTTGCCCGTCCTGCTGCCAGAAATCCGCCAACGGCACCGGAAATCCCTGACAAACCAAAATCAAGCCGGGACAGTGCCACCCGCGTCGCCAGAGGATCGCCACGCCGCAAGCGTTTCAAAAGCCGCCGCGCAAGCTGGATGATAACAGCCGATTCCATTGCGAGATGGCGGCTTTTGAGTGCCGACGGCAACCGCGAAACATCGTTCATCATCGCCGTGCAGCCGTCGAGCATACGGTCGAGAACAGTCCGCATAGCTGGTGTCAGTGCCGCCCTGTGCAGATTGTCGGCTGATGTCCCGGCCTCATCCATCCAGGTCTGGGGAATATAACAGCGGTCGATCTCGCGCAGATCGTCACCACAATCCTGGAGATGATTGAGAATCTGCAAAACCGTACAAAGCGCATCGGAATAACGATAACCGGCCGGATCTTCCCCATGCAGATCGAGAAGATAACGGCCGACCGGGTTGGCCGAATTCTCGCAATAACCCAAAAGCTCTTCCCACGTATCATAGCGACTTTTGCGGGCATCCTGAATAAAGGCAATGGTAAGGTCCGTTCCGCGTCTTGTGGTGATCCCGGTCTCAAGCAGGCTGTGGCGCAGGGCGTAGGCTTTCTCATAGCCGGGCCCGAGGCTTTCATCGCCCTCCAGCGCTGCCGCAAAATTTTCCAGCCGTGCGATTTTTTCCGCTGCCGGCAGGTCCGGATTATCGGCCACGTCGTCTATAGTGCGGGCGAAGGCATAATAGGTAGCCACATGGGGGCGCAGCTTTTTGGGCAGCAAAAAAGACCCAACCGGAAAATTCTCGTCCTCGGCCCACTTTCCGGAAGGAGTCTCGGCCATCGGTGTTTGTGTTCTGACGTCCATGGGCCCCAGCTGTGTTCGCCACGTGGCTTTATGAAAGAAATAGCGGTTCCGCGCCCCAACGCAACCACATGGCAGGCCGGTTCCGATTACCCGAAATAGCCCTGCCACACGATTGCAAACACCACAAACGCAAGGACTAAGGGAAGGACCGCATCCTGTGCCGTCAGCGGCTTTGTCGGGTAAAAGGGCATGACGCTGCGCGTGCGGGTCGCGATGGCATAGGCTTGACCGCGTCGCGCAACTGACAGCAAAGCCGGTACAAAAGCGCGCACAAGGCGGTTCATGGCGGTGACCGGGCGCTTCCAGTCACCGCGTGACAGGACCGGCCTCGCGCCAGCAAACAAGCTGCCAAGGTCGGCAAAACATAAATAGATCATCACGAAGGCCGCCCCGATCGTCCGGGCAAAACCGCGTGGCAAACCAATGCCGCGCAGCCCGGTGACCAGTTCCGGTATGTCCATCGTCGAGAGGATGGAGATACCGAATAAGATCGCGGCAAGCCAGCCAAAACCAAGCCGCAGGCCAAAGGCAAATTCCTCGCTCTGAGCCGAGGCGTCGCCGGCGAGCGGCAACAGGACAAGTCCGGCAAGGTTTGGCAGTTGCACCACCACCGCAAGGACCAGCCAGAACAAGGGTGGACGAATAGACAATGCCATGCCCGCGCCGAGGGCCGCGAGGCCCGCCATAAGCGGCCAGCTTGGGGTCAGGTAGATCAGGACAAACAATCCAATCAGCGTGCCCCATTTGATACGAGGGTCGCGCGCGCGCCACCAGGGCGAATGGACACTATGCAGGGTCGGGACCTGTACACCCCCGCCAGGCCATGCCGTGACAGGCTGGTCCGGTGACAGATCACTTTTGAGCGGCGGGCCTGAGTGATGGAAAGCCACCAGCGCGCCATCACTAAGATGCAAACGGCGATCAGCCCTGATGGCCTGGTCATCCCCTTCCGGCGCGGTTTCCGGCCGTGGTGTCGACAACACCACCACCGCGCCACGGCGGCGCTGGCGCGCGATCAGCTGCACAAGCTCTGGCCGCACATCCCGCGGCCAGGTCTCCATCGATGACGACCCGGGAAACATCGCGCT
>CAYSMJ010000029.1:0-23381 GCA_964432075.1 uncultured Caulobacterales bacterium | reverse complement strand
GCGTGCCTTCCCGGTAGTCGTATTGGCGTACTTGTCTAAAGCCCAGGAATCCCCGGCTAAGAAAAAGGCCGAGTAAATCGCCTCCGTTTTCGACGATATTGGCCACTGGTGAATTGTCGCTCACGTGAGTTATGCTTGCGCGGCAGGGTAAATGCGCCGAACGCCCCCGGCCGTTTCACATTTCCAGCACGATCACAGACCCGCAGATACAAAAGGCCCCGGCTGTAAGGCCGGGGCTCGGCATGAAGTTGACGGTTTGAGCCCAATTATTCAGCTGATCGTCACGGTTACGTCATTACCAAAAATATCCACCATCTCGAAGGTGTCGCCAACGCCATGGCCACTTTCAAGCGTCGTACAGCCGGATTGGCCATCACCGGTGGTGATGCACAATTCGTCACCATCGATCGTATAGCTGCCGGTGTCCCCGCTTTCGGTCGTATAAGTGCCATCATCGGCGTAGGTCACGACAACCGTTGTTCCGTCAGCATAGACATAAGTTGTTGTGTTGCCGACCATGGCATCCATGGTGTCATTGGCAAAAGCCGGTGCGGCAAAGGCGGCAAATCCAAGAGCGGCGATGCCGGCCAGGATCGATTTTGTCATGGTTGAACTCCCAAGCTTTGGTTTCAGGATACGTACAATTCGTTTTGAAAACTGTTGTTACGCAAACAACTGACCCGCCCCTGATCCGGGTGGATCATAACCGGGTTTACCCCTCGTGGAACGCAAGCTGTAGTGAAAAAACCTCCACGATTGCGGTTTTGCGTAGCGCGACCGAGTGGCATTGCCACCTCGCAAATCGGCGAGCTGGCATCAGTTTTTTCTCAGGATAACAGAGCGACTCTCAGTCGGCTTCCGTTATGGAAAGTGCGTGGATGCGGTAAGTCCCCGGCGCCGTGCCCGGGTCGAACCGGAAAAGCCCCACAAGGTCTTGCCTTTTCACGGTGATCGATTGCTGCGAGCGGCCTTCGGGTATCGGGATGGTCTCAACAAGACGCGGCGAGAAGGAACGCTCGGCCTCCGTTCCGTAATAAAGCTGCGCCTCGGTGGCACGGGGCGCTTCAAGGTCGAACGACAGGGTAATTCCCTCGGCGGCGCCCAGCTTGAACTCTGGCAACAGAATCTGCGGGTCAGTTCCGACCGACTCGATCTCATGGGCCCCGTCACAAAGCGCGCTGGCGCCGATTGTCCCCCCGATACTCAACGGAGCTTCTCCCGTCCATTGCCACGGCAGTTTTGGCAGCCCGGCCTTGTGCTCGTCGATCGTCTTGCTATCAAAAATCCGCTCTGCCCACTGAAATTTTTCTTCAAGAACCTCAAAACTGTCAGAGGAGCCGTGAAGGCGGATCAGAGCCGCAACCTCCCGGAAAACAGGCTGATCAAAAATGATCTTTGGCTTTGGTGAATGAAACTGCGGGTCATAGCGCTGACTATCGACCGGACTGTGCACGGGATGAATTGAAAAATCACCGCTTCCTTTAACCGGGCCTATACCGTACACGGCAAATCGTTCAATCCTGCCACCATGCATCGGCGCCAGAATATTGACAAAATCAAGCGTGGTCATGTGGTTGGGATGGCCGCGCCAGTCGGACCAGTATTGTTTCAATCCGTGCTGCAACAAATAGCCGTCGGAATCGAACCATGGCTGTTTGATGAAGACAAATTCCCGTGCAACACGCACCGCCGAATGCAAACAGCGCTTTGCAAGTTGAAAGCCGGGCAAGTGTTCCAGAAAGTGATTTGCGATGACAAAGCGCACAGCATTTTCAAGACCGTCGAGCTTTGTAATATCGGCTTCGATGGCATCAAACCCGGCGGCCTGCGCAGCCTTGACCTTGTCGGCACTGACGTCAACGCCCACACCTTTCCCGCCCGCAAACAGTGTCTGGCCAAGAAGTATCGACCGGCCGTCACTGCAACCGAAGTCCAGAAAATCAGTCTCTTCAGGCAGGTCTATGGAAGGTTTGCCGGCCATAAAGGGCATACGCTCCTAAGCCAGAATATCGGTATAAAGCTCTTCCGGCGATGGCTCCGGGCTGGTCGTGGCAAAGTCAGCTGCGTCTTTTACGATTGCCTTAATTTCCTTGTCGATCGCTTTGAGGTCATCTTCGCTTGCATGATCTGCGTCGAGGATGCGTTTTTCACAGCGTTTGATCGGGTCGGAATTCTCGCGGATGTCGTCAACCTCTTCGCGGGTCCGATATTTTGCCGGGTCGGACATGGAGTGGCCGCGATAGCGATAGGTTTTCATTTCGAGGACGTAAGGCCCCTGACCAGTGCGGGCGCGCTCAATGGCTTCTCGGCCCGCCTCGCGGACGGCAAGGATATCCATCCCGTCGACCTCTTCCCCCGGGATGCCGAAAGAGGCACCACGACGATAAAGATGGGTTTCGGAATGGGAGCGTCTGACGCTTGTGCCCATGGCATACTGATTGTTTTCAATGATAAAGACCACCGGCAGCTTCCAGAGCTGCGCCATGTTCATGGCCTCGAAAACCTGGCCCTGATTTGCGGCACCATCGCCAAAATAGGTCAGGCTCACCCGGTCGTCCCCGCGGTACCAGTTTGCAAAGGCAAGCCCGGTGCCGAGCGGCACCTGCGCCCCGACAATGCCATGGCCACCATAAAACTCTTTCTGTTTTGAGAACATGTGCATGGAGCCGCCCTTGCCTTTGGAGTACCCCCCTTCACGGCCCGTCAGTTCAGCCATCACACCCTTGGGGTCCATGCCGCAGGCGAGCATATGGCCGTGATCGCGATAGCCGGTGATAACCTGATCACCCTCTCGCTTGACCGCCTCCATGCCGACCACAACGGCTTCCTGTCCGATGTAGAGATGGCAGAAGCCGCCGATCTCGCCCATGCCATAAAGCTGGCCCGCCTTTTCCTCGAAGCGGCGGATCAGCAGCATGTCGCGATAATAGTTGAGGAGTTCATCCGCCGTTGCGCTCAGATTGCTGAGCGGCGGGGTTTTTGGATCGTTGCTGGTTTCAGAGGCAGCAGACATCGCGGAATCCTTGGGGTTGGTCGTGGCGGAAAAACGTGCTTCGCGATAACCATAGGGAGTCGACGTTGCCACCTCAAGCGGAACCGGCGACGTCACGGCACGGCGGCCAAAAAGCCGTTGCAGGAAGCCGCCTATTCCGCCGGCCACGGTGATGGCTCAGCCTCGGCCATGGAAATTCGCACACCCGTTTCTGGCGAAACAATCGGTTGGGTTTCGGGAGCCCGTGCAGGTTTCGCTACGCCAGGCGGACGGGTTGCCTGTAATGCCGCCAACGCTGTGCGCAATTCATCGCGACGGACAACGATATCGCCAGGCCTTGCGAACCCCAGCACGCTCCGGATCCGCTCATCAACCATATCCGGGTCAAGTCCACCTGAGTTCAGTAGGTCAGCCCGGTGTTCCATCTCTCGGCGTCGGGCAACGAGGCTCGCGACCTGCGCCGCCAGGACATCACGCTCCGCGCGGCGTTCGGCAAGAGCGCCATAACCGGTCTGGCTCGTGGCTGCGCCAACAACAAGAAGCGTTGCCCACCCGAGCAGAAGAGCCGGAATTGCGAGTTCAAGAACAAAACCAAACCGCATCGAAACACACACCTTTACAATTGAACGACCCGGTTAACGTCTTCGCGAGAAAGGTAAAGAACTGGTTAAACGGCTACGCCATTTCATGTCGCCTAACCAGTCGGCCGGTGCCCGGGAGCCGGCGAATTCCCAAATCCTCGCAATCGGACTAAGCTCCACCGCTTGAAAGCGATCAGGGGCAATAACGATCAGGGGCAATTATCAGCACTCATTTCCGTGATGGGATTTTGCAACGGGCAGCCGTGGGACAGGAAGACAGCACCTCATCTGTTTATCTAACGGCCGCGCGCCTGATTGATCCGGTTTCGCAGCGCGTGGTCGAAAATCCAAGACCACCTCGCCATCGTCTTCGTTTGCCTCATCTGCAACACCCGCGCCCCCAGCTGCACCGTCGGCTAGCCGCACAGCGATTCAGGGCAGACAGCAAAAACAAGCTCAGGAACATCGATGTTAAAAGTTTCATGCTCTGATCCCTCCAGAGAATACACGAGGCAGACAAAGGGCTGGCGGGAGGGTTCCCGGCCTGTCCGGCATGCCAACAGGACGCATCGAAAAAACCAAACCCCGTGCTACACCCTGTACAAAGTTACCGGTAATCATCCATGACACTACTATCCCATATCGGCCTGATCCTCGGCTTCGTCCTCCTGATGGAGGGGATTGCGTGGCTATCGCACAAATATGTGATGCATGGATGGCTCTGGTCACTGCACAGATCCCACCACGAGCCGCGCACAGGCCCGTTTGAAAAGAACGACTGGTTTGGCGTGGTCTTCTCAATTCCGTCGATGGTTCTGATCTATATCGGCGTAAACCACTGGGCACCTGCCCTGTCCATGGGCCTTGGCATCCTTGGCTACGGGCTGATTTATTTCTTCCTTCACGACATTCTCGTACACAAACGAATCGACAGCGGTCTCAGACCGAAAAGAGGGTATCTTGCCCGCATCGTCCAAGCCCACAGGCTCCATCATGCCGTTGAGGGAAAAGAGGGGTGCGTCTCCTTCGGTTTTATCTTTGCGCCCTCGCCACAACGGCTGAAGGCCATGCTCGGGCAAACGCAAGCTGCCAACGCAAAGTCGGTTCAGATGCGCGCGCCCAAAGCCTCCATTCAGGGCTGACGGATTGCAAGATGCGGCACCGAAAAAAATCGAGCCGATGGCTTTTCAAGGTTGCCGCTCTCGGGTAAGGGATTTTTTTAGCCAGAAATTTTGAAGTCAACCGTTCACAGGGTGTCACTGCACTCTAGTGGGCGGTTTTGCGCGCGAGCAGACTATGCCGAAAAGAACAGACATTTCTTCCATCCTGATTATTGGCGCCGGACCGATCATCATCGGGCAGGCCTGTGAGTTTGATTATTCGGGTGTGCAGGCGGTCAAGGCGCTGAAGGAGGAAGGCTACCGCATCATCCTCGTCAATTCGAACCCCGCAACAATAATGACCGATCCGGAACTGGCCGACGCCACTTATGTCGAGCCTATCCTACCGGACTATGTCGAAAAAATTATCGCCAAAGAGCGTCCCGATGCGCTTTTGCCCACCATGGGCGGGCAGACTGCGCTTAACTGCGCGCTTGACCTCGAACGCATGCGCGTTCTCGAAAAATACAATGTCGAGATGATTGGTGCACGGTCTGATGCTATCGAGAAGGCCGAAGACCGGGAAAAGTTCCGCGAAGCGATGACGAAGATCGGGCTTGAAAATCCGCGTTCGGTTATTGCCGGCTCGCCGGCAATCCGTGATGAGACGGGCAGGATCACAGGCTATGATCGCCCGCGCGGCGTCGCCATCGCCATGGATGCACTGGAGGAAATCGGCCTGCCAGCAATTATTCGCCCTGCTTTCACGCTTGGCGGCACCGGCGGCGGGATCGCCTATAATCGCGAGGAATTTGAAGAGATTATCCGCTCCGGGATTGATGCCTCGCCTGTTGGTCAGGTCCTGATTGATGAAAGCCTGTTGGGCTGGAAAGAATATGAAATGGAGGTCGTCCGGGACCGGAGCGATAACTGCATTGTCGTCTGCGCGATTGAGAATGTCGACCCGATGGGGGTTCACACCGGCGATTCCATTACCGTTGCACCGGCGCTGACGCTGACTGACAAGGAGTATCAGATCATGCGCTCGGCCTCTATCGCGGTTTTGCGTGAGATCGGTGTGGAAACGGGTGGCTCAAACGTTCAGTTTGCGGTCAATCCTGAAGACGGGCGACTGGTCGTAATTGAGATGAACCCGCGGGTTTCACGGTCCTCTGCCCTTGCATCCAAGGCGACCGGCTTTCCCATCGCCCGGATCGCAGCCAAGCTGGCCGTCGGCTACACGCTCGACGAACTCGACAATGACATCACAAAGGCAACACCGGCTTCGTTCGAGCCGACGATTGATTATGTTGTCACCAAAATTCCCCGCTTTGCCTTCGAGAAATTCCCCGGCGCCGAGCCGACCCTGTCGACCGCTATGAAATCCGTAGGCGAAGCGATGGCAATCGGGCGTACATTTCAGGAATCGATTCAGAAAGCCCTGCGTTCGCTTGAGACCGGGCTGTGCGGTTTTGATCCGATTGAGATTGAGGGGCTCGGGCTGGGTGACGACACAAATGCTTTCCGGGCCGCCCTTGCTGCGCCAACACCCGACCGGCTGCGTGTCACAGCCGAAGCCTTCCGGCAGAATCTGCCCATGGAACAGATCCGCGCGATCACTCAATATGATCCGTGGTTCCTTGAACAGATCGAAGGAATCGTGGAAACAGAAAAGCAGGTTACTCATGATGGCCTGCCAACAGACCCGGAGGCACTACGCAAACTGAAACAGATGGGATTTTCGGACAAACGGCTTGCCCAACTCTGCGACGGCAGCGAAGCCGAAGTCCGCCAACATCGGGAGATGCTCGACATCACACCCGTTTATAAACGTATTGATACTTGTGCCGCGGAATTCAGGGCGATTACGCCCTACATGTATTCTTCATATGAAACACCGATTGACGGCCTGTCCACCTGCGAGGCCGAAATCTCCGATCGGCGAAAGGTTGTTATCCTCGGGGGTGGCCCGAACCGTATTGGTCAAGGGATTGAATTCGATTATTGCTGCTGCCATGCCGCCTTCGCCATGGCCGATCTTGATATAGAATCGATCATGGTCAACTGTAATCCGGAAACGGTGTCTACCGATTATGATACATCAGACCGGCTGTATTTTGAACCGCTTACGGCCGAAAATGTTCTCGACATTCTGGATACGGAAAGCAAGAATGGACAGCTTCTTGGCATTATTGTCCAGTATGGCGGGCAAACCCCTCTGAAACTTGCCGAAACCCTTGAAGCCCATGGCTATCGGCTTCTGGGAACGTCCTTTGACACCATCGACCGGGCCGAAAGTCGCGAGCGCTTTCAGGTGCTGATTTCCGAAATTGGTCTGCGTCAACCCCAAAATGCCACGGCGGCAACCCGTGACGATGTCTTGTCCGTGGCGGAAAACGTCGGCTATCCACTGGTCACCCGGCCTTCATTCGTTCTCGGAGGGCGGGCCATGGAGATCGTTCACACCCGACAGGGCCTCCAGGATTACCTGGTCCGATCACGGATTGAGATCAGCCCGCGCGAGCCGTTGCTCCTCGATCAATATCTGACCCAGGCCATTGAGGTTGATGTGGATGCCATCTGCGACGGACAGTCCGTCTATATCGCAGGGATCATGGAACATATTGAGGAGGCGGGAATCCATTCTGGCGACAGCGCATGCTCCCTTCCTCCATATGATCTCGGTGCCACGACAATTGCAGCTCTGGAAGATCAGACCCGAAAACTTGGCCTTGCGCTTGGTGTTGTTGGCCTGATGAATGTTCAGTATGCGATTAAGGACGATGAAATATTTGTCCTTGAGGTCAATCCACGCGCCTCGCGCACTGTCCCTTTCGTTGCCAAGACAACAGGCCTATCGCTGGCGCGTCTGGCCGCCAAGGTGATGGCGGGCGATACGCTGGCCGATGTCGGGCTTGGCGACCGGGCACCGGTGCTCGATCATATCGCCGTGAAAGAAGTCGTATTTCCGTTTGCGCGGTTCCAGGGTGTCGACACGGTGCTTGGTCCCGAAATGCGCTCGACTGGCGAGGTCATGGGTCTTGATATGGGCTTTGCCCGGGCCCGGGCAAAAAGCCTGCTTGGCGCCGGTGTGCGCGTTCCGACAGAGGGGCGTGTTTTTATTTCATTGCGAGACACCGACAAGGACGACATGATCGAAACGGCGAAAAGCCTCCTCGATATGGGCTTCACCCTGATCGCCACTGCCGGAACAGCCAGCTTCTTTCAGCAAAAAGGCCTTGCAGTCGAGCGTATCAACAAGGTGCTCGAAGGCCGCCCGCATATTGTTGATGCCCTGAAGAATCGCGAGGTACAGATGGTTTTCAACACGACAGAAGGGGCCCAGTCGATTGCCGACAGCCGGTCGATCCGTACCACCGCCCTTGCCCAGAAAATCCCCTGCATAACGACGGCCTCCGGGGCCCGCGCCGCAGTCCGCGCCATCGCCGCCATGCGGGCGGGCACGCTCAATGTCAAAGCGCTGCAGGACTATTCTTATACCAGTGCGCGCACATGATGTTTCATCTGCGCATCCGGCGCGTAAGCGCTTGCCTGCGCTGCAAAGACCGGTTCCGATCCACGCGGTCTATTATTACTCCCGACCAGGATCAATCAGCCGAGTGACACAAACATCAGGTCTGCCTAAAAAGCTGCCTGCGGCGTTTGGCTTTTGTCTAAGCCGGTCATTTCTCCCTCTGCCGCAGGCAGCTCACGGGCTTTTTCCGTGCACGCCCGGTCAAGCTTGCGCATGGCCTGATATTGGTGGAGAAAGACCTCACCGCTCAAATTATCAAGAAAATCAGTACGCTTCAGCCGGTCCATGACCGGGCCTTTCACCTCGGACAGATGCAGTTTTATGCCCACATCCGCCAGTCGATGATTAATGGCTTCGAGGCTTTCCAGACCGCTCGCATCAATTGAGTTCACGGCAGGACACATCAAAACGAGATGTTTCAGTTCGCAACGATCAGCGACAAGGTCGGCCACTGTTTCTTCCAGAAAACGGGCATTGGCGAAATACAGGCTCTCGTCAATCCGCAAGGTAACCACACAGGCCGATATCACGACTTCATGGCGGTTGATGTTGCGGAAGTGCTCTGAACCCGGTACCTGACCGACAATTGCAAAATGCGGACGGCTCGTATTGTAAAGATGCAAGAACAGCGACAAGGCAACCCCGGCAGATATACCAAGCTCGACCCCGGCAAGAAGCGTGATCGCGATCGTAGCGGCCATTGCCGCAAAATCACCCTTGGAGAATTTCCAGACCGTTACCAGATCGCCGAGCTTAACAAGCGACAATACCGCGACGATAATGGTCGCGGCGAGCACCGCCTGGGGCAGAAAGTACAGAAATGGCGTCAAGAAGAGAGCGGCAAGCGCAATACCGATCGCGGTAAACGCGCCAGCCGCAGGCGTCTCGGCGCCTGCATCAAAGTTCACGGCGGAACGGGCAAACCCACCCGTTACCGGATAGCCACCAGAGACACCGGCAGCGAGATTGGCAGCACCAAGCCCGACAAGTTCCTGGTCCGGATCGATCCGCTGGCGTCGTTTGGCCGCTAGAGTCTGGGCTACCGAAACCGATTCTACAAAGCCGATGACGCTGATCAGCGCCGCTGACCCCAGTAGCGTCTGCCAGAGTTCAGGATCAAATGCCGGGAGCCTGAGAATAGGCAGTCCGGTTGGAATGTCACCGACAATCCTAACGCCCTGCGCGTCAAGGTCAAAAACCGCAACCGCCGCGACCCCGGCCACGACCGCCGCAACCGGACCGCCCCGGGCAAGCATCGCCGCAATACGATCAGCCAATCCGGCACGCATGAGAAGCGGTTTCAGCCCGCTGCGTACCCAGAATAAAAAGAACAGCGCGCCGAGGCCGATTGTAAGCGTAGGCAGGTTTATCGCCCCCAGCGCGCCAGCAAGGGAGTGGAGGATCTCAAACAGGTTGTGGCCATGGGCTTCTACCCCGAGAATGTGCTTGAGCTGGCTTGCCGCAATGATTATGCCCGATGCGGTGATAAATCCGGACACAACCGGATGGCTCAGGAAATTGGCAAGAAAGCCAAGTCGCAAAAGCCCAAGGACGACCAGCATGGCGCCCGACAACAGAGCAAGGACCAGCGCAGCGGCGATATATTCCGGGCTTCCCTGGGCGGCGACACGGCCAGCGGCAGCCGCCGTCATCAAGGAAACAACAGCGACGGGGCCGACAGCAAGCGTACGGCTCGTCCCGAAAATTGCATAGGCCACAAGCGGCAAAATTGATGCATACAGACCGATTTGCGGCGGCAGACCGGCAAGCAGGGCATAGGCAAGCGACTGCGGGATCAGCATGACCGTCACGATCACCGCAGCCAAAAGATCATTGGCGAGAACCGACCCGTTATAAGAACGGCCCCATTCAAGGATCGGAAAATACCGTGTGAGCCGCATGCTCCCGCCCTTCAACACTCGCTCAGGCAGCTTTAGCCGGCGCCGGGCTTTCCTTGAAATCACACGCTTCCCGGGCCTCGAACTGCGTCGGCCGGTGCGGCAATAGCTTTGGTCCCGCAAGCCATTCCCGGCCCTTGAGCATATGGTTGAAATAAAGATCCGGCAGCATCTTCTCTTTCAGAAACCAGGCCGCCCGGGTTGGTTTTGTGCCGTCTACAACATATTTCGGAAAGCTCGGATCAAGCACACCACCATAGGCAAATTCGGCCAGGACAATTTTGCCGCGCTCAACTGTCAGCGGACAGGAGCCATAGCCGTTATAGACCGCATTCGGCGCACGACCATCAAGGGCGCGCAGCACATTATGGGCAACAACCGGCGCCTGCTTGCGCACGGCAGCAGCCGTTTTCGCATTCGGCGTCGACCCGGCGTCACCAAGACCAAATACATTTCCATACTGATTGTGCTGCAATGTCTCGCCATCCACATCGACCCAGCCAGCCTCATTCGCAAGGGGGCTATTGCGGACAAAATCAAGGGCACATTGGGGCGGACAGACATGGAGCATGTCAAATTCATCTGTACGCTCTATCGAATTACCGTCACCCTGCTGCACACGGAACGTTGCTTTTTTTGCTGCGCCATCGACAGCAATCAGCGTTTCGTTGAAGTTGAGATGCGCGTTGTATTTTTCCACATACTCCATCAGGGCGGGAACATAGTCTTTAACGCCAAAAAGGACGCCGCCCGTATTATGGAAATTCACGTCAATCTGGCCTAGCACACCGCGTCGCAGCCATGCATCGCAGGCAAGATACATTGCCTTTTGGGGGGCGCCGGCACATTTGATCGGCATTGCCGGCTGAGTAAACAACGCCCTGCCCTCGTTTAGCGAGGATACCAGTTCCCAGGTATAGGACGCCATATCGAACTGATAGTTCGAGGTCACCCCATTCCTGCCAAGCGTCTCGCGTAGGCCTTCAACACGGTCCCAATTCAGCTTGAGCCCGGGCGCGACAACAAGAATCCGGTAGCCGACGCGCTCACCGTCTTCAAGAATAATCTCTGAATGTTCCGGCTCAAAACCCGCACACGCCGCGCGGATCCACTGCACGCCCTGTGGCATGAGTTTATCCATCGGCTTTTCCGTCTGCTCACGACGGAAAACACCACCGCCAACAAGTGTCCAGCCGGGCTGATAATAGTGCTCTGTACGCGGCTCAACGATAGCAATATCAAGATCCGGTCTGCGCCTTAAAATGCTCGCTGCGGTCGAGATACCCGCCGCCCCGCCACCGATGATCACCACCTGGTGACGCCGGCGCGCCGCAGGTCGCGATTGCGAAACGGCGCCTTTGTCGCCTGTATCAAGTCGGGGACGAAGGCTTTCCAGATCATACCCGGCATCCGCCGCTGTCTCAAGAATTGCATCCGTAGACAGATGACCGGATTGCGCCAGCGACCACAAAGTCATGGACCGTGTGCCCGTCCGACAATAGGAGATCACCGGCGCTGGCAGGTCGAGCATCGCTTTTTGAAAAGCCTTCACATCGCTATCGGTGATCTTGCCAGGTGTAATCGGCATATAGCGAACCGCCAGGCCATTTCGCCTCGCCGCCTCCATCATTTCAGCATGCGGGGGCTGATCGTCCGCCTCCCCGTCGGGCCGGCTGATAATAAGGGACCGGAAGCCCTTCGAGGCAACAAGCCCGATATCCTGCACCGAAAGTTGCGGCGAAACGGAAAAATCAGGGGCGATTTTCTGAATGGTCATTGTGCGAACTCCCTTATAGGCATGTGGTAAGCCCCCCCGCGACAGGGCCGGGCTCATTGCATGTCAAAGTGCATTGATCGGAATCTTGATATAGCTCTGGCCGTTATCTTCCGGAGGCGGCATTTCACCGGCCCGCATATTGATCTGCACTGATGGCAGGATAAGGCGCGGCATGCCCAGTGTCTTGTCACGGGCTTCCCGCATGGCGACAAAGTCATCCTCGCTGACCTGATCGTTAACATGGATATTGTTGGCGCGCTCTTCGGCCACCGTGGTCTCCCAGGCATAGTTATCGCGGTCCGGGGCCTTGTAGTCATGACACATAAACAGCCGGGTTTGCGGCGGAAGCGAGAAAACCCGCTTGATCGAGCGGTAAAGCGTGCGGGCGTCACCACCGGGAAAATCCGTCCGTGCCGTGCCAAAGTCAGGCATGAAGAGCGTGTCACCGACAAAAGCGGCATCGCCAATCACATAGGTCATGCAGGCCGGTGTGTGGCCGGGGGTATGCATAGCCTCTACCTCAAGCTCGCCCAGGACCAACCGGTCGCCATCGCTCAGCAATTTGTCAAACTGGCTTCCGTCGCGTTGAAACTCGGTGCCTTCATTGAAAATTTTCCCAAAAACACTCTGGACAGTGACAATTGCCGAGCCGATGACGATGGCACCGCCAATCCGGTCCTGAATATAGGGCGCGGCCGAGAGATGGTCCGCATGGACATGGGTTTCGAGAATCCATTTGAGATCAAGCCCTCCATCCTTGACAAAGGCGATGATCGCATCCGCCGAGCCCGTCGACGTCCGGCCGGAAGCCGGATCATAGTCAAGCACGCTGTCAACGATTGCCGCAGCGTTCGTGGTCGGATCGGTTACGACATAGCTGACTGTAAAGGTGGGCTCATCGAAAAAGGCTTTGACGTGGGGTTGTGCCATGGGTGGGGCTCTCTGTTTTATCTGATAGGATTTGGTATTGCAGCGGGATAGGTCAGGGCAAACAGGCCGCATTCACCACTGACACGCGCCTCGCCGGCGTTTGAATTGTTATGATGCCTTACGGCATTGGCGTCTGCCGACATGGGCAATATGGACAGATGGATGGCGTCAATCATCGCCTGGATACGCGGTCGCGCCTTTTCATCGACGCTGTAAAAGACGGATTTGGCATCCCGGCGCGCGGAAAGCAGACCCTCTTCACGTAGCTTCCCGAGTTCGCGGGACAGACGCGGCTGTTTGATTCCGAGCCCTGTCTCGATCTCGCCGACCGACATTTCCCGCGACAAAAGCTGGCAGCAGACAAGAAGCCGGACCGGATGGGCCAGCGCCTTCAACAGGGTGGTGGCTTCGCCGAGATGAGGCTCAAGCTGACGGGTTTCAGGGGTCATCGGCTTGAGGCTCCTCCGCCTTGCGCAGGCGCATAATACCAGCAAGCCGAGCTATCCATCGCACTTGCCGCAGCCGCCCATTGATCTGACGGTGGCGACGCCAGGGTTGGCTCCCCCTCCCTCCATCCTTCCGGCGTGACCGCGCCGTCCCGTTCGGCCGCCTGAAGCGCCATCAGAACCCGCAAAATCTCGTCGACCGACCGCCCGACATTCATGGGGTAGTGGATAATCGCGCGGACCCGCTGGTCAGGACCGATGAAAAATACCGAACGCACCGTCGCTGTTGAGAGTGAACGGTCGTGAACCATTCCATAGGCGCGCGCCACGGCCATGGAAATATCCTCGACGACTGGAAAGTCGATCTGCACCCCAAAGCGCACCTCGATATCCCTGATCCAGGCAAGATGCGCGTACAGGCTGTCAACCGAAAGACCAAGCAGTTGAGTGTCGGCAGAATCAAACTTCGCTTTCGCTTTTTGGAAAGCGATAAACTCTGACGTGCAGACAGGCGTAAAGTCCGCTGGATGGGCAAACAGAACAACCCAGCGTCCCGCATAGTCTGAGAATCTGATTGTCCCCTGCGTTGTCCGCGCCGAGAAATCTGGTGCTATATCATTGATTTCAAGACGAAAACCTGATCCGTGCAAAAGGTCAGATTTCGCCGCCCCAGGAACATCGCGCTCATTGTCAGGAGTGTATGCCATTGTCATAATCGTTATGATATTACAGATTACGTTAATGTCAATTATAATCTTTCCAAAAATCGATATTTAGCGCGATGGACCCCTGTTCGTAGCGCCCTCACAAGCCATGCATCCCGAGTTTTCCGGACGCCCCTTGAATCCCGAAGGGCAAATCTCTAGCTTCGTTTAATTCCGGAAATGGCAGTGAGACGCGGCGGAACGAAACGCATCGCGCCTGCCTTTATCGGCGGTTGTGAAGAGAGATCGATATGATGGAAAAGATCCCCATGACGCTCACCGGCTATCAGTGGCTGGAATCAGAGCTCAAACGCCTGAAAAATGAAGAACGTCCTGCTGTCATCCAGGCCATCGCCGAGGCGCGTGCCCATGGCGACCTGTCCGAGAACGCCGAATATGATGCAGCAAAAGAAAAGCAGGGTTGGATCGAAGGCCAAATCCTTGATTATGAAGACAAGGTTGGCCGAGCCCAGATTATCGAACCCGCAAAACTTTCCGGGGACAATATCGTCTTCGGCGCGACCGTAACCCTGATTGATGAAGACACTGAAGAAGAAAAAACCTATCAGATTGTTGGTGATTTCGAAGCCGACGTAAAAGCCGGTAAGGTTTCGGTTCAGTCGCCCATCGCCCGGGCCCTTATCGGAAAAAGCGAAGGCGACGTTGTCGAGGTTGCAGCCCCCGGAGGGGCGCGGTCCTACGAAATTCTGAAAATCAATTTCAAGTAAGCGCAAACGGGCAAAGGTGCTTGCGCTTAAGGCGCTTTTCCCTTATGCCACGCCTTCGATTTGACCGGGCTGACGGGTTTGGTGAACCTCCTGCAAAGGAGCAACGCCTGAGGATTAGGCAAAACCCGCTGCCTGTTTTTTTGATAGAGGGCCACGATGGCAAAAGAAACTTTTTCCTGTGAAGTGCGCGAACGCACGGGAACCAGCGGCGCCCGGGCCGTAAGACGCGACGGCTGGGTGCCCGGCGTTCTTTACGGTGGCGGCATGGACCCCGTTGCCATTCGTCTCAAGCGTAACGAGATTATACGCGCCCTCAATTCGGGGAGTTTATTCTCCCAGCTTGTTGATATCGATGTGCCGGGCCAGGACGAATTGCAGCCCGTTATTGCGCGGGATGTGCAATTTCACCCGGTGAAGGATTTTCCGGTTCATGTCGATATGATGCGCGTTGACGAAAAAACCCGGATTAATGTTGAGGTTCCGGTCCGGTTTCTCAATGAAGAAGCCTCACCTGGTCTTAAAAAAGGCGGCGTACTCAACGTCGTGCGACACACGGTTGAGGTCTACGCACCGGCAACCTCTATTCCGCAGGAATTTGAATTCGATATTGGCACATCTGATGTCGGTGACACCGTAACGATATCTCAGACAATGATGCCGGAAGGCGTGTCGCCAGTGATTACCGATCGGGATTTTACCATCGCAACAATCGCGGCACCGTCTGCGCTTCGGTCAAGCGAGAGCGAGGCCACCGATGGCGATGAAGCGGAAACCGAGGCGCAAGCAAAAGCCGACGAATAAACTGCCCGGGCGCCCCGCCCTTGTGTGGTAAGGGTGAGCACCATGAAATTGATTGTCGGGCTTGGTAATCCTGGCCGGGACTATGCCAGGCATCGCCATAATATCGGCTTTATGGCTGTCGACCGGATCGGTGATGCGTTCAGTTTTGGACCAGCACGGACAAAATTTCAGGGCTTGATCCGTGAAGGGCGTATTGAAGGACCGAATGGACGGGGCAAGGCACTGATCCTCAAACCGCAGACCTTCATGAACGAATCCGGTCGAAGCGTGGCCGAGGCGATCCGATTTTACAAGATCTCCCTTGGTAGTGTCATTATATTCCATGACGAGTTGGACCTTACTCCCGGCAAATGCCGTATCAAGATTGGCGGTGGCGCGGCAGGGCATAATGGCCTGCGTTCCCTTGATCGTGAGATCGGAAATGAATTTATCCGTGTGCGTCTTGGAATTGGCCATCCGGGCCGGAAGGAAGCTGTTCACGGTTATGTCCTTGGCAATTTTTCAAAAGCCGATGAGACATGGCTGGAACGAATGCTTGATGCCCTTGCCCGCTCTGCCGATCATTTGATGGCTGGCGACGAAAAGGCGCTGGGGCGTTTCCAGAGCCAGGTTGCAAGTCTGATGACGCCACGCAATGAGAAGCAGGCACAAAAAACGCCCACCAGGACCAGGACTGGATCGGGCGAAAAAACGCCTGTTTCAAAAGACGCCCAGGCGGTGGAAGAAAAAGGCAAACCGGCAAATGCATTTCAGGATGTATTAAAAAACCTTTTTTCGGGTCGCTCCTGAAGCACGCTCACCCCTTGGTCCAGAAAGGCCTGCATTATGGGATTCAAATGTGGAATTGTTGGCTTACCGAATGTTGGTAAATCAACTCTATTCAATGCGTTGACAAAAACTGCGGCTGCTCAGGCTGAAAACTATCCGTTTTGCACGATCGAACCCAATGTCGGGGATGTTGCTGTCCCGGAGTCGCGTCTGTTCAAAATTGCGGAGATTTCCAACTCGGCAAATATCGTTCCTGCACGGATTCAATTTGTTGATATTGCCGGACTGGTCAAAGGGGCATCGAAGGGTGAAGGCCTCGGAAACCAGTTTCTGGCCAATATCCGTGAGGTTGATGCTGTTGCCTATGTCTTGCGTTGTTTTGAGGATGACGACATCACCCATGTGGCCGGACGGATTGATCCGTTAGCAGATTTTGAAACGGTTGAGACCGAATTGATGCTTGCGGATCTTGAAAGCCTTGAGAAACGGCGAGCCAATCTCGAGAAAAAAGCCAAAAGTCAGGACAAGGAAGCGAAGACAACACTCATCCTTGTGGACAAGGCGCTTGATCTCCTGCGGGAGGGAAAACCGGCACGAACAGCCGACATCGACAAGGATGATGAAAAAGCCTGGAAGGCCTTGCAATTACTGACCCAGAAGCCGATCCTGTTCGTGGCGAATGTCGACGAGGGTTCGGCGGCGACCGGAAACAACCACTCAGAAGCAGTGGTCACAAAGGCTGCAGAGGAACAGGCTGCCGCGGTCACGATCTCGGCACGGATTGAAGCGGAGCTTGCTCAGCTTTCTGATGAGGAACAGACGGAATATCTTGAAACATTGGGCCTCGACGAGCCCGGGCTGAATCGGCTGATCCGAACCGGATATGATCTTCTTGGCCTGCAGACTTTTTTTACAGCCGGGCCAAAAGAAGCACGCGCATGGACCATTCGAAAAGGGTTTACCGCGCCACAGGCTGCAGGTGTTATCCACACCGATTTCGAAAAGAAATTTATCCGTGCTGAAACTATTTCATATTTGGACTATGTCAGTCTGAGTGGCGAGGCTGGCGCAAAAGAGGTGGGAAAGATGCGAGCGGAAGGCAAGGATTATATCGTACAGGATGGCGACGTCATACTTGTGCGCCACGGAGCTTAATCAGCAATCGTACCCCGGTGAATAATTCGATCCGTCGCCAGCACGGTTGCCGGATCGATGGGCGCACGCCCGGCAAGACGCTCATATAAGGACGTAAAATCCTGATCACAGATTTCAAAAAGCTGATCGAAACTATCCACAACAAAATAGGTCTTCTGGAAGGCATCAACCATGTAGCTGGTCGCCAGGATCCGCTCGAGATCGAAGCCGATCCGGTGCGGAATTTCACTTTCAATGGAATAGATCGTTTCGTGTTTTGATGAGAGCATACCCGCGCCAAAGGCACGCACTCCTTCCGGCGTCTGGATAAGTCCGAACTCGACAATATACCAATAAAGCCGCGCCAGAAGGTTCTGAGCATCATGCTGAAGGGCTTTCGGACCGCCCTTGCCATATTTCTCCATATAACCGGCAAATACGGGATTTAACAGAAGCGGCACATGACCGAAAAAATCATGAAATATATCGGGCTCGACCAGATAATCGAGTTCGTCTTCCTTGCGAATCCACCAGGCAACCGGAAACCGACGATTGGCAAGGTGATCGAAAAAAATACCATCCGGGATCAGGCCCGGAACGGCGACAAGCTCCCACCCGGTAGCAGCCCGCAGCTTTTCATTCGCGCCCGCAAGGCTAGGAATCCCGCCGGCTGCGTCAAGATGTTTCAACCCGTCAAGATATTCCGCCGCGGCGTAGCCCGGTAACAATTGCATTTGCCGATCATACAGAAACCGCCAGCGGGCATGTTCTTCTTCGGTATAACGCTCGGTCGGCTGTTCGACTGTGTAATCGGCGGCCATGTCCTGATAATTGCCACGCAGGGCATGGGCGGTGTTTGCGGTGAAGGGATTTGATGTGCCTGTTTCCATGCATTTGATATAACACTTTCCCTGCGGAAAAGAGCCGCAGAATCGACTTTTTTCATCAACGATTTTAGCAACTCTTCGCGTTGAACCGGTGAATTCGCGCAGGCTATGCGCCGGTTTTTTGCACACGCTAAAACGGCGGCCCAAACCGAAATTACGGAAATGTTATCCGATTTCCATCGGCCGGCCCGATTTGGGCACGCCAGGCCCATATTCTCGTCACGATTTCTGTCCTACACTCGGGCAAGGTGTTGAGTATCGTCGCTTTTTCAGTTTTTACGGGAGACCTCTGCATGAAGACTCTGACAGGCCTGTCGGCCACCGCTTTCCTGTTTACTTCTGCCTGCACCGCGACCGGTACGGCGGAGCGCAATGCGCTTTATGGTGCCGCTGCGGGCGCTGCCGCGGGCGCCATTGCCGGTGAAATCATTTCCGGACGGCCGGGCACCGGCGCCGCCGTTGGTGCAGCGATTGGCGGGGTTACCGGTGCAGCGATCGGGTGCGAACGGGCCGGCGACTGTTTTGGTCGCGCCCGCCGTCACAATGACCGGCGCTATGACCGCTATGAAGATCGCTATTATTATGTCGACCCGCAAACCGGCGAAACCTATTGGGAAGACGGAACCTTCCGCGCATCGGGCCGACGGGGCCAACGACCGCCCCGCCGCGGTTATTGATCGGTCTCACCAGACAGGAGATCGGCAAGGAACAAGGCCGCGCGCCGGGTTGCAAACCGCATGGAAGCAATATCCATGCTTTCGCCCGGCGCATGGGCGCCCTCGCCATCTACGCCAAGCCCGTCCATACCCGTCACGTAAGGCGCGACAAAACTGATATCAGCAGCGCCCCGCCGCTCCGGCGGGAAACTCTCGACAGGTTCAGCGCCAATGCGTTCGTGTACGGTATTCAACCGAGCGAGCAGGGCTTTGTTGCCCGGGGTTTCCTCCATCGCCGGATACCGATCCTCAAAGCTGATCGTCGCCTCTGACTGGGGCAAGCTGTCTTCAGTAATTTTCCGCATCGCTTCGCGGGCAGCCTCTTTCTGGACCTCGGTCATGAACCGCAGCCCGCCATGGGCAACAGCCCGGTTCGGGATCACGTTTGACTTGCCGAACACAGCCAGATCGCTCTTTGTATCGCCCTCGATGACTGCGGTTCCGCCGGCAATATTACCGGCATTGAAAGACAGCCCGAACGGCCCGCGCACCTCACCATAAAACCGGTTCAAAATCCGCGCGACTTCAAAGATCGCTCCAGCGCCAATGCCATCGCGAAAAATCCCCGAAGAATGAGCCTGGCGCGCAGTCACCTCCAGCGACCAGTTGGATGAGCCCCGCCGGCCAATCACCGCATAGCCCGGGCTCATCCCCTCAAAATTGAGGGCAAAATCAGCCCGCTTGCCCGTCGCAATCAGCTCCTTTCGTGCCAGAGCAATGGGCGAGCCAACCGATTCTTCATCCCCCGTCAGAAAAACGGTAACCGTTCCGCGCGCAAGGGCGTCGGCCTCGCTCAGTGCCCTGATGGCATATAAAATGACCGCATTGCCGCCCTTCATGTCCGCAATCCCCGGCCCCGTCGCGCGATCGCCCTCGCGTTTGAAGGTCTGGAAGTCGTCATCAGGTTCAAACACCGTATCAAGATGACCGATCAGCAGCAGATGCGGTCCTTCCTGATCAAAGGTCCGTGTTGCCACGAAATGGCCGGCCCTTGCCATTTCAGCCGGCATCTCAATCCAGCTTGTGTCAAAGCCCAGAGCCTGAAACGGGGCTTCATACATATCGCCGACGGCACGAACACCGGCAACATTCAGTGTCCCTGAATTCTGGTTGACGGTTTTTTCCAGAAAGCTCAGCTGATCCTCAAAATTCGCGTCAACGGCCTGAAGGATTTGCTGATCCGTTTCTGTAAGACGAGCCTGCATGTCCGTGTCTTGCGCAAAGACCGCAGAAGCGGCGAACCAGCATGACAACAGAAAAGCCGAAATCATCATTTTCATCCCTGGTATCTTCTCATTCCTAACTCCCATCATCAGCGGTGTCATGGTCTGCGGCCCGGCCGAAACAATTATGGTTCTAAAGGGCGCGCTCATAAAGCGTAAGCAGGCGTTGCCAGGCTTTTTCCGCCTGCGCCTCATTATAAACGCGGCTGTCTGGCGGGCACCAGCCATGCATGGTTCCTTCGTACACCTCAATTTCTGCAGGAATGCCAGCGTCTGCATAGGTTTTTTCGAGTACCGGCTTGAAATCCGGATTGCGCTCATAATCATTTTCAGCAATCGCATGGAGCACTTCAGCCCTGGTTTGCGGAATGAGGAGATGCGGGCTGTCTTCGCCCTCGGTCACCAGCCCGCCGCCATGGAAGGAGGCTGCCGCGCCGACCCGGTCCGGCACAGCGGCCGCCGTGCGCATGATCAGGGGGCCGCCCATGCAATAGCCGGCCGTGCCGATCTTTTTGCCGGTATCGACCGCCGCCTGACGATCGAGAAAAGCGATATAGGCGCGCGCATCAGCAAAGGCCGCATCTTGATCAAGTTTACGTGCCATGGGGATCAGCCGGCTGCGGACATCGGGGTCGGAGAACTGTTCATCCGGCCCGACCACCGGCGCCGAAGCGTCCCGCCAGAACGGGTTGACGACAAGCACCGAATAGCCGGCCATGGCGAGGCGCTTGCCCATGGCCTCAAACGCCGGACGCAGGCCGCGAATGTCCGGCCACATCAAGATACCGGCATGGGCACCGGCGGCAGGGTGGACAAAATAGCTGTCGGACTGGCCCGCCCCCTCGCCCATCCCGGTGCCAGCCCCAGACCCCATTGGTACACTGACCGCTTGCTCGATAACGTCCAGCCCCGCGCCCATCGCATCGCTACCCGCTGCCGCGCCAGCGTTGACGGAAGCGCGCACGCTACCGGTCTGCCCCTCCGGGCTTGTCTTGGCGCCGACAGCCTGTTGCGCCGGCGAACAGGCTGCCGGGAAGGCCGCCGCAAAAATCGCCGCTGCCGAGTATTGACCGAAGGCCCGGCGATCCACCGTGCCCGGTTTGTCGGCCCGGCGCTCAATATCGCGTTCTGTCTGGTCGTCGCACATGGTTCGGTCTCCCTTTGTAAAGGGAAAGCATGCCCCAAGCCGGGCCGATGTGCAAAGGGGCACGCCCGGGCAATGGCGCGCGAACGGGTGTTACCGCCAGCGCTAAACCTGGCGTTATCCGGTCAACCGTGGGAAAAGGGGATTGTCACAGGCGCGCGCGCAATACCAGCGCAAAGGGATTTGCCAAGGGTCGTCCTTCCCCGCGCCCGCGCTATGTCTAATCAGGGGCGAGCGCCAATACGGGTTCGGGCATCCGTTTTAGCATCCGTTCGGGCATCCGTTCGGGCACTGGTTCGCGTGCCGCCCGGTTTGCCCCGGTTCTGACAGAGCCCGGCAGGTCAGGCAAACCGCCCGAACCCGTCAGTTCACCGACCGGGGGCGCATCGCCCGCAAGATCAAGAGCCAGCAAAGGGTTAAGGGCAGTTTGCGACGGTGTCAGAACGGCGCAGCGCCAAGGGGCACGGCTTCCGGCGGCCCCGTCATGGGGCAGGACCCTGTCGCCCCCGGCCATCCCGGCATCGACCGGTTGATCCGGGCTCAAATGATCAGACGGCGTTGCTGGCGGGATATTTATCGGCGCAGGAGGAGGGCTCGCAGGCTTTGTGACATTGGCCTGTTCGGCTGCCATGGCCGCGACCGGCGCGCCCGCGTCAGCGCCTTGCCTGCGCGGGCCGGGTCGGGCCACAGATCCAGCGGCACGCGGCCTGTCAATCGAGGCGTCGAGCGCGCGCGTGCGCAAGACAACCAGAGTCTGGTGTGCCCAGACGAGTTTTGAAACCAGCGCCCCGGCCTGCACCACGGCCCGGTCCGCGTGTGCGCAATTTCTATCAGACGGATAGTCTTCCGCCCGCATATCCGCCTCGTCCGCCCGGTCCAGAACCCGTTCGAGGAAATCGAGCGTTTTCAGCGACAGACGCTCATACCGCGTCTTCAGGGCCGCGTGATAAGGGTCAAGCGGCGTCTCAGCGCCCGCGCCGTTCTGTGAGACGGAGTTTTCCATGCCACCAGTCTCGCACGGCCCTGACCCATGGGGATAAGTTTTTTGGCCGTCTCATGTTGAGGCTCGGAGAAGCACAATCAGGCCCTCTACCGGTCCCTCTCAATTGCCGTCATCCCGGACGCAACGCCGCGAGGATCCGGGATCCATGTTGCGGTATTGCGATGGCTCCCGAAGCATCCTCGCTCGCATTAAATCATGGATCCCGGATCGCATGCAGTGTCCGGGATGACAGCGTGCAGGCCAAAAACCAAGCCCTTACGGGCCGATCAAAGACTTCGACCGAAGGCCAGATGCCTACACCCGCAAGGGCGGGCGCTCTGCGGCGACGCCGAGGGCGTTTTCGAGGGCTTTGCCGAGGGCGATGATCTTGCCCTCCTGGAACAGATCGCCCCACAGACTGACACCCCGGGGGATACGGAAGGTTGGCCCGATCTGGTCGTCTGCTGCATTGCCATAGCCGGTGCGGGTGGGCGATTGCCGAAACCCGGCGCGCAGCACCAGCTGCGGATGGCCGCTGCAATTGGTAGCCAGCAGCATCCCTCCCGCAAAGTGCGGCCCGAAGACCGCATCAAACCCGTCAAAGGCCTCGCCCATGACCTGCATCAGCTTGCGCCGTACCCGGTCAATCTGCACATAGTCGACCGCCGATAAAAATCGCGCCTGCCGGAAGGTGTTTGGCCAGGCGCGCGGCTCCTGCCAGACAAGCGTGTCATCAATGTCATCGAGAGTCAGATCAGCAAAGGCAGCCGCCGCTTCCACCACAACGATCTGGCCAAGGCTGCTGAAATCAAGGTCTGGCGGCGTAAATTCTTTGAGCTGAACACCCAGCCCCTTCAGGGCTTCAAACGCGGCGCGGTCGACCTCGTCCCCGGCTTCCAGCCAGGCCGGCACATAGCCGACGGTCATCTGGCTGACATCGAGGGCGCCGTCATAGGCAAATCCCATGCGTTGTCCGCTGGGATCGTCCTGGTCAAAACCGTTGATCGCATCGAGGACAAGGGCCGTGTCCTCAAC
>CAYSMJ010000028.1:22190-23664 GCA_964432075.1 uncultured Caulobacterales bacterium | reverse complement strand
CCGGCTCCTGCGAAAGGTAATAGACACCGACCCCGGTGCTGACGGTGCGTTGTCCCGCGTCGGGTTCGATCTGGTCAGCAACAAGACGCATCAGGGTGGATTTGCCTGTACCGTTGCGCCCGACGAGCGCGATGCGTTCGCGCGCGGCGATTGAGATCGACAAGTCATCGAAAACCGATTTGCCACCAATCGACAAAGCGAGCTGATCCAGCGTGAGAAAGGGTTGGGTCATGGTCTGCTCCTACCGGCGAAATTTCCGGATGGGAACGCCGGAATTGGGGGCGCTATTCACCGAAATTTTCCTATCCACAGCCTACGCTGGGCGCCAGGCGATGGAACAGGAGATGGGAATGCACCCGTTGAAGGGCTACCTTGAGGAAATCGGTGAACCGCTTGCTGATTTTGCGGAACGGGTGTCGGTGGATACCGGCGAACTGGAGGCAATCATTGACGGTCGCAGCCTGCCGGGCGGTCATGCCATTCAGCGAATTATTGCTGAAACCAGCGGTCACTTGACGCTATTCGATTTTTTCAGCGCGCGCCGTGGTGCACGCTGTGGCAGTGGCGGCCCGGCGGAACCGGAAAAACCCTCCGGAGAGATCATTGATTTTGCGCAGCGACGCGCCGGCCTGCATGATTCTCAACTGATCGACCCGGCGCTCCTCCACGAAGTACTTGCCTATGCGTTGGATCGGCCTGGTGTGCCTGAGCAATCCATCGCCGCTGCCGCCGAAGCGGCGGCAAACACCTATCTTGCCATGGCCCGTGTTACGAGCCGTCACGGCCAATTTCGGCTTGTTCAAGCTCTTCAGCCAGTAATCGAACAAATTCTCGAAGAGAATTCGGCATGCCATCCCGATGGGGCGACGGCGCAGAATATCGCAGTTCAAACGGCATCCCTGTATGAGCAATGTCGTCTGCGACTGGCAGCGGGCCGTTTCTGACCCCCCAGCCCACAAGCGCTGCCGATTGCTGCGCCGCAAAAGTAGCGCGCCGCCGCGCGATAAACAGCATGTGCTGGCTCAGACGGGCGGCATAATTCTGTTCTGACTGTTCATTTTGTGACATTTATGACTCAGGCTATCCCTGTTTGAGACCGGGAGGACAGTCTGTCTCCCAATTTGGGATGGTTAATCCCGGGTAAACGTGCTATTGGTTGTACGGGGAGAATAACACGAACGCAAATCTAAGGGATAAGTTTGTCATGAAAAAAGACTTGCTCAAAGAACACGCAGCGCTTCTCCGCTTCGAAGAAAAGCTGGGTGAACTCACCGATTGTGTGATTGCCGGTGAAAAAGTTGCTGTCGCCACTGATGAAAAATTTGGCAACACCGAAGCAACGGAAGCCTACGCGGAGTTCAAGGAAGTGCTCGGGAAAATGTACGAAGTTGCAGGCCGCGCACACAAAACCTTAACCTCGCGGGCCCAGGATGAAGCTGCCCGGATCATCGAAACCGCTTCCGGGCCGAAAGAG
>CAYSMJ010000028.1:11105-22090 GCA_964432075.1 uncultured Caulobacterales bacterium | reverse complement strand
CTTCTGGTTTTTTCTTATTTATAACCGATTTGCTGATTTGTGCGCTTTTTACCTCATCGGATGTTCAATTTACCGGATCCGCGCCCTCCGCAAGAGCAGGTTGCAATCCAACGCGCCAGGCGCGGGCGGTGAAGCGATACAGCCCGAGATACGGTTTAGTGTCCAGTAGGTCCTCCCAACCGCTTTTTTCCCGGCCTAACCGCTTTTCTTCGAAATGCGTGGCCATTCCAGATCGGAAGACTCGCCATCAGGGCAGGTCTTAAGACTTTACACCGCGCATGCATCTTGTAACGTCCGCACAATCTTTGATCGGGAGATATTTCATGACACGCTTGATGACAGGGCGTTTTGGCGCCCTCCTGCTGGTCGCTGCTATTGCCGCTTGCGGGGGCGACAAGGCCGGGCAGACAGAGCCGCAAGGCGAGACAAACGAACAACCGGCCGTTGAGGCACCGGCAAATCCGGCCGCGGAACAGGCCGCCGCCGAAGAGGCACGCCAGAAGCTTGCCGAAGACAACCTCAGGGCGTCCGAAGCCTACCTGACCGAAAATGCTGCCCGGGATGAGGTGACGCGCCTGCCAAGCGGGCTGCAGTTCGAAGTGGTTGAAACCGGCGTTGAAGGCAATCGCAAGGCCGAGCCGGGCGATTGGGTCCGCATTCATTTCACCGGCAAGCATGCCGATGGTGAATTGTTTCAATCGACACGTGATCAGGGGCCGGCGGCGCGGTTTCCGCTGGTTGACGGGCGTGTTCCCGGATGGATTTATGAGGCCGTGCCGCTGATGAAGGCTGGTGACCGGTATATCTTTTCGCTGCCGCCCGATCTTGCCTATGGCGAGCAAGGAACCCCGAACGGTCTGATCGGCCCGAATGAGGCGCTGATCTACGATGTGGAATTGCTCAGCGTCAGCGACCCTGAGACCTATCTCGCGGAATCAACGTCTTTCCTCGAAGAAAATGCCAAAAAAGACGCGGTCAAGGTCACCGATAGCGGTCTGCAATATGAGGTTGTTGAAACCGACGAGACCAATGACCGTAAGCCGAGGCCCACGGACGATGTTGCCGTCGAATATAAGGGCATGTTGATCGATGGTACCGAGTTCGACAGTTCGCAGGCTCGGGGCGCCCCGGCGAAGTTCAATGTTGCCGATGTGATCCCGGGCTGGATCGAAGGGCTGCAGCTCATGAGTGTGGGCGATACCTACAAATTCTACATCCCGCCCGATCTTGCCTATGGCGAAGCCGGTGAGCCACGCGGGATCATCGCACCCAATGAAGCCCTTGTTTTCGAAGTCACCCTGCTCGAAGCCAAGGAGTCAGAGGCGGCTGTTAATCTGGAGGCCGCAAAGGAATTCCTGAAGCAAAACCGGGTCAAAGCCGATGTGGAAACCACTGATAGCGGCCTGCAGTACAAGGTCCTCGAAAAGGCCGATGAAACTGCGCCGCGCCCCACGACCGCTGACCGGGTCAAGGTCCATTATCGCGGGACCCTGATCGACGGGACAGAATTTGACAGTTCCTATGCGCGCAATTTTCCGACCGAGTTCGGTGTCGGCCAGGTCATATCCGGCTGGACCGAGGGGTTGCAGCTGATGCGCGAGGGCGAAAAATTCCAGTTTTTTATCCCGCCGGATCTTGCCTATGGCGAACGCGGCACCGGCGACGATATCGGGCCGAATGCAGCCCTGATCTTCGAGGTTGAATTGCTTGAGGTCATCAAGCCGGGCGAAGATGACGCTGCGGCTGATGATGATGCGGCCGACGAGCAGCCCTGAGCTTACGGTTTTCTCGCGATGATGGCGCGGCCCAGTTGTTTAGGGGCAGGGCTGGCGTAGGGTCGCAAATCGGGCGCTTTCGCGCCTTGCCTGCGCCAACGCAAAAAGGGGCAGGGTCGGCCTAACCATAGGCCCCCTTAACCATAAACCCAGCCCGCGCTGAAAGGAAGAAGCGATGAAAAAGCCTGGAAACCGACCCGAATTCGGCACCCGCGTAATCCATGCCGGGCAGGTGCCGGACCCTTCCACCGGCGCGGTCATGACGCCAATCTATGCAACCTCGACCTATGTTCAGGAGAGCCCGGGCGTTCACAAGGGGTTTGAATATTCCCGCTCGCACAACCCGACCCGGTTTGCCTATGAGCGCTGTATCGCCGATCTTGAAAATGGCAGCCGTGGCTTTGCCTTTGCCTCCGGTCTTGCGGCAATTGCTACACTGCTGGAGATGATGCCCGCCGGCAGCCACATTATTGCGATGGACGATATCTATGGCGGCACGTTCCGCCTTTTTGACAAGGTGCGCAAGGCTTCTGCCAATCTTCAGTTTTCCTTTGTTGACATGACGCAGCCAGACGAAATCGCCGCGGCCATCACAGATGAAACAAGGCTGATCTGGGTTGAGACACCGACAAACCCGCTTTTGAAAATTGTCGACATTGAAGCGGTGGCCCGGATTGCGAAATCGCGCAATATTATTGTTGGGTGCGACAATACTTTTGCCAGTCCCTATTGCCAGCGCCCCCTCGATCTTGGTGCTGATATTGTGATGCATTCTGCCACCAAATATCTGAACGGCCACTCGGATATGGTCGGCGGTATCCTTGTTGCCCGAGACGACGCCCATTGTGAGCGGCTTGAGTTCCTGCAGAACGCGGTTGGCGGGGTACAGGGGCCTTTTGACAGCTTTCTTGCGCTCCGTGGGCTGAAGACCCTGGCCCTGCGGATGGAGCGTCATTGTCAGACCGCCATGGCGCTTGCCGAATGGCTGGAAAGCCACCCGGCAATTGAACGCGTCGTCTATCCCGGGTTGCAATCGCATCCCGGCCACGAGATCGCGGCCCGCCAGATGGAGGCTTTTGGCGGTATGGTGACGATCTTCATCAAGGGCGGCCTTGATAGGGCACGGCGCATGCTCGAGCGGGTTGAAATCTTCACGCTGGCGGAAAGCCTCGGCGGTGTGGAAAGCCTGATCGAACATCCGGCAATCATGACTCACGCCTCGATCCCACCGGAGCGCCGGCGTGAGCTCGGTATTGATGATGCGCTTGTGCGCCTGTCGGTCGGTGTGGAGGCCCATGCCGATCTTCAGGCCGATCTTGATCAGGCCCTCAGAGTCTAACCGAAAAATCGATTTCGTCTGTCGAAAACGCCGTTTTCAAGAACCGGAGCGCAGCGTCCATGCGGTAGGTGAGCCCCGAAAGCGCAGAAAAAGGCATTTGCAGACGGCGAAAATATATTTTTCGGTTAGACTCTAAGTGATCTTTGATATGCTATACAGAGAAAGGGACGTCCGACATGATTTTACGAATTGCCTTTATCGTTGCCCTGTCATCCTTCTTTACACTGATGGCTAATGCTGCTCCGATCGAGACCTTTCAGATTGAGGGTGTCGATTATGATCCGGCTATAACCACGCCGGATGATTTCATCGGCCACGGCCTCGGCGACAAGCCCGTCCGCCACGATATCATGGTCGGCTATCTGCGCACCCTTGCCCGTCAGTCCCCGCGGATCATGGCCGATACAATCGGCAAAACCCATGAAGACAGGCCCATCCTTTCCCTGGTGATTTCGTCTCCGGAAAATCTGGAGAATATCGAAGCCATCAAAACGCAGCACAAGGAGCGACTTTCAGGGGACGCGGGCGCAAGAAACGGGCCGGTGGTCGTCTGGCTGAATTACGGCGTCCACGGTGCTGAATCATCGGGGATGGATGCGGCGATCCCGACGCTTTATCACTATGCTGCGGCGCAGGGCGAAGAGATCGACGCCCTGCTTCGGGAAACGGTCATCGTCATGATTGCGATTTTCAATCCGGATGGGCATGCCCGCCGGATCAATCATGTCTATACATTTGACGGAACCGTACCGGTAACGGACAAAAACCATGTGGCGCACAATCTCTGGATTGAGGCGCGCACAAATCATTACTGGTTTGATCTCAACCGGGACTGGTTGCTGCTGACCCAGCCCGAAGCCCGGGCCTGGATCAAAACGTGGCATGACTGGAAACCCAATGTGTCGGCTGACTTCCATGAGATGGGGTCAGATTCGACCTATTATTTCCATCCCGGTGAACCGAGCCGCAAGAACCCGCTGATCCCGGACCGGGCACGCGAGCTTCTGTCAGCGATCGCGGAAGGCCATGCTGATTATCTTGATGACGCCGGTGAGCTTTATACCTCCGAAGAAGGATTTGACAATTTCTATATCGGCAAGGGCTCGACTTATCCGTCCATCAACGGATCGGTCGGCATTTTGTTCGAGGCGGCGGCAGCGCGGGGCGGTGAAATCGAAACCGTAAACGGGATACGCACCTATGATCAGAATATCCGTATCCACTTCAATACCTCGCTGACAACGGTTTCGGGTGCCTACAAAAATCGCGAAGCTTTACTTACCTATCAACGTTCATTTTTCAACGATGCCTTGCGCAAAGCGCGGGCAGATGAGCGAAAGGCGTTTGTGTTTTCTGCCGGGAATGACGAGGCCAGAGCGGCTGCGTTTGCCCGTCTTTTACAGGCGCATGCGGTTGATGTCTTCCATCTTGCTCAGGACCTCGAAATCGACGGGCAGACATTTCCTGCTGCGCAGTCCTTCATTGTGCCGACGAGCCAGCGTCAATACACTATGATTCGCGGTATCTTTGACACCGTCACGGAGTTTGAAGAGGCCATCTTTTATGACGTATCGGGATGGACTTTGCCGCTGGCCTATGACCTCAGTCTTGTCACCCTCGATGCCTTTCGTGCCGGTCGCAACCTGATTGGCGATCCGGTCGGTGATCTCAAGGTGTCGGTCGCCACGCCAGAGCGCGGAACCTATGGCTATATTTTTTCGTGGGCAGATTATTATGCGCCGCGTGCACTCTATCGGTTCATGGAAATGGGCGCCAAACCGCGGGTTCTTCTGCGCGCAAAAACCCTTGCGGTTGGCGATGGCGAAAAAACCTTCCCGGCCGGGTCTGTCTTTGTTCCGGCCAACACCCGTCTTTCTGCGGACGAACAGATCAACGGGGATGCGTTGTTCGAGGTGGCGCAAAAAGCAGCATCGCTGGACGGCGTTGAGATCCATGGTCTTGTATCCGGCAATGCGGCCGCTGGTGTTGGCGATCTGGGCTCTGGTGGCAGTGTCGGGACGATCCGTATGCCGCGTATTCTGCTTCTGTTTGATGATTACGGGACGCGATATGGCGCCGGCCAGCTTTGGCATCTCATCGACCATAAAATGGAAATCCCCGTTACGCTGATGCGCCCGGACGTGGCCGAGCGGATCGATCTTGGTGGCTATACCCATATTTTCGTGCCCGGCGCGCGCCAGCCCATCAATGAAGCGCTTTCCAAAAAGCTTGAGGGATGGGCCCGGGCCGGCGGGACGCTTGTCGCGACCAAACAGGCTGCGTTGCAGGTGCAAAAAGGGTGGTTCGGAGAAGGCACTGGTGATGGCAAGGGCGCGGGTGATGGTGAAAATACAAAGACGGCGCAGGCTGATACGGAAAAAACCGAGCGCGCTTTTTATCGCGACAAGCAGGTCAAGGATGCTGAACATCTGATTGGCGGCGCGTTGTTTGAGAGCGTGCTTGATCAAAGCCACCCGATTGGCTTTGGCTTTCTGGATCCGGGCCTTGCCACCATGAAAACCATGGAGACCCCGCTCCAGCCTGCAAAAGACCCTTATGCCGGGGTGGCCCTATATGCCGAGACACCGCTTCTTTCCGGATATGCCTCGGAGCGGCGGAAAACGGCGCTGGCGGGCACGCCGTCAGTGGTGGCTGAACGTCTGGGGCGGGGCAGCGTTGTTCTGTTTGCCGATGATCCGGCATTTCGCGCGACCTTTCTCGGGGCCGACAAGCTGGTGCTTAATGCCATCTTCTTTGGTGATCAGTTCGGTCCGGCCCGCCTGCCGTAACTTCACGCGAAAAAGTAGCGCCGCCTCCTGACGGAGACGGCGCTACCCGGGATATCGTCGGCGGGGGAGAAGCCGACGATCCTGAATGCCACTGTCAAGCAAATGCACGGTCAAGCAAATGATTGCGACGGCGGCAAAACCTAGCTCTGATGTCGTGATAACGGTACCGGATGTCAACGACTGCTTTAAGGCAGAATGCCAACCGGGTTTGTTATCTCCCACCTGGACCCTGAAATAACGGTTCTGAAAATACCGGTCAAGTGTCGAAACGACAAATAAATCAGCAAATACAACCCATTGGGACAACATATATGGGGTGTCACATCTCCCGCACTTTTTCTGCTGGTGGTCATCGACGCCAAACCGTGGTCAGTGATAAGACGCATTTTCACACCGACCCCGGACCCCTGCTCCATGACCACAACGGGTTTTGCCCAGGCCATCAATGACGCGGTGGCGCCGTTCAGCGCTGCGGCCAATGCGATCATTTTCTTCGGCGTAGAGATTGGCGGGGTCAAGCTGCCGCTTGTGGTTGTGTGGCTTCTGACGGCGGCGACGGTGCTGACGATCCGTCTCGGGTTCATCAATATTCGCGGGTTTCGCCATGCGCTGGTTCTGTTGTTTCGCCGGACCGAGGAACGCACCGAGACGGCTGGCGGTGCGGCGCCCGGCGAAATTTCACATTTTCAGGCGCTGACGGCAGCCCTCTCCGGAACGGTCGGGCTTGGCAATATTGCGTCCGTCCCGATCGCGATCGTTCTTGGCGGACCCGGGGCGATGTTCTGGATGATGCTGGCCGGCGGCCTTGGCATGGCGTCGAAATTCGCTGAATGCGCCCTGGCCGTAAAATACCGGAAGGTTAACGCTGATGGCGGCATCAGCGGGGGGCCGATGTATTACATCGAAGCGGTGTTTCGCCGGCGCGGGGCGGCCCGGCTTGGCAAGGGGCTCGCCATTTTTTTTGCCGTCATGGCGATTGGCGGCTCGGTGAGTGTGTTCCAGGTGAACCAGGCCCATGCCCAGTTTGAAAGCGTTACCGGGCTTTCGGCGCCGCTGGTCTTTGGGGTTCTCATGGCCGGCGGTGTTGCGGTGATCATCCTCGGGGGCATCCGCTCCATTGGCCGGGTGACCGCCATTCTGGTGCCGGCGATGGGGGCGCTCTATCTTGGCGCCGGGCTGGTAATCATTCTTGCCAATATCACGGCGGTCCCGGCGGCGATTGTGCTTGTGTTCAGGTCCGCCTTCGGGTTTGAGGCCGCGGCCGGCGGGTTTGTCGGGGCGCTGATCGTTGGCATACAGCGGGCGACCTATTCAAGCGAGGCCGGTGTCGGCTCGGCGGCCATCGCCCATGCGGCTGTGCGCACCGATGAACCGCTGACCGAAGGATATGTGGCCCTGCTGGAGCCCTTTATCGACACGGTGGTTGTCTGTGCTGTTACCGCCATGGTGATCATCGTTACCGGAGCCTATGAACCCTATGTCGGGGCAGACAGCCTGAAAGGGATCGTGATCACCTCGGAGGCTTTTGGAAGCCTGTTCAGCTGGTATCCTTACGTTCTGCTCGTCTCGGTCATTCTGTTTGCCTTCTCGACGCTGGTCAGCTGGGCCTATTATGGCAGCCAGGCCGCAGCCTATCTGTTCGGCCGGAGCCGCCAGACCGATGTCACCTTCAAGTTGCTCCTGTGTCTGGCCCTGTCCACAGGGGCGGCGATCGAACTGTCGGCCATCGTCGATTTTATCGACGCCATGCTGTTTGGCATGTGTATCCCCAATATCATCGCGATCTATCTGCTCCTGCCGGAACTGCGCGCAGATCTGGCGGCCTATCGCCAAAAGCGCGGCCAGTAGGGCTGGGCGTTCAATCGATCCCGAGGACCTTGTGGGTTTGCAGGCTGAAGCGCCATTGCGGATGGCGGTGGCAGTAGGTGAGGGTGGCGCGGGTGGTTGCGTCGCGGTCGGGGCCGTCCATGGGTTGGAGAAAGAAATGCCGAAAGCGCAGGCCGGCAAAGCTTTCCGGCCGTGCCTGCGGTTGCGGATAGACCAGCTTGAGTTCATCGCCCGTGGTTTGCGCAAGGGATGTTCCTGCTTTTGGACTGACGCAGATCCAGTCGATCCCCGCCGGCAGGGCGATGGTGCCATTGGTCTCGATCGCGACCTCGAACCCGGCCTCGTGCAGGGCATCGATCAGCGGCCGGTCAAGCTGCAGCGCCGGTTCCCCGCCCGTGCAAACCACATAGGGCCTGCCCTTGTCAGACCGGGGCGCGTCGGGAGCCGCCCCAACGCCTTCCTGCCAGCAGGTCCGGGCCGCCGCTGCGAGCGCGGTGCTATCATACCGGCCGCCGCCGGGGCCTTGCGTTCCGACAAAATCAGTATCGCAGAACCGGCAAATCGCGGTGGCCCGGTCTTCCTCGCGGCCGGACCAGAGATTGCACCCGGTAAAGCGGAGAAAGACGGCCGCCCGGCCGGTTTGGGCGCCTTCGCCCTGGAGGGTGTAGTAAAGTTCCTTGACCGCGTAGCTCATGGCCTGTCCCCGGCCGTCCCGGCCCGGAAGTCTGCCCACCCCCGGGCACGCAACACACAGGCCGGGCAGGTCCCGCACCCATAACCCCAGTCATGCAACACATCGCGCACGCCGCGATAGCAGGTATGGCTCGCGGTGCGGATCAGTTCGACCAGCAGCGGCCCGCCGAGGGTTTCGGCCAGCGCCCATGTGGCGGCTTTATCGAGTGCCATCAGCGGTGTTTGAAGGGTCAGCGTCATGGCCATACCCGCGTTGATGGCTTCCATCTGGGTGTCGAGAACCGCCCGGCGACAATCGGGATAGCCGGAAAAGTCTGTCTCGCACATACCAGCCACAAGCGTCCCCGCGCCGCGCCGAAAGGCAAGGGCGGCCGCCATGACAAGAAACATCAGATTGCGACCGGGTACAAAAGTGGTCGGCAGACCGTCGGCGCGGGTGGTGATTTCGGCATCCCGGGTCATGGCCGTTTCGGAGATGTCGCCCAGCGCGGAAAGGTCAAGCAGATGATCCGCCCCGAGGCGGCTTTCCGCCCCAGTGATCAGCGCCGGGACATGCGCCCGCAAAACCTCGCGGGCTGAAAGTTCTACCGCATGGCGCTGGCCATACCGGAACCCGGCCGTTTCGACCAGATCATACCGCGACAAAGCCCAGGCAAGACAGGTCGCGGAGTCCTGCCCGCCCGAAAACAGGACAAGCGCGTGCGATCGCCTGTCCATCAGGGGCGCTCCCTGCGGGTCATGGTCAAGCAAGTGCTGGATTTCGAGGCATTTTCCTGCATAGTATCGCGATCAAGCCTGATGGCCGGGCCCGGTCAAGCTTTTGTAAGGTGCGTCAGACGCCATCCTGCGGCACGAGAGGGACACCCATAAAATGACGTTTATCCTGATCCTGACAGCGATCGGTTCCGTTGGAATTGCCTTTGCGCTGTTTCAGATGCGTACCCAGCCCAAGGGCCTCTACATTTTATTCTTTGCCGAGATGTGGGAGCGGTTCTCCTATTATGGAATGCGCGCGCTCCTGGTTTTTTACCTGACCAAACACTTCCTGTTCGATCAGAGCGCGGCCTATGGGATTTACGGGGCTTATACAACGCTTGTCTATATTACCCCGGTCATCGGCGGGCTGTTGGCCGACCGGTATCTTGGCCAAAGGCGGGCGGTTCAGATCGGGGCCATTCTGCTGGTTCTGGGCCATGGCGGTATGGCGATCGAGGGCGAGCCGGTGCTTGCGGGCGAGGACCCTGATGGCTTGGTGCTGAATATTTTCTATCTGTCCCTCGCCCTGATCATTATGGGCGTTGGCTTTCTCAAGGCGAACATCTCGGCGATTGTTGGTGAGCTTTACTCCAAGACCGACACCCGCCGCGACAGCGCGTTCACCTATTTTTATGTCGGGATTAATGCCGGGGCCTTTTTCGGCGCCCTTTGGGCCGGCTATCTTGGTGAAACCTTTGGCTGGAAATATGGTTTCGGGCTTGCCGGGATCGGCATGCTGGCGGGGCTTTTGGTGTTTATTCGGGGCAAGCCGCTCCTCAAGGGTGCGGGCGAATCACCGAACCTTGCCCTGCTCAAGGGCAAACGGTTTCTCGGGCTGACCACCGAGCATCTGATCTATCTCGGCACGGCCCTCGGGACCATTTTCGTGTGGTATGTTGTGAGAGACCAGGGAACGGTCGGTACGCTGCTTTATATCACCATGGCGGTGACCTATGCGTATATTCTTTTCCGGGCAGTTTCGACCCTGCAGCCCCATGCCCGGGATCGGGTGTTCGCGGCCCTGTTTCTGATCACCGTCCAGGTCCTTTTCTGGGCCCTGTTTGAACAGGCAGGCTCGTCCCTCAATGTCTATGCGGATGAACAGGTTGACCGGACAATCTTTGGCCAGGATGTTCCTGCGTCGATCTTCCAGTCTCTGAATGCCATGTACATTATCTTTCTTGGGCCTGTCTTTGCGGGGCTCTGGGTCCTTCTGAGCAAAATGGGTCTGGAGCCGACAGCGCCGCAGAAATTCGGGCTTGGCGTGATCCAGCTCGGGCTCGGCTTCCTGGTGTTGGTCTGGGGCGCGAATTCGAGTGCTGGTCTGACGCCGGTTCTGTTTATTTTCCTGATCTACCTCCTGCACACAACGGGGGAGCTTTGCCTGTCGCCCGTGGGGCTGTCGGCGATGACCCGGTTGTCAACATTTTCCATGGTCGGGCTGATCATGGGGGCTTGGTTCCTTGCCTCGGGCGCCGGAAATTTTGCGGCAGGTCTGATTGCCCAGGCGACGGCGGCGGAGGGCGCCGAAGGCGAAAACGTGGTCCTTGATGTCTATTCCAATGTTGGCTGGCTTGCGGTGGCAGTCGGGATCGGCCTGATCGTCCTGAGCCCGGTTATCAACTGGCTGATGCATCTCGACACACTCAAGGATGATGATCATCTTGCCGGGGCGGCGGAAATCGGCGAGCCGGCAGCAACGGGCATTCATCCGCCAACGGCCAGACCCGCAGAGTAAATTCAGGGCTGCCAGAGCGCCGGGCGAAAAAGTGGGTCCCGGTTTTTCGGCTGTTCGGCGCGACCCGA
>CAYSMJ010000028.1:0-11005 GCA_964432075.1 uncultured Caulobacterales bacterium | reverse complement strand
AGAGCGCCGGGCGAAAAAGTGGGTCCCGGTTTTTCGGCTGTTCGGCGCGACCCGATACAAAGAAAAGCGCATCGGGCGATTGCCGGGAACCGCCCGATCGCCTGGCGCGAAGAAACGTTAACCCTGTATGGGATAGGATTGCCTGGTGTGGATCGGCAGTTGAGGCAAGATGGAACGGGTCGTTTCCCCGGAGCGAGGGCTGGACAGGACGCTGATGCAGCGGCTCCTTGGTTTCCGCATGCCAATGCCGGACTACGCCGAGCATTTCCGTCGCTGGTTCGGCGCGCAGCTTATTTTTCTCGGGTTCGTTACGGTCCTTATTGGCGCCAGTGCGCTGCCGAGCCATCTCGTTCTGTCGCTCGGCCTGTTCGGGCCGCTGATCTTGATGGTTGCGGGCACAGGCCTGTGGTGGACCCTTTACCAACGCGGGGCTCGTCTGGTCATCGACTTTCAACGCGCCGCCTATCGCGGCTCTTTTGTTATGGCGCTTTATGTTGGTGTTGTCGGCGCGGTATTGCTCGATCGCGGCGGGCTTTCGCTGCTGCCCCACATCCTGATCTGGCAATATGGGGCCGGTCTTGCCCTGGCATCGATCACCGGATTCAGCACCTTTCAATTTGTGACGAGGCTTGTGCTGAGCCTGTTGCCGACAACGACGCTCCTGTTCTGGACCGCTGACCCGGTCTATGGTGGCCTTGGGATGCTGGTGCTCTCGGTGGCTTTTGTTCCGGCGCTGATCAAACTTGTGAATTCCGAAACCTTCCAGCGGCTTGCTGCCGGCATGCGTCAGGCCGACAATAAGCGGGCCCTCGCCGAAACACGACTATCGGATTATCTGGCCTCGACAAGCGACTGGTTCTGGGAAAGCGATGCCAACCACGGTCTGCTGCTTGTGTCCGAGAACTTTACCGCGATTGCAGATCCCAATCAGACCAATGGGCCGGGCGGGCTGTTTGGCCCCCATGCGGACCCGGAGCAGACGGCGATGATTTACCGGGCCATGCGCACGCACGAGGCCTTTGACAATCTGGAACTTTGCTTCCGGGGGCATGAGGACACGGCGATGCTTGAGGATACCATACCCCGGCATTGGTATTCCGTATCGGGACGCCCGCTTGTCGACCGGCATGGTGCCTTCACCGGGTATAGCGGCTGGGCCATCGATATTACGGGGCCGGTGCGTGCCCGCGAGAAACTCCAGCGCTACCGCGCTGCGGTAGAGGAAAGGGTCGCTGCGCGGACGGCCGAAATCAGCACGCGAATTGATCAGCTTGAAGAGGCGGTTGTCTCGGCGCGGCGCCAGTCGGCCCGAAAAAGCGATCTGATCCGCCAGAGCCATCGGGTCATGGCAAGCCATATCGCACAGCTTGATACAAAGGCCGTCAGCGGCGCTGCGGCAATTTCCAGCCTCCAGCGCAAGATTGCCCGCCTCAACGACCACCTTCTTTATCTCTCGCGGCTCGAAGAGCCGGCCGACGAGCGCGAAAGCGAAGTGGTCAGCTTTGATGATCTTGTCCAGTCGGTGTTTGGTGAGGTGTCCAGGGTGCGCGAGGCTCGCAAGGTCCGGCTCGAAGCGGCGCTTTGCGGTTGGCAAATCTTTGTGCCGCCGGTTGACCTGCGCAAGGCGCTGCAGGAGGTTCTTTTGTGTGCGCTGCGATCGTCACCCGAGGGGGGATGTGTGGAGATCGGATTTGCCGAGGACAGGCTTGGGCTGCATCTCACTGTGCACGACGATGGCCCGGCCTTCTCGCAATTGCTTGTGGACGCGCTTGAGGATGGCCTTGATCCCCACGCCGATCCCCTTTCGCGCCTCCCATCCGGACCGATTGGCGATAATGACACCGCCCTCGGGCTTTCGATTGCCCAGGCTCTGATTGCGCCGCTGAAGGGGCGGTTGACCCTGCACCAGCCGACCAATGGCATCGAAGCCTTTCCGTTGACGGGCCGTGACCCGGCGCGCCGGGCAATTTTTATCACCCTCCCGCGGGTTCGTCGTCTGAATGGTCAGTCCGATACCGCCCTTGGTGCGTAAGATGCTACAGGAGACCGATAATGGCCGATCGACTGACGAAAATAACGACACGAGGCGGCGACGGCGGCGAGACAAGCCTTGGTGACGGCACACGAGTGCCCAAAACCGACCCGAGGATTGATCTGCTCGGCAGGATAGATGCGTTGAATTCCTGGATCGGCGTGATCGTGGCCCATGGCCCGGGTCCGGCGGTAACCGAGTTGCTCAGCGGCGTGCAGCATGACCTGTTTGACCTGGGGGGCGCTTTGTGCTTTCCGGGAACAGCGCTTTTGGGCCCCGATCATGTGGAGCGGCTTGACCGGGCCGTGGATGCATGGAACGAACCGCTGCCTGCCCTGAAGGAGTTTATCCTGCCGGGCGGCTCCCCGTTGATTGCCTGGATGCACGTGGCCCGGACCAATGCACGCGATGCGGAACGCGCACTTGCCGGGTTCGCCGCAGAAAGCGCCGAAAATCGGCAATATGGACTGCAATATCTCAATCGCCTGTCGGATGTTCTGTTTATTGGGGCCCGAACAGAAGCGGCACGTACGAGCGTTTCCGAGGTTTACTGGGAAAAAGCAAAATCACGGTCATGACCGTGGCGACGACGGCGCCGCGCCGGGTCTGCTGTGCGACGACGACACGCAACATTCAGGAATACCGATTTGATCATTATTCATCACCTCGAAGATTCGCGTTCGCAACGCATTCTCTGGCTGCTCGAGGAATTGGGGGCCGCGTACGAAATCCGGCACTATGAGCGCGATCCGGAAACCCAGCTGGCGCCAAAAAGCCTTGAAGCGGTTCACCCGCTTGGCAAGGCCCCGGTGATCGAAGATGAGGGCCGGGTTGTGGCTGAGACCGGACCTATCGTCGACTATCTGATCGATCGTTTTGGTGGCGATAGCTTCCGCCCGGCGGCGGGGTCTCCGGCGTTTCAGGACTATCGGTATTGGCTTCATTATGCCGAGGCGTCGCTGATGACGCCCTTGATCCTCCGGCTGGTGATGGATCGGATCAACACCGCGCCGATGCCGTTTTTTGTGCGACCGATCGCAAAGGCGATCACCGGCAAAGTGCGCGAGGGGTTTATCGATCCGAATATGGACCGGCATTTCGATTTCGTGAATGCCTCTCTAGAGGCGCGTGACTTTTTCGCTGGTGACACGCTGACAGGCGCAGACATCATGATGAGTTTTCCGGTCGAGGCTGGGGCATCGCGGGCAAATGCCCTGATGGGGCGCCCTGCCCTGCGCGCGTGGCTTGATCGCATTCATGCCCGTCCGGCCTATGGGCGCGCGCTTGAGGCCGGCGGGGCTTATTCCTATGGCCCGAAATAAACCCATGATCACGGTGAGGTGACGGACTGCCGCATTTGTGCCCGCAACCGACCTTCCTTTCTCCGCGAATGCTGCGTATGTCGCAGGGACAAATAAGGACCAGGTCATGACCGGAATAGCGACAATTATTGCAATTTTTGGCTTCAGCATCCCTCTGCCGGCTTTGCCGGCTCAGGATGCGCCCGCCGCTGTTTCGGCCCCGGTTGCAGATAGCCCCGGCGATTTGCTTGATGCGGTCGAGCCGGAAGCGCTTGATCTGCCCGCTGAAATCATTGCGCCCCCGGAACAGGACCCGGAAAAACTACCCTTTGCGGGCCAGGATGACGATGTGGTCGTGGCCGCGGCGCTGGCCTATCTTGAGGCTATAAACACCCTGCAGGGGACCTTCTTTCAGCAGGCCCCGTCGGGCACGCTCTCTTCAGGGCAATTTTATATCCGTCGGCCGGGCCTGTTACGGTTTGAGTATGAACCGCCCAATCCGCTTGTCGTCGTTGCCAATCAGGGCGTGGTTTACGTCCGCGATAATGATCTGAAAACAACCGACTCCTATCCCGTCGACAAAACGCCCCTCAAATTTCTTCTGCGCAAAAAGATCGGCGTGGACGAGGCCAACATTCTCGAGGTGGAGCGGGCCGAGCGTGCTGTCGGGATAACGCTGGCGGCAACTGACGTGGAAACGGAAGGCGACATCACGCTAATTTTTTCCACAGAAGAAGAGTCTGATGCCCTGTCACTGGTGCGCTGGATCGTGCGTGACGCGCAAGGCGCGTTGACAATTGTCGATCTGATCGACGTCATTCAGGACGAAAAACTGAGTAATGAGCTGTTTCGCATACCGGAAACCGAATCGCCCTTTCTGAAAAACCGGTAACGGGCCGCGCTGGCAGTGAGCTTCCAACGTTACGGAAAATCCATGCGGAATTTTGCAACAGGCAAGTTTTTTATTGGCGATTCTTCTTGAAAGATTGGTCTTAGATGCATTAATGTGACAGGTGCAAGGGAGATGTTGGACCGGCGTTGCCCCCCCGCTTGTTGGTCCGTTTTCAGCTCTCTTGTCGCCGGAACATCCCCTCCCGGCGGCGCGTACGCGCGCATCCCTGGCGTCCGACTCGCCCCGCCCAGGCTTGAGTTGGACGCCTTTTTTTTGTTGGCTGGCGGGCATCGATTTCAGGTCCCGTTCAAGCTTCCCGCAAACCGTGAGGCCAAAGGCATGGATGATCAGGAGCTAGACGCGCTTGAGCGCGAAATTCCGGGACTGGGGGTCCTCAGCCGATTTGCCCGCTCACTCGACAATATCCCGTGGTTTGCCAATCTCGGCGAACCGCTTACTTCCGGCGCCCGCGATATTGCGCGCCGGTATATCGACAATCTCGGATTTCCCGAGGCCGATATTGCCATCCTGATTGATTGGGATGAGGCGGCCGGGGCGGCCGAAACCCGGGACTGGAACGACCCGGCATGGGAGGCCGAGGAACTCCTGCGGACTGATCTGACCATGCGGGCCCTCGAAACGCTTTCGGAAGACGCCCTGAAGATCGGGATGACGATGATCGCCGACAATGTGAGTGAACCTGCCAAGGAAGCCATGGAACAGGCCTCGTTTATCTGGGATATGGAGGACGCGGGCGCCCAGACCCTTGCCGTTGGCGCGGCGGTTCAGGCAGCCCATGGCGCGGCCCTCGTTCTGCTGGCTGCCGGTGATCCCGAGTTCGAAACCGACGACCATGCGCTGACCCATAAATTCAGGCTGTTCGAATTCGGCCGCTGGCCGGTGGGGCTGGTCGGCCGGTCATTCAATCTGTTTTAGTCGGGCAGCTCATACCCGTGTGCGCAGATGACGGCTGATCTGCGCACACGGCGCATCGGCGCCGACCGGTCCCCTTGCAGGCGGAAGGGGGATCAGGCTCACCCCTTCAGGTCTGGCTGGTTTTCGGCAAGCCGTTCTTCTTCATACTGGATGCCGTAGCCGATGATCATACGCCATAGCGCCTCTGCCATTTCCGGCGGCATGCCCTTGTCTGCCGCGCGCGCCGAGACCTTTTCAACAACATCCCGGTTGCGCCAGGGGACCGAGGCTTCCTGCGGGCCGCGTTTGAAAAACCATGCCCGGTCGACATAGGTCCAGCGTTCGGCAAGCAGATCGACAAGCGCCCGGTCAACCCGATCTATCTCGGCACGGACTTCATCCATGGATGCGCAATCGCTGGCTTTTCTGGGCATGGCTTTCTCCTCAAACACACCCAGACTACAGCATTCGTGTCAGACGGCCAGAGCCCATGAAAACGCCGGGTCACGATCAAAGACCGCAGGTATCAGCGTTGAGGTTCACAGTTTTTCATAAGTGTTGAACCGGAGCGCATCGTCCATGTGGCAGGTGAGCACCGGAAGCGCAGAAAATGGCGTTTGCAGACGGCGGAAATAGATTTTTCGGTTAGACTCCAAGGAAAAACGAGCCATGGCGGCATTTATCCGGGTGTGTAGGATCGCGCCGATGGGTCATCCACAAACCGGCCCCAATAGTCATTATAGGGATGGACAAGGTCGGTCGCTTCTGCGCCGCGCACGAGGCGGCGATCATTATTACGCCAGCCAAAAATTCCACCCGTGAGATTGGCAACGGCAAAATCGGCGGAAGCGGTTTGTTCTGACAGTTTGAACGCATAATCGGAGGATCGGCGCCCGACGGAACAATAGAAAACAGCCAGTTTTCCGCCAAGGCGATCCCGGTACCGGGTCAGGAACGCGTTTTTGTCGAGGGACGGATCAACGCGTATGGCTCCGGGTAAATGACTGACAGCATATTCATCCGCCTCCCGCACATCAAACAGGATGTAATCGCCACGGGGCCTGGCCTCGAGGGTTTCGGCTGTCAGGTGGGTCAGCCCCGGATAATCGGAAACAATATCCCTGTGCAGGGCCGCAAGACCGGTCGAGCCCCCTTTGGTGCCCGCCCCCATCAGGAAGACCCATCCTGCAAAAGCAAGGCCTGCGGCAATAACCAGGGCAAAAACGAGTTTTGACAATGGTTTCAGGTCTCCGGTTGCAGGCGCTTTTTGGGACGGACAAAGAGACTCCGGAACGGCAAGGCGAGCGCGTAGGCAAGCTGGCCGGGCCCTTCGGTCTGGTGATCGGGAAGGCCGATCGTCATGGCGTGATGGCCTTCGACCGGCTGGGCTTTGTAGGTTCGAAACAGGCGATCCCAGCTGGACAGACAGAACCCGAAATTGCTGTTGGTTTCGTCATTGTGCACGGAATGGTGAACCCTGTGCATATCAGGGGTGACGATCAGGGGCCGGAGCATACGGTCAAGCCAGAGCGGCATGGCAAGATTGGCATGGTTGAACATGGAACTGGCATTCAGCAGGATTTCAAACAGGATCACCGCCACGGCGGCCGGGCCGAGGACCAGGATTACCGCAAATTTGTAGACCAAGGAGAGCACGATCTCTACCGGATGAAAGCGGATACCGGAGGTGGCATCAAGATCGCGGTCGATGTGGTGGACCTGATGGAATGCCCACAGCACCGGAATTTTGTGGGTCGCCACGTGCTGGCCGTAGACGCTAAGATCGAGTGCCATGATGGCGAGGGCAATTTCAAGCCAGACCGGCCAGGCGGTCAGGTTGAACAGACCGAAGCCCTGCGCTTGCGCCCAAAGCGCCACCCCGGCGGCGACGGTGGGGATCAGGACCCGCAGGGCGACCGTGTCAATGACGACGATAAGCCCGTTGGTGCGCCAGCGGGAAACGCGCGCCATAACCCGGTCACGCCGCGGAAAGGCGGCTTCCAGGGCCAGCATCAGCCCAAGCACACCGGCAAAGACTGCCAGTCTGAGAACGGGTTCGTGCGCAAGAATCCAGTCAATCATGACTTCAAAATAGGGTGACCGGAGCCGCAAGGGAAGCGACCTTGTCACATAAACCGGTCACGGACCCGCGATCCTGCGGCTGAAGCGATCACACGTCGCGGGCAAGCTGCTCGCATTTGGACGGGCTCGAGATCAGTTTTATCCCGCCACGATCACCACTTTTGACATTGTGGATCACCGTGACATTGACCGGGTAATAGGGCGAGCGCAGGTAGCTTTCGCAGAGTTTGACCATGAGCGCCTGCTTTTTCTGGTATGGAATTTTGTAGACGACCGAGCCATTGGGTATTGCGGTCAGGGTGACAACACGCCGGCTCGCATCAACGGTCGGGGGTTCGACCTTGAACCGGGAAACATTACCATTGTTGTTGAGCCCGCTCAGGAACCCTCTCGCGGTCTTTTCGGCGAGGTCCTCAAGCCAAGCCTCACGCTCCTCAGGACTTGCCGCTTCATAGTCAAAAGGCTTCAGGTCGGCACACGCCGAGACGGTAAAAAAAATTACCAGAAAAACGAGAGACCGAGGCATGGCAACCCTCCCATATTACCAGGAAGCCTGCCGCGAAAAAGTCAAAATCAGGTTGACAGAAAATATTGCCTTGTCACCCTTCTGGTGAAGGGAGCTTAACCGGTTTTTTCAAACAGCTCGCGGCCGATCAGCATACGGCGAATTTCGCTTGTTCCCGCGCCGATCTCATATAGTTTGGCATCGCGTAACAGGCGGCCTGTCGGATAGTCATTGATATAGCCGTTCCCGCCAAGAAGCTGGATCGCATCAAGGGCAATTTGGGTTGCTTTTTCCGCCGCGTAGAGAATGCATCCGGCGGCGTCTTGACGGGTCACCTCGCCGCGGTCACAGGCGGCGGCAACGGCATAAACATAAGCACGGCAGGCATTCATGGTGGTGTACATGTCGGCGATCTTGCCCTGGACAAGCTGGAATGACCCGATGGGCTTGCCGAACTGCTCTCGGTCATGAACATAGGGCATGACAATATCCATGGCCGCCTGCATGATGCCAATTGGCCCGGCGGCGAGAACGGCGCGCTCATAATCAAGCCCGCTCATCAGAACCCTGACGCCATCATTCAGATGGCCAAGGATATTGTCTTCCGGGACTTCGCAGTCCTCAAAGACAAGCTCGCCGGTATCAGACCCGCGCATGCCAAGCTTGTCGAGTTTCTGGGCCACCGAAAACCCGGGAAAATCCTTCTCGACGATAAACGCCGTGATGCCATGTGATCCGGCATCGGGCTCGGTCTTGGCGTACACCACGAGGACATCGCCGCCCGGCCCGTTCGTGATCCACATTTTCGAGCCGTTGAGAATATAGCGGTCGCCTTTCTTCTCGGCACGAAGTTTCATCGAAACAACATCCGATCCGGCGCCCGGCTCGGACATGGCAAGCGCGCCCAGATGTTCACCGGAGCACAGCTTTGGCAGATAGCGTTCCTTCTGGTCGCGGTTGCCGTTAAGGTTGATCTGGTTGACGCAGAGATTGGAGTGCGCACCGTAAGAGAGGCCGACCGAGCCTGAGCCGCGTGAGATCTCCTCCATCACAACCGTGTGGGCAAGATAGCCGAGGCCGGTGCCGCCAAAATCCTGATCGGCGGTAATGCCAAGCAGCCCCATCTCGCCGAGGCTCGGCCAGAGGTCGCGGGGAAAAACATTGGTTTCGTCAATTTCCGCGGCACGCGGCGCAATCTGGTCTTCCACAAATCGACCAACACTCTCGCGGATTTCCTCAAGGTCAGGGTCGAGATCGAATTTCAGAGCCGGGGCATTTGTGCGCATGGAAACTCTCCAATTTATCTTCCAAAATACCAAGCGCCGAGGCTGGCGACAACGCGGCGAAAGCGCAAGGTAGAAACTTGACCATTTCTCGCGCCGGACAGGGCTTGCGCGCACAATGATCGCAATCCTGCAGCCAACGACTTACAGATCATTCGGATTACCCTGTCACCTTTTGCGCTGCAGCATTGACATGCACCCCCGTCGTTCCGCGACAGCACCCTGACTGCGACGACCTGATTGACCGCCGGGCTGGCGCGCGATAGCCAGACAGGGATCCGCAGCCATGGTTTGCCAAGCCGCTATGACCCGATACGCTTCCGTCGTCGATCCCAGAAGTGATGCCTTCAAGGCCAATGCGGCCGCGATGCAGGCGCTTGTCGATGAGCTTGCCGAGCGGGCCGAAACGGTGGCTGGCGGCGGCGGACCAGGATATACCGAACGTCACAAGGCAAGGGGCAAGCTGCTTGCCCGCGAGCGGATCTCCCGTCTGGTTGATCCGGGTTCGCCTTTTCTTGAAATCGGCCAGTTTGCGGCCTGGGGCATGTATTCCGGAGACGTTATGTCTGCCGGCGTTGTCGCCGGGATCGGCCGCGTGTCCGGTACGGAATGCATGATTGTCGCCAACGACCCGACGGTCAAGGGCGGCACCTATCATCCAATGACAGTGAAAAAACACCTGCGTGCCCAGGAAATTGCCGAGGAAAACCGGCTGCCCTGTATCTATCTTGTCGAGTCGGGTGGGGCCTTCCTGCCAATGCAGGATGAGGTTTTTCCCGATAAGGATGATTTTGGCCGGATATTCTTCAACCAGTCCAATATGTCAGCCATGGGCATTCCGCAGATCGCGGTGGTCCACGGCTCGTGCACGGCGGGTGGCGCTTATGTGCCGGCCATGTCCGACGAGGCGGTTATTGTCCGTAATCAGGGCACGATCTTTCTGGCAGGCCCGCCGCTTGTCAAGGCGGCGACGGGAGAGGTGGTGAGTGCGGAAGAACTTGGTGGCGGCGATGTGCACACGCGAGTCTCAGGCGTTGCCGATCATCTGGCCGAGGATGATGACCACGCGCTTGGTATCGCGCGGAAAATCGTCGCCCGCCTCAACTGGCGCAAGCAGGGTGTGATTGAACGGCTGGCGCCCGAGGCCCCCGCTTATGCCCCCGGAGAGATTTACGGGATTGTCGAGGCTGATGTGCGCAAACCCTATGATGTGCGCGAGATCATCGCGCGGATCGTCGATGCTTCGGTGTTCGATGAATTCAAGCCGCTTTATGGCACCACCCTTGTGACCGGCTTTGCGCATCTGCATGGCATGCCTGTCGGTATTCTTGCCAATAATGGGATCCTGTTTTCCGAAAGCGCGCTCAAGGGCGCCCATTTCATCGAGCTTTGCTGCCAGCGAAAGATTCCGCTCGTCTTTCTGCAGAATATTACCGGTTTCATGGTCGGAGAGGCGGCGGAAACGGGCGGCATCGCCAAAAATGGCGCCAAGCTGGTGACCGCTGTTTCCACCGCGCGGGTGCCGAAATTCACCGTGATCATCGGCGGGTCCTATGGCGCTGGCAATTATGGCATGTGCGGGCGCGCCTATGGCCCGCGCTTTTTGTTCATGTGGCCGAATGCACGAATATCCGTGATGGGCGGCGAACAGGCTGCTCATGTGCTGGCGACAGTCCGCGAGGACGGGTTGGCCGCCAGAGGCCAGACCTGGGACCCGGCGGAAAGACAGGCCTTTATGGATGAAACCCGGGCCGATTACGAAGCGCAGGGCAATCCCTATTATGCCTCGGCACGGTTATGGGATGATGGCATTATCGATCCGGCCGACACCCGGACTGTCCTCGCCCTTTGCCTGTCAGCGAGCCTGAACGCGCCCATCGAAGAAACAAAATTTGGCGTATTCCGGATGTAGCGTGTTTGCCAAGCGAGACTGTTTTTCAAGGAGATAGTTGATGTCCATGTCCGGAGCCTGGGTGGCGGTGCCGCCGAAAAATG
>CAYSMJ010000027.1:0-24226 GCA_964432075.1 uncultured Caulobacterales bacterium | reverse complement strand
CGCGCTTGCCAGGGCTATTGAAACCGCGGCCTGGGACGATGCTTTTGCGCTTGCTGATGCCCTTGAACAGGCGCCGCTGTCCGATCCGGACCGGCTGGCGCTCGGCCGGCATCTGTTCGCACTTGGCCAGCCTGAACGGGTAGGGGCGGTTCTGGCCCCCGTGAATGATCGATCCGCCTATCATGAGACGGCGGCGTTGTACCGGGCCGAAGCGGCCTGGCGCAGCGGCGCGTTGAGACAATTCAACAATCTCATCGCTGACCTGTCCGCAAGCCGATATCAGCGTTTCCTGCACGCGCGTGCTCATTATGCCGCAGGCCAAGGTGGTCGTGCCGGTCAGATCCTGGACCAGTTGCGCGCGCTTGAGCCCGATGATGTCCGCTTTTTGCCCCTGTCGATCCGAATCGCACTGGATCGCGGTGACATCAAAAAGGCCAGTCGACTTATCCGTCGCTTCAGCACGATGACGGATAATCCCGGAGCGGTGATTGCCCACGATCTGGAGGTTTCCCTGCGAGAGGGTCGACTGGCAGAGGTCGAAACGGCGTTGTTCGAAATGGATCCGCAGACCCGAGCCCACCCCGAGATAAGGCGGGTGGAAGCGCTTTTTCATGTCCGTCAGGATGATATGACGGCAGCCGGTCGGATCTTTGATGACCTGCTGCGCGGTCCTGATTTCGTCGCGGGCGGCATTGTGCCGATACGGATGATGGCTGCGATCGTTCGCGGAGAACAGGGTGATCGCACGGTCGCCAATTCCATGCTCAGTGAACTGAGAGCGCTTGTGAGCGATAATACACTTGTTGTGTCGCTTGCTGAGCATTATGGACAGCCACCCAGCCCTGCCCAGCCTGTGATAAACAGCGGCACGCTGGAGGAGGCGTCGCTGCAGCGCCTGATGGCCGATGGTCAGATCGGGGCGGTGCTTGCCAGGTTCCGGGTGGCCGCCTTTGATCAGGTCCCCCCCTTGCGCCATTTGGTGTTGCCGGGTGCTGACGGGCTCTTTGGCCCAGATGCTCCTCTCGCCCGCCGGGTGCGCAAGGAAGGAAAAACCATTGAGGCCGTGGATCGGGCCTGGCGGTTCTTTCTCGCCAACAAGATTGAGCGCGCGCGGGCTATACTCAGGGCAATGCCGGTCTGTCTGTGTCCGTCCGATGATTTTGTGCAGGTGTCATTGGCGCATTTTTCGGCCAGTCTGGGGGATGCAGACGGGACTGCGGATGCCCTGGCCAGGCTGTCGCCTGCGGTGCGTGCACGCCTGATGGAAGCGGCGGTGTCCATGTCTTCGGATTTGCCAGCGCCGTCACAGGCAAGCGCGCCAGAGATTTATACGGCCGCGGACCGGGTTGCGCTTGAGATTGCCAATGCGGCGGCGCTCTTGCGCGAGGGCAACGGGCGCAGGGCGCTGGACCGGTTGCGTGCAGTTCTGGTCGAGAGGCCGGATGTGCCGGATATTCTGGCCGAGATCATCCACACTGGGCTTGATGGGGACCTGGCGCCGGAAGCGCGAGGACTGATTGATGCCCTCAAGATTGAACCTGGCCCAAGGGCCTATGCGCGCGCGCGAATCCGTGGCCAGTCGATCCGGTCGACCCTGGCCGAGCCGTCAGACGGGGCATCGGAGGGCGCAACGGTCGCGCTCGCCATTGCCGATGGAACGGCCCGGCCGGCGTCCCGTCGGGACCGGCGGGCGCTTGACGCCACCCTTGAAATGGCAAGCCGCGATGAGACGATCCCGCCCAGCATCCGATTACGCGCTGCGGCGGCGGTCTCCACAATGACGCCGATGCAGTTGCGAACGCACTTCACAGAGCCATCAGCTATCGTCAATGCCTTGCCGGCCTCGGCGCGCCGGCCCGTAGTCGACGCGGTGCTGCGGGTTTATGAGCGCAATGGCGATGGACTGGTCGGGCCAATCGATCGGCTTGACCGGTTGGCGTGGGCACGGTGGCTCTGGGCGCTGGACGGGGTGGGCCCAAATTCGGACGATGCCCGCGGGAGATATCGTGAGGCGCTGATCAGGGCCGGATACCCTGAAATTGCTGCTGACTTTGCGCGGCTGACTGACCTCAATCGGACTGTGGTGCCCGCTGCGGGCGTCCCTGCTGACGCCCGCAAAAGACCGGCGCCTCGCAAAAGGGAACTGATACCGCAAAATCGCCCGGAATCGGCGTTATTAATGCCGGAGCAAGGCCGGTATGGAGTTCGGGACTGACGGAAACCGGGTTATCATTCCGAAATGGCAGAGAAATTGCACGGAATCGCAACGAGGAAAATTGCGAAGCCCCCTGCAATCCCCCTATAGGTGCATCGCAAGCATAAGGCGGGGGCGCAAGCGCCCCGAAGAGGAAGAGAGAAATCGAGATGGCAAACGTTGAAACAGCCTTGAAGGCGATCCTTGCGGGTATCGGGCTTTTTGTCCTTTCCGCCTGCGAAACGGTCGGTGGCGGGGAGAAACTGGCAAACGCCCCGACTGCGGCCGAAGCCGGGCTTTCGGTGTCGCCGGAATATCTGATCGGCCCCAAGGATGAATTGGAAATTTTTGTCTGGCGCGCGCCGGAATTGTCGAGCGAGGTCACCGTCCGGCCTGACGGGCGGATTTCAACGCCCCTGGTTGAAGACATGGTTGCGGCCAGCAAGACACCAACCCAACTCGCAAGTGACCTCGAAAGGGTGCTGAGCGAGTACGTCAAGGCACCGCAGGTCACCGTTATTGTTTCTGACCCTGTCTCGACGCTTGACCAACAGGTAAGGGTGATTGGCGAAGCCCAGCAGCCGATTGCCATGCCCTGGGAGAAAGGCATGACCATGCTTGATGTAATGGTGGCTGTTGGTGGGCTGACAGAGTTTGCTGCCGGCAACAAGGCAACCCTGTATCGGATCGAAGGGGGTGAACGCACAGGCTACCGTGTCAGACTTGATAATCTCCTCCGTAAGGGGAACATCAACGCAAATGTGCCTATCCTGCCGGGTGATGTGATCCTGATCCCGGAAAGTGTATTCTAATTGTGTTCTGACCTGCTCCCGGCATTGGGGTTTGCCGGGGGCAGGGCCATGGTTTGTTAATCCTCTGGTGGGGTTTTTTCCGTGCTTGATCTTTCCGAGCTTCCAAGTCCGCTGATCCGCTATGGTGCGGGGGTATGGCGTCGCCGCTGGCTGATCGTCGCAATTGCCTGGCTGACGGCCTTACTTGGCTGGGCGGCAATCTGGTTGTTACCAAATCAGTATGTCAGCCAGGCGCAGGTCCTGATTCAGGAACCCCTGCGTAATGATCGCGCGGCCAACCCCAATTTCGAACGGCGGGTCGATATTCTCCGCCTGTCCCTGCTGACATTTCCAAATGTCGAAGAGATCATCTACCGCGCCGGGCTTGACAAGGACATTGAAGCCATATCGCCAGGCGACAGGCAGGCCCAGCTTGAAGGGCTGGTTATGGGTGTGACCGAAGGGATCAGAATTGAAAGCCCCAAAGACACCTATTTCATCATCACCTTTGCCCACAGCAATGCGGAAATTGCGCGCAATGTTGTCGAGGCTGCTGTCAATCTCCTGATCGAACAGGATCTCGGCACAAGGTTGCGCGATACCGAGACCCAGGAGCAAAAACTCAACAAGTCGATTTCCGAGTTTGATTCTCTGCTTGCCCGCCAGGAGCGCGCGATTGCGGAATATCGGATGCGTTATGCCGACGATCTTGCCTCCACACTTGGCGATGAACAGGCGCGTGATCGCCGCCGCAACCAGCTTGAAACCATCGAAGACCGGATCTCCGAAGCCCGGATCAGGCTTGAAACGCTCCGAGCCCGGTTGAGCGTCACGCCGAAAACAACAACTGGGGGCGAGCTTGAGGCTTTGAAGATCAGACTGGCGCAGTTGCGCAGTCAGTATAATGATAACTACCCGGACATTCAGAATCTCATCCAGCAGATCGCACAGCTGGAGGCATCCGAAAGCCTGCCTGACAATCCTGACTATCAGCGGATTGCCTCGGAATTTCAGACAGCCCGCGATACCTTGCGTGCGCTTGAGGTCCGTGAAGAGGATCTGCGCTCGCAAATCGAGGCTGAACAGGTTACGTTCAGTCAGGCTCCGGAAGTGGTTCTCGAACTGCAGCGAATGGAACGCAATCTCAAGGAAACGCGCGATACCCACCAGAGCCTGCTGGCCAAACGCGATGCGCTTTTCGTTCGCAAGACACTTGATGATGGCGGCACGGCACTTGACTATGATGTCCTGGAGCCACCCCGAAAGCCACTAATCCCGACAAGCCCGCCGCGGCTCATTCTCATCATCGGTGCTACGATTGCAGCGTTCGGGGCCGGGGGGCTGCTTGCCCTGGTGCTGACCTTTATCGAGCGCACCTATACGCAATCCTCCGATCTTGAACAGGCGTTCGGCTTGCCGGTTCTTGGCGCCATTGGCCGGGTTTCCACCCCGGCATCGCGCCGCAAAGCCCGATTTGACTTTTTGCGCCTGTTCGGAGCTTGCGCGGCATTATTCTTGATAGCGGCTGTTTATATTTACGTTGCCGTGCTTCACCCGCAGGCGGTCGCGCTCGAGGGAAAACCTGACGGCGTCGTGGCGGCATTGAGAAAATAAAAACATGGCGCTGATCGAAAAGGCATTTCAGGAAGGTAAAAGTGGCCGCCACGGCGCTGGCGATACGACCGCGCCGCCCCGGGGCCTGCGGCAGTTCGATCTGCCGCTCAGTTCCCTGCGCGATCGCGGATTTTTTTGCCCGTCCGACGCGCCGAGCCGTCTCGATCTGGAACTGCGGCTTCTCAAACGGCGTTTGTTGCGCCGAACCGGGATGCTGCACCGGCAATATGCCACGGAAACGCTGGCCCGGCGGGGTAATCGCCGGAAGAACCTGATCATGGTGACCTCGACCCGGCCAAATGAGGGCAAGACCTTTGTGTCGATGAATTTGGCGCTCAGCCTTGCGCTTGAGGACGAGCTTAATGTTCTGCTGGTCGATTCCGATTTTCCGCGGCCAAAGCTGCGCGGCCAGTTCGATCTGCCGGAACTGCCCGGCTTTTCGGATATGATCCTCGACCGGAGCCTCGCGCCGGAAGCGGTTTGCCTGCAGGCGCGCGGGACAAGCCTGCGGGTTCTGGTTGATGGCGAGATGGTCAATCGGTCCGGGGATATTCTGGGCTCTGCCGAAGCAAAGCAGACGCTCAACGTCCTGTCCCAGTGGCAGGACAACCAGCTGGTGATACTCGATGCACCGCCCGTGCTTGCGACAACGGAGGCGGTGTTGCTGGCCCCGCATGTGGACGAAATCCTGTTTGTCGTCGAGGCGGATGCCACGCCGGAACAGGCGATAGCCTCAGCCCTCGAAGAGCTTCTCGACGTGAACAAGAATATCAGCCTCGTTCTCAATAAATGCCTTATCGGCGCGGGCGGATCACATTATGGCTCATATGCTGAATATTATCCGCGTAGCGCCCGGCGGGAGGAAATTGCCGCAAATACGCCTCCCGGCCAGCGCCGAAGGTTCAAAGGTGAATGAAATGGGACTGGGCAGATCGTTTAAAATGAGAAACCTTTCGACACACCGAAGGGGTGTGGCGGCTGGTGTTTGGGGTGTTTTATCTGCCCTGGTGATGCTTGTCATCTTGCCGGCAGGATTTGCCCAGACAAATGGGGAGACGCGAAATCGCGATTTTACGCCCGCACCGCCTTTGCGGCTGAAGTCGGATTTTCTTGGCTATTCGGTCAGCGTTTCGCCCCGGGTCGGTTATTCTGACAATATCAACCTTGTTCCCCAGAGCATTCTCGATAACCCGCCGGATGGTCTTGTCGATGATGAAATCCTGCTCTCCACACAGACCACGGTCAACGCAATCGTCAGCTTGCGCCGTTTTACCGGCCTGATCAGTGGTGATCTCGATCTGTCCTATCTGACAAAAAGCGAGGATTTTGTCGTCAACCAGCGTATTGCTGCGGCCGGCACGGCAACATTTGTCGAAAATCTGGCCTATCTTGATATCGCTGGCGGCTCTTCGCGCCAGCTGATCGGCGAGAACGCGGCCTTTTCCCAAAATCCCAGTGCCGCCCGCGGCGAACGCGCCAATGTGTACACGGTTGCCGCCAGCCCCTATCTCTTCCGGGAATTCTCAAACCAGTCCAGCGCGGAATTGCGTTATCGGTTTTCCCAGTCCTTTGTCGATGATGCCAATTCCGACATTGTACAAAATGCCCGGATCACGGCCGAAAACCAACCGGGGTTCAACCCCAGCGATTTCAACGATTTCCTGAACAATTCCCAAACTCACGAAGTGCTCGCTCGCTATGAAAGCGGTCGTCTTCTTGATAGGTTCCTGTTCGTTGCAACGGCCTATGGCAATTCAACGGAGGATACCGGCTCAGATTTTCTGCCGGAATTTTCCTTCGAGCAAGGATCATTGACCCTTGAAGGTCAGTATGCCCTCACACGCAAATTCGCGTTGAGTGGCGCTATTGGCTATGATGAGATCGATACCAACGGATCAAACGCCTTTTTTAATGACGATGATCTTTCCGGCGTTTTCTGGCGCGCAGGTTTTGTCGCGCGGCCGGGGCGGCGCAGCCGCGCGCAGATTGAGTATGGTCGGCGCTTCGATGACGATTTTATCCAGGCTGACATCGCTTACCAGATCTCTCGTCGTTTTCTGTTTACGGCAAGTGCGAACCGCTCCTTTCAGACCCGGTCGCTTTCAAATGCGCAACAGATCTCGCAGAATTCCCGCGTGATCCTCGATTTTGCAGACAATCTGCGTGCGGGCGGCGAGGGCAATCCGCGGGGCATCATTGATCAGGCGGTCCAGCTTGCGGGTGTCGCAAGCGGTGGCGTGAATGCCCAGCTCAACGGGTTCGGTCCGACCAATAATGCATCGGTCCGGCTTGCCGGGGAATTTGGCAAGTCCCTGGTTTCCATTGGCGGTCTTTACCAGCAGTCCGATTTTGGTTTCCGTCAATTTGAAAGTCTCGCTGTAACGCTGGACCTCACCCATACCCTGTCCCGCAAGGTTACGGTATTTGGGAATGTTTTGTACCGGTTCGCCGATGACGGGATCATCCTTGACAATTGTGTTTCTCAGCCGGAATTTTTCATAACGCCCGACCAGCTCATCGGGTCCACGGCGCTTGCCGAATGTCTTGAGATTGATGGTTTGACGGGGACATCAAACACCCTGTCCGAATCGATCGGGTTAACCTATCGGCTGGGGCGCCGGACACGGGCTTTTGGACAATTTTCGCGTACTGACCGGTTTTCCGAGATGGACAATCTCGACTTTACCGAAAACGCGCTGAGTGCGGGGGTCATTATTGATTTCTGATCATGATTGAAGAGTATTTCGGTTTCTCCACATCGCCATTTCGGCTGAGCCCTGATGCAAAGTTTTTCTTTTCGTCGCCCGGGCACACCAAGGCGATGGCCTATCTCCATTACGGTTTGCGCCAGGGGGAGGGATTTATTGTCATTACCGGAGAAATTGGTACGGGAAAATCCATGCTGATCGACCACCTTTTCGATCAGATTGATCCGACGACGGTTGTTGCTGCGCATATGGTGACAAGCTCCGTAAAGGCCGATGCGCTGCTTGATCATGTTCTATCCTGCTTTGGGGTCGAACCTGCAGAGACCGGACCATCTGCGGCGCTGAATGCATTCGAGGACTTACTGACGGAAGCCTATCGCGGTGGCCAGCGTGTTCTGCTTGTGGTTGACGAAGCGCAGAACCTTCCTCTCGATACACTTGAAGAACTCCGTATGCTTAGCAACCTTACTCTGGAAGGTGACCCGGTTTTTCAGGTGTTTCTGGTAGGCCAGCCCGAATTCCGCTCGGTTCTTGCGCGGCCCGACCTGGAACAGCTGCGCCAAAGGGTGATTGCGTCTTATCATCTGCAGCCACTCACCAGTGAGGAGACGCGCGACTATATCGATCATCGGCTGATGATTGCCGGCCGGATCCAGCGTCCTTTGTTTACGGAAGAGGCCTTTGATCTCATCTATGGCGCCACGAACGGTGTGCCGCGCCGGATCAATACGCTTTGCACACGGCTTTTATTGTTCTGTGCGCTCGAAAAACGTGAGCTGATCAATTCAGCTGTCGTCGAAACCGTTATGGAAGAACTCGACGTCGAAGGCCAGCCATTTGCGAGCGCATCATCGGCGCCGCAACCGCCAATCCTTGAGCCGGGCCCGCCGCCGGTTATCACCCGGCCCAATGGTCATATTGCGCCGTCTGACGATGGTGACGAAAAGCCGGAAGTCAGCGACGCAGCCTCCCTCAATGATGTGAGGCTCGCGCTTGAGGCTCTGACCCCTGCCTCGGAGCCGGACCCCGTAATACCAGAAACAGGCCTGATATCGGCCGAGGCCGATGGTGATGCGTTTCCCGACGAGGAAGACAACAGCGAGGAAGCATACGAGACAGCGCCAGGCGAAAACCCTGGCCATGACGTCGGTCGGAATATACCGGATGCTTCTGAGTCGGTTTTTGATCGAATTGATGCGGTTCGCAAGACGCTTTCAAAGACCCGTCAGCATGTTGATAAAGCAAGACATGTGCATCTTGCCCAGCGCGAAAGGACTCGGGTCAGCCTGGCCCAGATGTCGCAGCGCCTTGCGCGCGCGGAGAAGCTGGTATCAACGCTGAACCAAAGTCGGTAAACGGAAAATCGTCTATGGCTTTCGAGATTGGATTCAACACTACCGGCCCAAGCATGTCGCCGGCAAAAGCACGGATGCACGGGCTTTCGGTCGATGTGGAGGATTATTTCCAGGTCTGGGGCTTTTCCGATGTGATCAGCCGGTCAAGCTGGGAAGGCTTTCCGCGCCGGGTTGATATGGCCACACGCGCCGTGCTGGACCTGTTCGACGAAGTCGATGTCAAGGCCACGTTTTTCACGCTTGGCTGGGTCGCCGAACGCGAGCCTGCGCTGATCCGTGACATCGTCGCTCGCGGGCATGAGCTTGCGAGTCATGGCTATGACCATACCAAGGTTTTTGATCAGAGCCCGGCGGAATTTCGTGAGGATGTGGCAAAAACGCGGGCGATCCTTGAAGATGTCGGTGGTGTCCGTGTGGTCGGCTATCGCGCAGCCGGCTTTTCCATCGACAAACGGACTCCATTTGCCCATGAGATCCTTGCCGAAGAGGAATATCTCTATTCGTCGAGCACCCATCCGATTGCCCATGATCATTATGGCGATCCGCAGGCGCCACAAACGGCTTACAGGCCGGTCCCGGGGGACGGGTTCCGCGAGCTTCCGGTTGCGACCACGAGCGTTTTTGGACGTCGTATTTCCTGTGCCGGCGGCGGTTGGTTCCGGGCCATGCCCTATCCGCTTGCGCGCCGGCTGATCCGGCGTGCCGAGGTCGAGCATGACGGGCCGTTGATTTTTTATTTTCACCCCTGGGAGGTTGATGTTGATCAACCACGGATTGATTGCGCCACTCGTAAATCCAAATTACGTCATTATCTCAATCTTGATCAGATGTGTGGCAAGCTTGCGACTTTGTGTCAGGACTTTTCCTGGGATCGGATCGACCGGGTGTTTGGACTGGTCGATCAGCCTGACCACACCGCTCGCTCGGTCAATGACCATGAACCGGATGCTATTGCCCTGTGATGACCGAAACAGTGCCGACTGCCGCTGCCCCGGTCATCGTGGCGGAAAGCGGGTTTGACCTCCGGCGGCTTGAGGCGTCCGATCGTCAGGCCTGGGAGAGTTTCGTCGAAAAGCATGATCAGAGTACGTTTTTCCATCGCTGGGGATGGCTTGAAGCGATCCGCTCGGTTCACAAGCATAAAACCATCGCCCTTGCGGCGTTGTCAAAAGACGGCAGGCTCTGTGGAATTCTGCCGCTTGTCCTGATCCGCAGTCCCCTGACCGGCCGTGCACTGATTTCAACCGCTTTTACGGTTGGCGGCGGTATTCTTGCCGAACATGATGGGATCGCCCATGCACTCGCCGAGGAAGCCCTGGCGATTGGCCGGGCAGAAGCCTGTGACTATGTCGAGCTACGATCAGACCTGCCGATGATTTGCGGCTGGCAATCGCGAAGCGATCTTTATTGCGGGTTTGAGATGCCAATTGGTGGCAGCGAAGAGCATATGCTCAAGGTAATTCCGCGCAAACGGCGCGCTGAAATCCGCAAGGCCATCGGCTTTGCCGGGGAAGGGCGGCTGGTCCTCGACACTTCGCCGGATGTGGACCGGTTTCACCGTCTCTATGCGCATGCCTTGCGTGATCTCGGTACCCCGGTATTTCCGCGGGTCTTCATCAGGAAGCTGATCAAGAAATTTCAGGACGATTGTGAAATTATGACGGTCCTGTCTGAGGGTGTCCCCGTCGCTTCGCTTGTCAGTTTTTACCACAAAGGCACGGTCATGCCCTATTATGTGGGTGCATTACCGCAAGCGCGCGGTTTGCGCGGGTTCGATTATGTTTACTGGTGTCAGATCCTGCGAGCGATCGAAAAAGGGTGTACCCGGTTTGATTTCGGTCGCAGCAAGGTCGGAGCGGGCAGCTTCGGATTCAAAAAGACCTGGGGGATCGAGCCAGAACCGCTGACCTATCAGTTCGGTCTTCTGGGCTGTGACAGCCTGCCTGAAATCAACCCAAACAGCCCCAGATACAGACTGGCAACCCGGATCTGGAAAAAACTGCCGGTCCCGCTTGCAACGCTTGGCGGGGCTGCTCTTGCAAGGCATTTCGGGTGACGGACCGCCCGCATCTTCTCTATCTCGCCCATCGGATCCCCTATCCACCGGACAAGGGCGACAAGATCAGGTCATGGCACCAGTTTCAGCATTTATGTACGCAGTATAATGTCCATCTGGGGTGTTTTATCGACGATTCCCGCGATCTACAGTATCGTGAGAAATTAAGGAATATGGCCGCGTCCAGCCGGTTTGTACGTATAAACCGCGGCTTTGCGAAACTCCGTAGCCTGAGCGGGCTTTTAACGGGCGCGCCCCTGACATTGTCCTTTTATCCTGGCCAGGCAATGACACAATATGTTCATTCGGTGCAGGGCAGGTTTACGGTGCGGGCACAGATCGGGTTTTCTGCGGCGGTCGTGCCTTTTTTGGCGCCGTCAATGGCGCAAATTCCGACGCTTGTCGATTTCTGCGACAGCGACGCCGCAAAATGGTCCGCCTACGCTGAACAGAAAAAGGGTGTCATGGCAGCGCTTTTTGCGCGCGAGGGCCGCCGCCTTGTTGATTATGAAACAAAAATTCTCAACAAAGCGCACCACAGTTTTGCCGTCACGCAAAAGGAAGCGGCTGTGTTTGCAGCCCGGGCTGGTGTCGAAAGAGCACCAATCGTACTGGAAAATGGTGTTGATACGGTATTTTTTGACCCGCTGAGTGATTTCGAGCCGGATCCCGATATTCCCGCGACGGGAAAGCTTGCCGTCTTTGTCGGTGCGATGGATTACGCCCCGAATATTGAGGCCGTGCAATGGTTTGCCAGAACCGTTTGGCCTGGCGTGCGAGCCAGCCTGCCGGATGCCTGTTTTGCGATCGTTGGCGCAAGACCGACAAGGGACGTGATCAGGCTTCGGGAAGGACCCGGTGTTCTGGTGACCGGCCGGGTCAACGATGTTCGTCCCTGGCTCAAACGGTCCGACCTTGCGGTCGCCCCGTTGGAGATCGCGCGTGGTATACAGAATAAAGTACTCGAAGCGATGGCAATGGCGAGGCCGGTTCTGGCCAGTCCAGGTGCTGCCGACGGGATTGACGGCGTTCCCGGGCGCCATTTGCAGATCGAGCCGAGGTCTGAGGCCATGGCCCGGATTGTTGTTCAGCGCTTGCAGGGCGGCGCGGAAAATGAGGCCATGGGGCGGGCAGCGAGGGCATTTGTCGTCGCCAATCATGGCTGGGCGGCAAAGCTCGGCGTGCTTGATCAGGTTCTGGACGAGCTTGTCTGAAATCTCAATGGGCGTTTACAAACCCATCAAAGGCTTCCCAGAACTGCGCCCGAAAGACATCGCGTTCCATCAGGATTTCATGCAAGGCATGCCTGATCACGACCCGCGATATCATCGGGCTTTGCTCGGCGAGAACAGCATGATCATCGGAATCAATCAGATAGTCGCGCCCCGCCGAGATGATCAGGACCGGAACTTGAAGTTTTTCCAGAAATGACGGCTCGTGCATTTTTGCGATAATATCAAGGGCCGCCTTGACCCAGCCATAGGTTGGGGCACTGATTGTTGCCTCCGGGGCTGCCTCCTGAAGACGCCGAAAGCGGCTGTGGCGGGTTTCATCTGATGTCAGAATATTTCCTTCAAACTGGTGGGAATATTCCTTCACGCCGATGGCAGGCTTTTCCGTAAGTCCTGCCCTAACCGCAGATTCCGCCACAAAATGGACAAGCTGGCGCTTGAGTTTTGACCGGTAAAAGTTTGTCATCGGAGAGCAAAGGATCGCACCGCAAACAACCGGGTGTTCATTGACCAGCAGATCAAGAACCGGCGGCCCGCCCATGGAATGGCTCATGAGATAAAGCGGGCTTTTCGAGAAGGGTTTTGCAATTCCCTCAAGCACCGCCTCCAGATCCGCGCGATAGGTGGTAAAGTCATCAATATGACCGATTTCGCGGGCCGACAGGCTTCGGGCTGAGTGTCCCTGGCCACGCCAGTCCATGGCGGTGATGGCAAAGCCGCGACCCTGCAAGTCGGTAATTGTCTCAAAATATTTCTCGATAAACTCTGATCGGCCCGTGACGAGCATCAGCGATTTTGTTTCCGGCGCTGTCGCGGGAAAGGTTGCAACACGCATGGTTTCGCCGTCTGTCATCCGCGCAGAGAAACATTGTCCACCCTCCGGCACTGGATTTTCATCAATGACGATAAAGGGCGCTTCCTCGCGTCCTTCGATGATGGGAAGCCCTGACCGTGGGGGCAGCTTTGCCTCCATGGCATTGGTTTTGACGGCTGGGATTGGCTGGGCTTGTTCGGACATGACAATGATCTTGGCGAGTTCGGTGGTGATTTCCGGTTTACGGGCTATTTTGCAGGCTGACCGTTGGCGCACCCGATTGTCCCGGGCGCTGACGTGTTCGGTCCCGGCCCGTCAGGGTGATCCGTGCCATGACGGCCATATCGCCGCTGATCACAAGCCGGCAAGCGATAAAGGCACTGGCGAGATTTCGGTCGCCGTTAAAAATGCGTTCCAGCGTTGCCGGGCTTGCGCCCCAGCGACAGTCGGCTGTGGGTGGGGGAGCATCACGAGGCGGCAACATAATTTGTGGCGGGTCCCGGGTGCCATCGACAAACAACGCAAGGCTTGGCTGTTCATTCTGGCCCGGTCTTTGGGACGGCATTGTTTCAATCAGCAAGCTGCCGCCAAATGGGGTTTTGAAACAGGCCTCAGCCGCGGCCAGCATGGCTGCGCCGGTCTTGTCCAGTGCCTCGGCGCCAGGGACTGTAGGGGCTGTGGTTTGCGCTTTACTCACGGCTGTCACGACTGCCAGGCGTGGCCGGCTTGCGGAACCGCATCGTCATCCGGTCACTTTCACCGATGGCATCATATCTGGCCCTGTCGAAGGTCGGATCGGGCACCCGTGTTGCGGAATTGCGGCGAACCGGGGGCAGGGTCCAGACGCCGAAAGGGTGGTCGCGGGTGTCTTGAGGGTTTGCGTTGACTTCCGACGCGCCGTCGAGAACGAAACCGGCCCGCGTCGCCATGTCGATCACGACCGCCTCGGTCACATAGCCGGACCGGGCCCGCGGATCTTGCGGGCTGTCAGGGGCGGCCCGGTGTTCCACAAGGCCAAGCACCCCGCCCGGTTTCAGGGCCTCAAAAAAGGCTGCAAAGATGTCGTCGCTAAGACCCGCGCCCATCCAGTTATGGACGTTGCGAAAGGTCAGCACCATGTCGGCGGAAGCCGCCGGTGCCATCGGGGCGTCACCGCCCAGGGTGGTCACCTTAATCCTGCCATAAAGCGTTTGATCGGCAAATCGTTCACCAAAGGCGGCGAGGCTTCTCTGGCGACGCTCGCTGTCGCCGGGGTCGAAGTGCGCGGCAATATACTGCCCGCCCCCGTCTGCCAGCGCTGGGGCCAGAATTTTCGTATACCATCCGCCGCCGGGAAAGACCTCAATCACGGTCAGGTCAGGGGAAAAGCCCAAAAACTCAAGCGTTTCTACCGGATGGCGATACTGATCGCGCGCCTTTTCGGCCTCGGTGCGATGAGTGCCGGCAACCGCACGCACCAGCGGGTCAACAGGCTCCCGGGCGTCGGTCGTTTCGTTGCTGTTAATCTGAGTTTGTGTCTGTGCCGACTCGGTGTGCGCGTTTTCCGCACTGTCGGCACAGGCAATCAGGAGCATCCCGGCCAGACCTGCCCCGATAGAGCAGGCGATAGATTTGGGTATCATTACGTCTGATCCGATCCTTGTTTGCCGTTTTCTAGCAGGGAATTTACCGCTGCGCATCCCGCCAGTGCCTTGAAATTGCAAGCCTCAAATCCAACATGGGTGGGGCGGTGGCGTTGTTGCACCGCGGTCCGGGAGAATTGGCGTGCCCGTTTTGGGGCGTCTTCATTATTTTCCGGCCTTGTTCAACCCTTGCTTAACGAAGAAGGAAAACACCATGCGTACTTATGATCTTACCCCTCTCTATCGCTCGACTGTTGGTTTCGACCGGGTTTTCGACCTGCTTGAGTCGATGAATCAGAAAGTCGAGACAGGTGGATATCCGCCATATAATATCGAGCGGGTCTCCGATGATGATTACCGGATTACTCTTGCGGTCGCCGGTTTTGGCGAACAGGATATTGACATTGAAATCCACGAAAACGAATTGAAAATCGTTGGTTCGCGTCAAGACGGCGATGAGTCCCCTGACTTCCTGCACCAGGGCATCGCCGGCCGTGGTTTTGAACGCCGGTTCCAGCTCGCCGAACATGTGTCCGTCACGGGTGCGAGCCTCATTCACGGGCTCCTGAACATTGAGCTGCACCGCGAAATTCCGGAGGCCAAGAAACCGCGACGGGTTGCGATCAATGGCGACAATGTGACGAATGTGAAGGTTCTGAAGGACCAGAACGCCGCCTGATCGGCTTTTGACGGTCAGATGACTTGTGCGCCTGCCCGGATCGCCGGGCAGGCTTTTTTTGGCGCCCCGAGGCCCCGTCTACCCGGACCGGTATCCTGGTTGCACGCCATTTGCTATAGAATGGGTAAAGTCGGGGTGCGGGGTCAGAAAGATGCCAGTGATGAATGGGTTAAGAAGGAACACGCCGCGAGCGATCTTGCGCGCTTTGCTTGTTGTCGGCGGCGTCAACACTCTTGTTGCTTGTGCCAACAAGCCCATCGAACCCAATGCCGACCTTTCGGTATCGATCCCCTATGATCCCTATAATTACGACCCGGAGCGCCTCGTCCGCGAGGCCCAGGCCCATTGTGATGCGTATAATATGCGCGCGGTATTCGTGGATGAAACTATCGACAGCCAGTCCGTACGCTGGCGGTATCGCCATTATGACTGCCGCTGACCGACCTGTTCGGCGGTGCGAATGAGGGATCGGGCGGTCTCAAAGATCTCGGCATTGCCAGCGATGATCGAACTGCCATGGAGCGGATCGCGGCCACCATCGGTTTCACTGACAAAACCGCCAGCCTCGCGCACAAGCACGATCCCGGCGCATACATCCCAGGCATGAAGTCCGTGCTCCCAGAAAGCATCATACCGCCCGCCGGCAACCCCTGCGAGATCAAGAGCGGCGGAGCCCATCCGGCGGATGCCGGCTGTTTTGGACAAAACGAGATCGGCTTCGCGCAGGGCACGCGCGCGGCCCGGTCTGCCCGAAAACGGCAGCCCGCAGGCAAACAGACAGTCTTCAAGGTTGCGCCGGCCAGACACGCGCATCCGGTTATCATTCCGCCAGGCTCCGGCGCCTTTCTCGGCCCAGTAGAGTTCATCGGAAATCGGGTTGAAGATGACCCCGGCATAGGGCTGGCGGTCGCGCTCCAGCCCGATGGAGACAGCAAATTCGCCGATCCCGTGGAGAAAATTGGTGGTTCCGTCGAGCGGGTCGACAATCCAGCGGTTGGACTTGTCGCTCCCCTCTGCCTCGCCGCGCTCCTCCATGACATAGCCATATTTGGGCCGGGCATGGGTCAGGGTTTCAAAGATGGTCTGTTCCGCGCGCAGATCGGCTGCGCTGACAAAATCGGCGATGCCTTTGCGTGAAACTTGCAAGGCCTCGACCTCCCCGAAGTCGCGGACAAGGCCTCTGGCCGCCTTTCGGGCTGCATCGATCATGACCGTAATCAGGGCGGAGTGGTTTGGCATTGATATTTGTCTTGGTTGCACGAAAGTGAAACTCAGGGATTGGGGGCAGACCCGGGAAAATGCAAGGGTCTTGCGCGTTTTGGTAACGCTTGTAACACCCTTGGTGCTGCGCGCGGGCATCCGGCAAGCCGGCGATCCGGACCAGTGTGGACGATGATGACCAGACCAGATCAAGAGCCAGTACAGGCGGCGCCGAGCGCCTCGCTTGGTGCGCGGGTGGCAAGAAGTACGGCCTGGATCGTCAGTGCCCGTTTTGTCATGCGTGCTATTGGTTTTTTCAATACGATTATTGTTGCCCGTCTGCTGGTCCCTGAGGATTTTGGCCTGATTGCCGTTGCGGTCACAGCCATGCAGATGGTGCACGGATTTTCCAATCTCGGGATCAGTCAGGCTGTGGTGAAATTTCGCGACATGTCCCGGGCCGACATTGATACATTGTTTACGATTTCACTGATCCGCGCCGTGCTTGTCGCTCTAATCGTGGCCCTTGGCGGGTTTGGTGCAGCCGCCTTCTATGAAGACCCCCGCTTTGTTGGCGTTTTTGCCGCGATTGCGCTCGTGCCTTTGTTCCGCGGGCTTGTGAATCCGCGCTTTTTCGAATTCGAACGCGAGATGGACTTTTCGCGGGAATTCTATGCCAGCCTTTTGGACAAGCTTGTCGCGGTCATTGTTTCGATTACTGCAGCGCTGCTGTTTCGGTCCTACTGGGCCTTGATCCTTGGCCTGATAAGCGGCGCGGCTGTACAGCTTTGTGCCTCCTATGTTTTTCGTCCCTATCGCCCGGGCCTGTCGCTGGCGGCCTGGCGGCGGACGCTGGGTCTGTCCGGCTGGATCGCCGGGGCCAGTATCGTCATAACCCTGAACAACAAGATGGAAAATTTCATCCTTGGCCGCGTCATCGGCATCCCGGCGACCGGTATCTATTATCTTGGCGGCCAGCTTGCCAATCTGATCACGGCCGATATCGCCGAGCCGATTGCGCGGGCTATCTATCCGGGACTGAGCGAAACCCAGAACGATGCGGAGCGGATGCGTCAGGTATTTCTCGCCGGCACCGGCGCGCTTGCGGCGATCGCCTTGCCGCTTGCCTTCGGGATGGCGCTGGTGGCGTCGGATTTTGTCCGGCTAGTTCTCGGTGAAAAATGGCTTGGCGCCATTCCGGTGCTGCAGATCATCACGCCCGCGCTTGGATTCCAGGCTTTTGTCCTGACGACGCACTATTACGGTGTTGCCGCCGACAGGGTCCGGTTGATTTTTATCCGTGAAACCGGCTTTCTTTTGTTGAAAATCCCGGTCTTCATCTGGGCAGCGTTGACATATGGCTTTATGGGCGCGGTCTATGCCGGAGCGGGATTGTCCATCTTGTATGTGGTCTTTCAACTCTGGCTATATGCTCAGATCTCTGGCCAATCCATGGCGCAGCCGCTTTTCGTCGCGCGCCGCAGCATTATTGCGGTTACCCTCATGAGCCTCTGGTTTCTGGTGATCAAGCCGCCGCTTCTGGGTGACTGGCTCGGCGATCTGCCCCTTGTGATCCGCCTTGTCCTCGATATTGCATTCGGGGCAATGGTTTATCTGGGCGCTCTTTTTCTGGTCTGGCGCGCAGAGGGGGCTCCATCCGGTATCGAGGCGCAGGTCATGGGCTTTGTTCGCCCAGTACTCAAAAAGATAGGCGCGCATATGCGACCTGCGGCCTGAGGGCTGGCGACTGCGATCAATTCTTTTCGCGCCCATGCCCGTGCGGTACGGTACATTGAAGGCGCCCGGGCTCGCCGGGCCCCAATTGCTGAGCACGGAGTACACTTTCACGATGGCCGCCACGTCCACCGAAGACGCCAGACCCAATCCGAGGCTTGAAGAGGTCTATACCGCAGGCATGCATCTTCTTATGGAAGACCCGCGTTTTGCCGTTGGCGAGGCGGAAATCCGCGGCAATACCTATCGGGTGTTCAAAAATGCGCCGTCAACGCTGGGCGAATTCTTCCGGATGGGACTTGACCATGGCGACCGAGATTTTGCCGTCTATGAGGGCGAGCGGATGAGTTTTGTCGAAGCTTGGACAAAAGCCTGCCAGCTTGCCCACGCCCTGCGTGAGGAAATGGGGGTAAAGCCCGGTGATCGTGTCGGGCTTGCGATGCGGAATTATCCCGAATGGTGTGTGATCTACATGGCAATCGTCTCATGCGGCGCGGTTGTCGTGCCCTTCAATGCGTGGTGGCATACGGAGGAACTGGAATTTGCCATCAGGGACAGCAAGGTAGAGATCGTCTTCGTCGATGCAAAGCGGGCTGGTTATCTTGAGCCATGCCAGAATAAACTCGGTCTCAGGATCATCAGTGTCCGCGACGCGGTACCCTGTGCTGCTGCGAGTTACGAAACACTGATCGACCGGCACGAAACAACCGAGATGCCGCCGGCAGATATTCATCCTGATAATGATTTTTGTATTCTCTACACGTCCGGGTCGACTGGCCGGCCAAAGGGGGTCATTCTCACCCATCGCAGCTGTGTCAATGCGGTCATGTCCTGGTGGTATGTTGCCGAAGCCATCAAGAAAGCCAGCGGCGGGGTCAGCTATTTTGGAGACAATCCGGGAATCCTTCTGGGAATTCCGCTCTTCCATGTCACCGGTGCGCAAAATATTTTCATGCTTTCGTGGCTTGCAGGACGGAAGATCTGTATGCTGTATCGCTGGGATCCGGCCGAAGCGGCCAGAGTGGTCAACGAAGAGAAGCTGACCCATTTTGTCGGTGTTCCAAGCCAGTCCCATGACCTTGTGGAAATCGCAAAAACGGTTTCCATGCCTTCGCTTCGTGATATCGGCTCGGGTGGTGCAAAACGCCCGCCGGAGCAGGTCGGGCGTCTTGTCAAGGCCTTTCCGGGGGCGAACCCGACGTCTGCCTACGGTCTTTCCGAGACAAATGCGATTGGCACCCTGATCTCTTTTGATGCCTACCTGGAACGTCCTGATTCAACTGGTCGCCCGGTGCCTCCGGTGACCGATATCAAGATTGTCAGTGCTGATGATGAGCAATGCGATCTGCCGGCAGGTGAGGTCGGGGAAGTCTGCATCCGGAGTGTTGCCAATTTTCGTGGCTATCTCAACCTGCCGGAGGAAACTGCCCGTGCGATCACCCCTGATGGCTGGTTTCGCACCGGCGATCTTGGCAGGATCGATGCGGAAGGTTTTTTATATATCGTCGACCGCAAAAAGGATCTGATCATCCGCGGCGGGGAGAATGTCGCCTCGCTGGAGGTGCAGAACTGCGCCCACACCCACCCCGATCTCGGCGAGGCGGTTGTTTTTTCGGTGCCCGACAATGTCCTTGGCGAACGGGTGGGTATTGCCTATCGGCCGAGGGAAGGGCGCACGCTGAGCCCTGAAGACCTGCGAGCGCACATTGCGGAACATCTTGCCGGGTTCAAGGTCCCGGAACGCCTTTGGCTGTCACCGCAGCCTTTACCAAGGCTGGGTACGGAGAAATTTGACAAGGTGACAATACGCCGGGTTGCGCTTCAGCATCCTCCGACATTAAGCGTAGACTGACGAGAAGGTAGGGATGATGAGTGAAAGCAAGACCATCAAGGCCGATGCTCTGAAAGACTGGGTTGGCAGGGAGACCGGGCTGTCGGACTGGCTCCTGATAGACCAGGAACGCATCAATGCCTTCGCCGACGTGACCGAGGACCACCAGTTTATTCATGTCGACCCGCAGGCAGCTGCGTTAACGCCGCTTGGCGGAACGATCGCCCACGGGTTTTTGCTTGTCTCAATCCTGTCTCGCTGCGCTGCGCTGGGCGGTGTGCTGATTGTTGAAGATGCTCGTTTCGGGTTGAACTATGGCTTTGACAAGCTTCGCTTCATGAGCCCGGTGCGAGCCGGCAAACAGGTGCGCGGGCGCTTTACCCTGATGGATGTGAATGAACGGGTGCCCGGTCAGATCCGAATGAAATATGCCGTTCGGCTCGAAATCGAGGGAGAGGAAAAACCGGCCCTCGCGGCCGAATGGATTGTCCTCGCTTTTTTGTAGGGGCGATGCCCTGAAATTGCCACTGGCATGTGGCCGGTTGTCTCGCATATACTCATCATAAAAGAAGGGTGAACGGGAAACGCGATGGATCGGAGTTTTGTAGGCCGGTGTCGGCCAGCGCTCTGCACAATCATGCTGGCGTTGGTCAGTTCAGCCTGTACGACGGTTGAAACAGATCGCCCGGTTCGCGCGCCGCAGGCGCAGCCTGTCGCCCCCGCGCAGGCGAAACAGGGTTATGACCCGATGGCCGCGCCTGACCGCTCGGCCATTCTCAAGACGGTCGACGACTTTTTTGAGGCCTTCCTTGATGCTGACGAGACAGCACTGCTGGCCGTCACGCGCCCTGATGCCCTTGTTTTGTCGACCAATCCGGAGGCAGAGGGAACACCAGTGCGCCGCAATGATTTCTCGCGGATCACCGACGACATTCGTGCCGGCACCTTCCCAAAAGTGGAAGAACCCTATTGGTCGCCAATTGTCCTGCAGCGGAAAAATCTTGCCTTGGTCTGGGCTCCTTATGAGGCCTGGGTCAACGAAAAGCTTTCCCATTGCGGGGTTGATCTTTTCACCCTGACCCGGGAGGACGAACGCTGGCTTATCGAGTCGATCCAGTATACCCGCGAGGCGTCGGCCTGTGAGGAATTGTGGCCGGAGGGCCGGTCTGTTCTACGCCCGGAGATGTTTTCAAAGGGCATGTAACGCGCGGGGTCAGTCCATGGTCAGGACAAGCTTGCCGGCTGTCTCGCGGTTCATCAGCTTCCGGAGCGCCTTTGCGCCGTCCTGCAAGGGGAACGTCTCGGTGATCCGGGGACGAATTTTTCCCGATTGGTACAGGTCGAAAAGCGCGCCGACATTGCGGCGATGGCCCGCAGGATCGCGCATGATGGCTGCGCCCCAGAAAACCCCGACGATCTGAACGCTTTTCAGAAGGGTCAGGTTGAGCGGAATGGCCGGAATACCTGCCGGAAAGCCCACCACGAGATATCGGCCTTCCCAGGCCATTGCCCGCAGGGCCGGCTCGGCATAATCGCCGCCAACCGCATCATAGACCACATCAACACCGTCCCCGGCGAGGGCCTTGATCTCGCCGGACAGCGCTTTCTGGTCGTCCCGTGACAGCGGCCCGCGCGGATAGACGAGCGTGGCATCGGCGCCAAGCCTTTCACAGAAGGCTGCTTTTTCCGCACTTGAGACAGCAGCGATTGTCCGTGCGCCCATCGCTTTGGCCAGTTCTATTGCGGCTGAACCAACGCCGCCGGCCGCGCCAAGAACAAGGACGGTTTCGCCGGACTTGAGGCTGCCGCGATCCTTGAGTGCATAATGGGAAGTTCCATAGGTAAACAAAAAACCAGCTGCATCAATATACGACATTTCATCCGGAATAGGAACAATACTATTCGCATCAACATTAATGGCAGTCTGGAAGGCGCCGGACGTCAGCATACCGAGCACACGTGTGCCTTCCTTCAAGCCGCTGACAGCGCTGCCCGTTGCTTCAATGATGCCCGCAAATTCTGCCCCCGGCGCGAAGGGTCGGGGTGGTTTGAATTGGTAGAGATCACGGATAACCAGAGTATCGGGAAAATTAACGCCGGCGGCATGAACCCGCACCCTTGCCTGATGCTCGCCGGGCTCGGCCAGATCGATCGTTTCATAAACAAGGCTTTCTGGCTCTCCCGGCATATGGCTTATCAGGGCGTGGATCGGCATGGGTATCACTCCTCAATTGGGGTCGCCGCCCGCGCCCCTTACGCGTTCCCGCTCCAGACGCAAACGCCTTAAAGACCGCGGGTGAGCGCCGAGACCGAAACCGCAGGCACGGGCGCAAGCTGCGGTTGTTCTGTGGGCAGGCTTTGTCCGCGGTTCATGGAGTCGGCGATCGTGTCGGCGATCATGCCAAGCCGTTCGGTTCGGGCGAGGAAGGCCTCGCGTATTGTCTGAATAGCGGCCTCTTCGGCGCCGAGTTCAGACAGGGCACTGGTATACACGGTCCGCAGGGTGCGCAGTTGTGTGATGCTGCGCTCAAGCAGGCGCAATTGCGGTGTTTCGTCCGCGGTCAAGGCGGCTGTTTTTTCAGCAAGGTCATCGGCCGCGTTGAGATGACCGGCAGCATCGGCAAGCAGGAGGGAGACTTCCGTGACAGCCAACGTATCGATGGCGGCGGCCTGTTTGGCCAGATTTGCGCAATAAAGGGTGTGGGCCGGCGTCGTCTCATCCGATGTGCTTTTTCCCAGAAAAATCCGGGCAGCCCGATCGGCGACGGTGCGCTCCTTCGTTTCAGGCCAGGGGACATCAAACAGCTTGTCGGAAACAGCGCGCAGGGCCGTCTGTTCAGCACTCTCAGGCGGGGCGTCTGCGGTTTTGAACCCGGGTGGGGGCGTTAAAACGGTTACGCAACCGCCTGTGGACAGGACTGTCAAAAACAGGCACGCCACCATGTGCAATGGAACCTGAAACCGCACGCTAAAGCCCTTCTTTACGCACCTTACTGTGTCCGACGGGTCTCGGGGGTACCAGTCCGTCGTTGCCCGCGACGCTGGCAACATTCCGGAAATTGTGTAACCAGGGTGCCCGGCCCTGCCAACCCTAGCGCCGTCATACCAGCAGGACCTGCCCCGGCAGGCCCTTTCTTCCTTAACGCAGGTTATACAATAAGGTTCGATGAATTTCAGCCCTGAAAAGCAGTCCCGGGTCAGTTTGTTTCCAGCGATCCAGCCCTTTCGTTCCGGCATACTTCCGGTAAGTGATGGGCACAGGGTCTATTTTGAAGAATCAGGCAATCCGGCCGGCAAGCCCGTGGTGGTCTGTCATGGCGGGCCCGGCGGCGGGTCGACGCCATCCATGCGGCGCTATTTCGATCCTGACCGCTACCGCATTATTCTGTTTGACCAGCGCGGCTGCGGCAAATCCATGCCCCATGCGAGCCTTGAGGCCAACACGACCTGGCATCTTGTTGCCGATATGGAAACTTTGCGCGGCCATCTGGGCATTGACCGCTGGCAGGTTTTTGGCGGGTCCTGGGGCTCAACCCTGGCACTTGCCTATGCGCAGACCCACGCCGACCGGGTTACGGCGCTCATTTTGCGCGGCATTTTCACCCTGCGCCGCCGCGAACTCGAATGGTTCTATCAGCAAGGGGCAAACTGGATTTTCCCCGAGCACTGGGCGGGCTTTGTCGAGCCAATCCCGCCCGCAGAGCGCGGCGACATGATGGCGGCCTATTATCGCCGGCTCACCGGCGCTGATGCTGATGAACGCCTTGCCTGTGCGAGGGCCTGGAGCCAGTGGGAAGGAAAAACCGTCTCGCTCCTGCCAGCCCCGGAGCGTGTCGAGAGCTTTGCGAGCGAGAAGTTTGCGCTCGCTTTTGCCCGGATCGAGTCGCACTATTTTGTTCACGGCGGTTTTTTTGAAGCCGACGATCAACTGATCGCCAATGTCGGCCGGATCCGGCATATTCCGGGTGTCATTGTTCAGGGCCGGTATGACATCGTGACCCCGGCGAAAACCGCCTGGGAACTGGCACAGGCCTGGCCGGAAGCCGATTTTCAGATCATTCAGGATGCGGGTCACGCGGCAAGCGAACCCGGAATCATCGACGCGCTTGTGCGGGCAACCAACCGGTTCGCCCGCGACTGACGTCAGTCGGCTTTGCTGACAGTTAAAGCCCCTCTGGCGGCAGGACAAAACGCAGCAACGGCAACAGCCAAAGCAGGCAGGAGGCGCGCGGGCCAAACCCGCTGCTGTTGCGACGAACCGTGCGCCCCGGTCGGGGAAACGCCCGCCGGGGCTTTCGCGCGCGCAAGGCCAGATCTATATAGCGGTCAAACCCGAAAGGAAATGACCCTATGGCGACGCGACGACCGGCAAAGGACCAGCCCGACAGCTTTGAAT
>CAYSMJ010000026.1:0-24392 GCA_964432075.1 uncultured Caulobacterales bacterium | reverse complement strand
CGGGGCTGAACGGGCGATCGGTACCGGTCGGATCGACCAGCTTGGCGCGGTGGCGGTGGCTACCGACACTTTTGCAATGGCCAATCAGGGCCAGACCAGCGATGGATCGGTCGACGCGGCCATGGCGATCATCGCCCGTGCCGGGGCTGCCGGTCTGACCGGACAGGTCACTATCGGCGGTGCCTTCGGCTGTCCGTTTGAGGGCGAAGTGCGCGAGGCCCATGTGGTGGAAATGGCATCCCGCCTTGCTGAGGCAGGCCCCGCCGAGATCGCGCTGGCTGATACGATCGGCGTCGGTAATCCGGCGCAGGTGGCGCGGATGGTTTCGGCCGTCGCTGCTGCCATCGCGCCCCTACCGGTGCGGGTGCACTTTCATAACACTCGTGGTACTGGCCTTGCCAATGTCTGGGTTGCCGTCGAAGCAGGGGCCCGTGTTATCGATGCGGCACTTGGCGGGCTTGGCGGCTGTCCGTTTGCCCCTGGTGCTGCGGGCAATGTTGCCAGCGAAGACGTGGTCTATATGCTCGAACGCGCCGGGATTGCCACCGGCCTTAATCTTGAGCGCCTGGTCGAAGCAAGCGTATGGCTTTCGCAAATCATCGGACGAAAATTGCCGGGCATGGTGGCGCAGGCACCGCGCTTCCCGCGCCCGGCGGCAGCAAAGGAAGCATAAATGGGGTACCGTTTGGGCGTGGATGTTGGCGGGACGTTTACCGATCTGCTCTTGTTTGATGAGGTAACTGGCGCATTCTGGCGGCACAAGACACCCTCCACGCCTCCCGACAGTTCGGAGGGCATTCTCACTGGCGTCAATGCGATCTGCGAGAATGCCAAAATCGATCCCAAGGCAATCGAATACTTCTTGCACGGCACGACCGTGGCCACCAATGCGGTCCTGGAAGGCAAAGGCGCGCGGGTTGGCCTGATCACTACCGAAGGCTATCGCCATGTGCTGCAGATTGCCCGCTCTTATGTTCCCGGCGGCCTTGCAGGCTGGATCATCTTTCCCAAGCCCACGCCGCTGGCGGCGCTGGAAGACACGGTCACTGTCGGCGGACGCATCGATGCTGAGGGCAAAGAGGTGCGCCCTCTTGATGAGGCCAGTGTGAAAACCGCGCTCGCCAACCTGAAGGAAAAAGGTGTCGAGGCGATCACGGTGTCGCTGATAAATGCCTATGTGAACGGTGAACACGAAGCGCGCATTGGCGAGATGGTACGCGCGATGATGCCGGATATTCCCGTGTCGCTCAGCCATCTGGTCCTGCCCGAGATGCAGGAATATGAGCGCACACTGACGACCGTGGCCAATGCGGCGGTGAGACCTGTTGTGAGCCGCTATGTCTCCAGCCTGCGGGGCAAACTCGCGGTATCCGGTATGGAGGGCAAGCTCTCGCTGCTTCGCTCGGATGGCGGGCTGATGTCGGCCCAGAAAGCGGAGGAGCAGCCCGTCAACATTCTCATGTCGGGTCCGGCCGGTGGGGTCACTGGTGCGCTTTGGGTGGGCCGCAATTCGGGACTGCGCAATATTCTGACCCTCGATGTGGGTGGCACCTCCACCGACGTGGCGCTGATCGAAAATCTCGAACCGCGCCGCGTTCGCACTACCGAAGTGGGGCATCTTTCGGTCCGCGCATCCTCGCTTGATGTGAAAACCGTCGGCGCTGGCGGCGGCTCAATCGCGTATGTGCCGGAATTGACCAAGGCGTTGCGTGTCGGTCCGCAATCGGCCGGCGCTGTGCCGGGGCCGGTCGCCTATGGCAAGGGCGGCGAATTACCGACCGTTACGGACGCAAATGTGGTGCTAGGCTATCTGCCCGAAAACCTGCTGGGCGGCAGCTTCAAGCTGGACCGCGAAGGCGCCAAGCGCGCGGTGCAAACGATCGCCGACGCGCTTAACATCGATCTTATGGCGGCCGCGCGGGGTATTATCGATATTGTCAATGAAAACATGTTCGGCGCGCTGCGCATGATTTCCGTGCAGCAGGGGTATGATCCGCGCCACTTCGCGCTGATGGGCTTTGGCGGAGCTGGCCCGCTCCATATCAATGCAGTGGCGCGCCTGATGAGCAGTTGGCCTGCCGTATCACCGGTTTCGCCGGGCGTGCTCTGTGCGCTGGGCGATGCAACCACGCGGATGCGCACCGAAACGGCGCGATCATTCTCGCGGCTTGCGGGAGATACAAATGCGAGCGAATTGATCGCAATCCTCCAGGACATGGCGAGGCAAACCCGCGCCGAGCTGCTCTCGGACGGTCTTGCTGAAGCCAGCATCGAAAGCGAGTTCGAAATCGACGTGCGCTATGCCGGGCAAGCCTTCGAAGTTCCACTGACAATCACGGCCGAGGCGCTGGAGCATGACGGCATTGACGGTATCCTTGCCCGGTTCGATGCGGAACATTTGCGTTTGTTCACATTCAACATGGATACGCCCCATGAAATCGTAAACCTGCGCGCCATCGCGCTTGGTCAGGCGCTCGATCTGCCTGCCGCCGAGCTGCCCGTTGGCAATGGCGATCCGATCAGCGCGAAAATGCGCGACCACACCTTGTGGATGGATGGCAAGGAGCAGGCGGCGGTAATCTATGATCGCTCAAAGCTGCGCCAGGGCGACCGGATCTCCGGCCCAGCGATTATCATCGAAATGGATTCCACGACCCTGATCGAAACCGGGTGTATCGCGGTTGTCGACCCCGTCGGAAACATCCTGATCAATTTGGCCTGAAGAGGAGGCAAACCCAATGCCCGCGACAATCATCCAGACCAATAGCGCCCCCTTCCGCAAGGTGTCGATCGATCCGGTCACGCTTGATATCATCGAGAACGCGCTCCGTAACGCGCGCAACGAGATGGACGCCACGCTGAAGCGCACCGCAATGTCGCCCGGCATCCGCGAACAAGGCGATGCCTTTCCGCTGATCGCCGATCATGCCGGACGCATGATCGTGGGCCAGTTCGGAAGCTTTATCGGCGGCTTTCTGGATATGTATGCCGGCACTCTGGAAGACGGCGACATGATCTTGCTGTCTGATCCTTATAGTTGTGCTGGCGCTGTGAGCCATTCGAACGACTGGTTGGTGCTTCTGCCGGTGTTCAAGAACGGGCGGATAATCGGCTATACTGCAATGTTTGGCCACCAGGCCGATATCGGAGGCAAGGTTGTGGGCTCGATGCCGATCGACTCGCGTTCGATCTTCGAGGAAGGCGTGCGCATTCCTCCAGTAAAAATCTGGAAGAAAGGCGAATATAATGATGATCTGATGCAGCTGGTGATGTTTCAGACACGCAAGCCCGACTGGTGCCAGGCCGATCTTAACGCGCTGGTGGCATCGTGCCGAGTGGCCGCGCGTCGTGTGATCGAAATGGCCGACCGCTTTGGCGATGATGTCTATATCTCGGCAACCGAGGAGCTGCTTGCGCGCAACCACCGCGCCATGAAACAGCTAATTGCCGGCGCCATCGGCGAGGAGCCGGTAACCTTCGAGGATTATATCTGCGACGACGGTATGGGTGCTGGCCCGTTCAAGATCAAATGCACCATGTGGCGCGAGGGTGAGCGCGTGGTGCTCGATTTTAACGGTACCGATCCCCAGAGCGAATATTCAATCAATTTTCTTCTCAACGAAAACATGTTCCGCATGTTTTTCGGGATCTACATGATCATGGTGTTCGATCCGCAAATTCTGTTCAACGACGGGTTCTACGACCTGATCGATGTCCGGATTCCCGAAGGCTCCCTGCTCAAACCGAAATTCCCCGCGGCGCTTTCGGGCCGGACCCATGCGCTTGGCCGGATCTTCGATGTGCTTGGCGGGCTGCTCGGCCAGAAGACCCCGGAGTTCCTCAATGCTGCAGGCTTTTCTTCAAGCCCGCACCTGTTCTATTCGGGGCTTGACGCGAAGGGCGCGTGGTTTCAGCTCTTCCAGATCGGCTTTGGCGGCATTCCCGGCCGCCCGATGGGCGACGGGCCAGACGGCCACTCCCTTTGGCCTGGCTTTACCAACGTGCCCAACGAGTTCCTCGAACGGTATTTCCCGCTTCTCATCGAAAATTACGAGGCCGTGCCCGATAGCGGTGGCGCGGGCCTGCACCGCGGCGGCAATGGCATTCACATAACCTACCGGTTCCTTGCGTCCGGCACAATTTCAGCCCATGATGATCGCTGGTTTGTGCCGCCATGGGGCGTGAATGGGGGCGAACCGGGCAGGCGTGCGCGCAAGATCATCGAAAAGCCCGATGGCACGCAAATCGTCATTGCCAACAAGGTTGACGCCTATCCGGTTGAGGCGGGAGATGTGCTTCACTTTATTACATGGGGCGGCGGCGGCTGGGGCGATCCGCTGGAACGCGCGCCCGAATTGGTCGGAAGGGAAATATCGCAAGGCCTCGTCAGCGCCGAAGGAGCCAGGGTGTATGGCGTTATCGCCGATAATGAGGGTACCGTCGATGCCACCGCAACCGAGGCGTTGCGCACCAGAATGCGCGCCGAACGTCCACCGCTCAGCGTCTTTAACTATGGCCCTGACATTGAAACACTTCGCCGCAATTGTGAGGCGGAAACCGGTTTACCGGCCCCTGTCCAGCCCGTCTGGCAAACACTTCAAGCGGCTGAATAAGGAATGACCGAGGCGGGAATAAATAGGGGTGCGCTGAAGGGCATCCGGGTAATCGAACTTGGTCAGTTGCTGGCGGGCCCGTTTTGCGGTCAGCTGCTGGGTGATATGGGCGCCGATATCATCAAGGTTGAGCCACCCGGCGCGGGCGATCCGATGCGCGACTGGGGCCTCGGCGATGACAAGGTCAACTGGGAGGTTGTTGCCCGCAACAAAAAATCGGTTTCGGCCAATTTACGTGTCGAAGATGGGCAGGCGCTGGTGCGCCAGCTCGTCGCCAAAGCCGATGTGCTGATCGAAAACTTCAAGCCCGGCACGCTTGAAAAATGGGGTCTGGGGCCAGATGTGCTGCACGCCATAAATCCCGGCCTGATCGTCGCGCGAATGTCGGGCTATGGCCAGAGCGGGCCCTATTCTGACCGCGCTGGTTTCGGCGGCATTGGCGAGGCGATGGGCGGCTGGCGCTACATTGTTGGCGAACCCGATCGTCCGCCCAGCCGGATGGGCATTTCCATCGGCGATACCCTCACGGCGACCTATGGGTGCATGGGCGTGCTTGCAGCGCTCCACGCGCGTAGCTCTACCGGCAAGGGGCAGGTGATTGACACCGCGCTTTATGAAGCCGTGCTGCAGGTGATGGAAAGCCTGGTCCCGGAATATGACCATTCGGGAATCATCCGCGAACGGTCAGGCTCGCTGCTACGCGGCGTCGCGCCTTCTAATGTTTATCGCTGTAGCGATGGTCATTTTATGATTGCGGCGAATAAGGACGCTATTTTCGTGCGGCTTGCAGAAGCCATGGGCCAGCCCGAACTCGCCAGCGATCCCCGCTACGCCACGCACATTGCCCGCGGCGAAAACCAGGCCGAGCTGGACACGCTGATCAACGCCTGGACCAGCACAATGACCATCGCCGAGGTTGATGCGCTGATGATCACCCATTCGGTTCCTGCGGGCAAAGTCTACCGCGCACCCGAAATGATCGAAGACCCGCATTTCCAGGCGCGCGAAGCGATCATCGAGGTGGAGACTGAGCGGTTCGGCAAGCTGAAGATGCAAAATGTCGTGCCCCGTCTGTCGGCCACGCCCGGCAGCGTGCGCACACCCGCGCCATCGGTTGTCGGCCAACATAATAGCGAGGTCTATGGCGGGTTGCTTGGCCTTACACAAGAAAAGCTCGACGACCTGGCATCGCGCGGCATCATTTGATGGGCACCGAGATCGACCAGATCAGGGACAGCTATACCGGTGTCTTCGATGGCTCGATCTCATTCGGGAAAAGCCCAGCACTGGTCATTGTCGATGTGGTGATGGCCTATCTCGACCCAATCTCGCCGCTTTATGCCGGGGTGGAAGATGCGCTGGCCAGCAATATGCGGCTAGCGTCAGCGGCGCGCGAGGCCGACATTCCGGTGATCTACACGAATGTGTCATTCGCCAAAGGCGGGGCCGACGGTGGCCTGTTCTACCGCAAGGTTCCCGCCCTCAAGGCGTTTGAGGCCGGATCGCCGCTCGGCGTGTTTCCCCCCAGCCTCCAGCCACAGCCTGGCGATCTCATCATCACCAAGCGTTATGCCTCAGCATTCTTTGCCACGCACCTTGCCTCCACGCTTACCGCGACGGGGATTGACACGGTGATTGTCACGGGCTTTTCCACATCCGGCTGCGTCCGCGCCACGGCGCTTGATGCATTGCAACACGGGTTCGCGCCGTTCGTGGTACGCGATGCCTGCGGCGATCGACACCCTGGCCCCCATGAGGCGAACCTGTTGGACCTGCAGGCCAAATACGCGGAGGTCATCACAGAGGCGCAAGCCCTTTCCCATCTCACCGCCCTCCTCTAAGGCGCGTTCACAAAAGTTGTGATGGTCGATGGTTCCCATCCATCGACTTGGGTTCGAACGCGCGACCCCTGGAAAATCTGGACTGCGTTTTGCCTCAACAAAATGTAAATGCAGTCTAGATGTGAGCTTTCAACAGGTTGTCCATTCGGGCCTCGTGTAGGAGACTGGAATTATCAAGCTTCAAATCTTCTCGGAGAAAAGCCCGAATGAACCCGCACGGGAATGCCCGTTTAACGCCGCTGGGTCAAAGCGGCTGGTGAAGACGATCGAGAGCGGGCAGACCCTATGGCGGATATTCCTTTCATTGCGTGTACGGCGGATGCGATGCGTGTGACAATCAGCTTGAACAGGGTTTTGATGATTTTCTTGCGACACCGGTGCGCAAACATGGCATCAGCAAGCGTCTTGCCAAGCAATCAGTTATCTGAATAAATGTCGGCATGCTGGCTTACATAAACGCTTGGAGCCCTGTCTGGGCACGACCGAGGATCAGGGCATGAATATCGTGCGTACCCTCATAGGTATTGACCGTCTCCAGATTAACGGCATGGCGCAGAATATGGTATTCCTCTGAAATTCCGTTGCCCCCGTGGATATCACGGGCGGTTCGCGCAATATCCAGGGCCTTACCGCAATTATTCCGTTTCATGAGCGATATCGCTTCGGGAACCCAAGCGCCAGAGTCGAGAAGGCGACCAAGTTGCAGCGCGCCTTGCAGGCCGAGCGCGATTTCGGTCTGCATATCAGCCAGTTTTTTCTGAACGAGCTGGGTGCCGGCAATCGGCTTGCCAAAAACCATGCGGTCCATGGCATAGGCGTGGGCAGCAAACCAGCACGCTTCTGCAGCGCCCATGGCGCCCCAGGAAATTCCGTAGCGTGCCTTGTTCAGGCAGGAAAACGGTCCGCGTAGACCGGAAACATTTGGCAAAAGGTTTTCAGTCGGAACAAAGACGTCATCAAGGACGATCTCGCCGGTGATGGAAGCCCGTAAGGAGAGCTTGCCGTCAATTTTCGGGGTTGAAAAACCATCCATCGCCCGCTCAATCACAAAACCGCGGATTTTCTCGTCAAGCTTGGCCCAGACCACAGCGATATCGGCAATCGGGGAATTGGTGATCCACATCTTCGAGCCGTTGAGCACAAAGCCGCCATCGGCGGGTTTGGCGACCGTCCGCATGGCTGCCGGGTCCGAGCCGCCATCGGTCTCGGTAAGGCCAAAGCAGCCAATATGCGCGCCGCTCGCGAGCTTTGGCAGGAATTTACGCCGCTGGTTCTCGTCGCCAAATGCATAGATCGGGTGCATGACCAGCGAGGACTGGACCGACATGGCCGAGCGGTAGCCGGAATCGACCCGTTCAATTTCCCGTGCGATCAGCCCGTAGGAGACATGGTTGACCCCGGCGCCCCCATACTCTTCCGGCAGCGTCGCGCCGAGCAGGCCCTGGGCGCCCATCTCTGTCATGATCTCCCGGTCGAAGCGTTCGTCCCGATTGGCTGAGATCACCCGGGGCATCAGCCTGTCCTGCGCATACCCATGGGCTGCGTCACGGATCATCCGCTCTTCATCCGAAAGCTGCCCGTCGAGCATCAGAGGATCGCGCCAGTCGAATTTTTGCGGTTCGGTCTTTTCAATCGGCGATACGGACATCGGTTTTTCCTTCTCATTTCTGTATTTATATCAGGCCCGGGCTTGCCGGAACAAGGGGCGATGGGGTCGCGATCAGCGCTCGCAGGCGTTCTTGTCGCAGCGATGATCAAGGGGCAGGACAAGGTGGAAGAGGCCTTTGATCAGGAAGTGGCCGAAGGGCTTGGTGCCGAGGGCGGTAAAAGAAACGCCGAGAGGTGATCATGGCCGGTGGCTTCGGCAATTCCGCCGCGCGACCGAGAGGCCTGTCAACATGACCCTTGAAGCCCGCGACGCTTTAGGTGTCTGTTCCCGTATTCCCGAACGCGTACAACGCGGTCCGGGGTCTCGCTCCGCGCCGCAAGAGGGGTTTTGGCCTGTCGCGGGAGGCTCGGCTCAGGGCCGGGGATATTGGGAGGGAGGCCCCGGCCATAGACGCCAGGGCACGAACGGCTTATAGGCCCGCGCTATGTATGATCTGAAAGATATCCGCGAAAATCCTGGCGCTTTTGACCATGGGCTGAAACGCCGCGGGCTCGACCCGCTTTCGGGTGAGGTCCTTGCCCTCGACGAGAAAGCGCGGGCGCTTACCGTTGAGATGAATGAGGCGCAGGCGCAGCGCAATGCCGCCTCCAAAGCCATCGGAGCGGCCAAGGCAAAGGGCGATGAGAGCGAATTCGAGCGGTTGCGCGCTGAAGTGGAGGCGCTGAAGCAGTCCCTGCCAGAGCTCGAGCGGGAGGAAAAAGCCCTTCGCGATAGCCTTGCCGGAATGCTTGCTTCCCTGCCCAATGCGCCGGCAAAGGACGTCCCCGACGGGATGGACGAGAGCGACAATGTGGAAATCCGCCGTTGGGGCGAGCCCCGCCCCGCCGGAGGCGCGCGCCAGCATTTCGATCTTGGCGAGGGACTTGAGGCGCCATCCGGCCCGGCCATGGATTTTGAAACGGCGGCAAAGATGTCGGGAGCCCGGTTTGCGCTCCTGCGCGGCGCGCTCGCCCGGCTGGAACGCGCGCTCGGTCAGTTCATGCTTGATCTGCATACGACAGAATTTGGTTATGAAGAGATCAGCCCGCCCTATCTCGTGCGTGATGAAGCGATTTTCGGTGTGGGCCAGCTGCCAAAATTTACCGAAGACCTTTTCACCGCCGCAGACATTTCAAAACGTGAGGAATTGCTGGATGCGGCCCTTGTCGGGATCAATGAGGTTTTCCGGGAGACGCCTGAGGGCCCGGAACGGTTGACTAAGGCGATCAAGAAAACCCTCGATAGCGCGCAGACCCATGAACAGTTCTGGCTGATTCCGACTGCTGAGGCTGCGCTAACCAATATGGTGCGTGAGGATATTCTGGAGGCGGATGCGCTGCCGTTCCGGTTTACGGCCTTGACACCCTGTTTCCGGTCTGAAGCCGGGTCGGCGGGCCGTGATACACGCGGGATGATCCGTCTGCACCAGTTCCAGAAGGTCGAGCTTGTCTCGATTACACGACCCGACCAGTCCGAAGCCGAACATGAACGGATGACGCAAGCAGCAGAAACCGTCCTCAAACGGCTTGAGCTGCCTTTCCGGACCATGGTGCTTTCGGCTGGTGATATGGGCTTTTCGGCCCATAAAACCTATGATCTTGAGGTCTGGCTGCCGGGGCAAGGTGCCTACCGTGAAATTTCCTCCTGTTCAAATTGCGGCGCGTTCCAGGCCCGTCGCATGAAAGCGCGGTACCGGGCCGACCCGCAGGAAAAGCAGACCGCCTTCGTACACACGCTCAACGGGTCCGGGCTAGCGGTTGGCCGCGCTCTGGTCGCTGTCATGGAAAACTATCAGGAGACTGATGGTTCTATTACTGTGCCTGCTGCCCTGCGGCCCTATATGGGTGGTCTTGAGCGCATCGGATAACACACGCCCGACACTCTGGCTGGTGCCGAGAATGGAACGAAGACGATCGAGCACTGTTCACACTGTTTGCAATGAGCGGGTGAACCAGATGGCCCGCCAACAGGTTGATCTTGTTGTCTTTGGCGCATTCGGCGTGACGGGAAATTATGGGGTCGCGGGAAGGAGCAATTCGGACACGGAATGCCGATCTTTCTAATCTTCTGCTAACGGCGGTGCGCGAAGATCGCCCCGGGTGCGCGAAAAGCCCGCTATTGGTCGTGCCGAGCCTCGCTTCGATGAGAGCATTCTTGTGGCTTCATGTGAGATCAAGGATCTGGCCCCCTGATTTTGCCGTCACGCTCAAAGTTGCTTTGGGTTTCCGGCCAATCCGTCTAAGACAGGAACGCATACGACAAGGGATTAACAGGTCATGCGTATTCTCTGCTCCAACGATGATGGGATTCATGCTCCCGGGATGGGCGTTCTGGAGCGGATTGCAAAAACCCTTTCAGACGATGTCTGGGTGGTTGCCCCCTTGCAGGAACAATCCGGCGCCTCGCGTGCAATGAGCCTGCACCAGCCGGTGCGTATTCACGAGTTCGACGAACGCCGCTTTGCCGTTGATGGCACCCCATCCGATGCGGTGATGATGGGGGTGTCGGCCATTCTGGACGGCGAAAAACCTGACCTCATCCTTGCCGGCGTCAATAATGGCCAGAATCTTGCCGAGGATCTGACCTATTCAGGAACCGTAGCCGCCGCCCTGAAGGGCATGGTGCTGGGGATACCCTCAATTGCGCTATCCCAGTCCCGGTTTGACCGCGCCAAGGTGCGTTGGGAGACAGCGCAGACGCATGCGCCAGACATCATCCGGAAATTGGTTACTGAAGGATGGCCCTCAGACGTTGCCATCAACATCAATTTTCCCGATGTCGACCCCGAAGACGCCGGGCCCGTCGAAGTAACCCGGGAGGGACGTCGTGACCAGTTTTCCGTCTATTCAGAGGAGCGGGTTGATTTGCGTGGCCGGGCCTATCACTGGTTCGGGTTTCGCGGTCGGAAGTCCAACCCGCCGCCGGGTACGGATTTGCGCGCTGTTTACGACGGGCGGATCTCGGTGACGCCCATCCATCTTGACCTGACGCATCGGGAAACACACGCCAGACTTTCCGGTCTGTTTGCACAATCATCCTGACCGGTTGGTATCCGGATATCGCCCGGTCCAATGGACGGTTTCTGGCACGGTTCGCGCAAGCCTGCTCTGATATTACGCGCGTTAGCGGCCAAAGATTAACCGTGTGTTAACCAATAGGCGCCAGCGTCTCGTGGGTATACAACCGAGTGTTGTGAGGGGATTGTGCCTGTCCCGATATGGGGCGAAAAACCTCTCCTTCACATTGCCGATCCGAGGGGGTCATCATGACTGTATTCGCTGTCCATTCTTTTCGTCAGGGGTGCCGCGCGTGGCTTCGGGTCAGTATCGCCGGTTTAGCGCTGGTCGGGCTGGTCGGCTGCGGGGCTTCAAACAATTCCGCCCCTATAGTCTACGGGACCGAACCGGCGAAAGGACGGATTTACAATTCGCCCGCCGAGATTTATCTCGACCGACCGAGCCGGGTAGGCGCCATTGCACAGACCGACGGTCCGACCGTTCTTTCCCAGAGCCCGCTCGACTATGCCGGCTCACCGCAGCCGGTGCGCATTTATGATCGCCCTCCAAGCGCAGGTGCATCGCCTGCGCCGGTCCGTACATATGAAGCTGCAGTTGCCCCCACCCGCCTTGCGCCTGTGCCGGTCAGTGGCACCTATGCGGATGCTGACATTCAGGAGCCAGTCTATCGGGGCCTGCCACCGGCGCCGAGCTATCGAAGCGTCCCGCCAGAACCACAACAACCCTATCGCACGTCAGCGCAAACGGCGGGCAGCGTCGTGACCGTGGCGCCGGGCGATACCGTTTTTGCAATTGCGCGGCGGACCGGTGTTGCCCCCAGGGACATTATCGCGGCCAATGATCTGCGACCGCCTTACAACCTTGCGATTGGTCAAAGGCTTGTTATGCCTTCATCTGTACGCGCCAGATCTTTTAGCGTCTCGCAACCAGCCAGCGCGGGGGCTGCGTCCTCCCTTGATGTCCCGTCGGCGCCGGTTGCAAGCAGGCAGGTCATTGCCCGTGATCGTCTTTATACGGTACGTGCCGGCGACACGCTGTTTGGAATTGCCGGTGCACATGGTATTGCCGTCGATGCAATCATGCGTGCAAACCGTATCGGGTCGGTGCGTGATCTTGAAATTGGCCGTCAATTGCTTTTGCCGGGCGTTCCTACAGATGCAGCGCGACCGCGTGTGGCGGCAATCCGGACACCGGCCCCGCAGCAAACAAAAAATGCACCGGCCCGCAAGACAGCCCCGCCAAAAGCAAAAAGCATCGAAGGTCTGACGCGGGAAGCCTCCTATACGGTACCGTCAAAACCATCGCCTACGGAAATGTTTGACTGGCCGGTCAAAGGTTCGGTAATCGCGGCCTTTGGCACCGGCGGCATCGGACGCCGAAATGACGGCATCAATATTGCCGCGCCAGCGGGCGCGACGGTCCGTGCGGCCACCGATGGTGAGGTTGTCTATCGCGGTGCTGAGCTTGACGGCTACGGCAATCTTCTCCTGATCAAGCATAATGGTGGTTATGTGACGGCGTATGCCCACAATGACGTCATGCTGGTTCGCAAGGGCCAGAGGGTCAAAAAGGGCCAGATCATTGCGAAGGTCGGATCGACGGGCGCTGTCAATGAACCGCAATTGCATTTTGAGATTCGTCACAATCTGAAATCGATCGATCCGATGGGATATCTTGAAAAGTAGGCTGGCCGATCCGGTTTCGATCAAAGGCGGGTATTTGCCAGCCGCGCCCGGGTCACGCGGGATGCCGTTTCCCGGTTCAGCTTGCCGGAAATCCAGCCACTGGTTTCAACCAATGCGTCCAGATCGATGCCGGTGTTAAAGCCTGAACCCTCAAGCATATAGACAACATCTTCCGTTGCCACATTTCCGCTTGCGCCAGGGGCGTATGGACACCCGCCAAGGCCGCTCACAGATGTATCGAAGACCCGCACCCCCTCTTCGAGGGCGGCATAGATGTTGGCCAGGGCCTGGCCGTAGGTGTCGTGAAAATGGCCTGCAATAGCGGTGATCGGGATCTCCTGTGCGACGGCACGGATCAGTGACGCTGCTTCCCCTGCCGTTCCCACACCAATGGTATCACCGAGCGATATCTCATAGCAGCCAAGATTGTGCAGACTATTCGCGACACGGACAACAGCTGCCGGGTCAACCCGGCCCTCGTAAGGGCACCCGAGGACACAGGAGAGATATCCCCGTACACGGACACCGTCGTGACGGGCCGCGTCGATAACCGGTCGGAACCGATCAATGCTTTCGCCGATGGAGGCATTGATATTCTCCTGGCTGAAACTTTCCGATGCGGCGGCAAAAATGGCAATCTCATCGACACCGACGGCGCGGGCGGCTCCATAACCCTTCACGTTCGGGACAAGGGCAGGATAGGAAACTCCCCGTTTCCGGTCTATCCCGGTCAGAACGGCCTCCGAATCGGCCATTTGCGGAATCCATTTGGGTGAGACAAATGCACCGCTCTCTACTGTTTCAAGCCCGGCTTTCACGAGCCGTTCGATCAGGGTGATTTTATCGGCCACAGTAACAGGCGATTTTTCGTTCTGAAGCCCGTCTCGCGGGCCAACCTCGACGATTTTTACCGATTCGCCACCACCGCTCATAAGCCGGAATCCTTCCAGGAGGGACGACGTTTTTCAAGAAAAGCGCCCATGCCGTCGCGTCCCTCATCACTTGCGCGGACAGCCGCAATCCACGCGGCGGTGGTGTCGCGCATGGTGTCATCAACGGCCCTGAACGCGGCGGCGCGGATCAGCGCTTTTGCTTCCTCCTGCGCTATAGGCCCGCCGGCAAGCAGGTCATCCAGCGTTTCATTCAGAGCGCGCCCCAGATTGGCCGGAATCGCCACCTTGTGGACAAGCCCGATTTCGCGGGCGCGCATGGCGTCAAACCTTTCTCCGGTCAGAAAATAGCGACGCGCCTGCCGTACGCCGATGGCCTCGATCACAAATGGTGAAATGACGGCCGGGATCAGACCAAGCCGGACTTCCGACAGGGCAAAAAAGGCTGTCTCAGCGGCGACTGCAATATCGCAGGCGGCGACAAGACCAAGCCCGCCGCCGATGGCCGGTCCGTTGACAAGGGCAATGGTCGGCTTTTTCGCAAAATATATGCTCTCCAGCATAGCAGCGAGACGCAGGGCCTCTTGCTTGTTTTCCTCAGCCGCGTAGCCGGCAACCCGCCGCATCATCGACAGGTCAGCACCTGCTGAAAAGGCTTTCCCTTCGCCGGTGATCACGATGACGCGAACAGCGTGGTCTCCCGACAGCATACTGATCGTGTTGGTCAACGCGGCGATCATGGTTTCATTAAAAGCATTGCGAATATCAGGACGGTTCATCGTGACCGTCGCGATGCCGCGTTCGTCAGTTTCTGTGCGGAGAACAAGCTCGCTCATTGCTGTCAGCTCACATCATGTTCCAGATAATCATCCGCACGGCAATCGACAGTAAAGCGATTATTACCCACGCGGTAAGCCGGAACCGGAGCCGACCATACCAAGGCGAAAATGTTCCCTGAGCAATCAGGCTCATGTCGCGAAAATAGAGAAAGCCAAACACTGCGGCGAGAATTACGACGCGGGAGGTTTCGCTCAGGGAAATGAAGAAATAACCATCCGGCAGCGCCGCCAGCCAGGCAAAAAGTGCGGCGAGCATGGAGGGCAGATAGGTCATAACCCCGGGTCTTTCACGGCCAAGATCGCCGCCTGCGCCCATCCCGGCCATGTAGGATGCGATGATGGCGCCATAAACGAGTGTCCCGCGTTCGATAATGAGCGCTTGCCCAACCGAGACCAGCCACGGGGCAAGCCAGACGATGACAGCGCCAAAACCGAATGGCACGAGGCCTAAATAGCCAAGCGGTCTGAGCGCAGGCTGGGCTGCCAATTGGCGGCCCGCCGCCGAATGAAGATCCGATTGAGCAGGGTGTCGTGAGGTCAATTCCTGCTTCGGGGCAAGATCAGGAACGATGCCCGGATAGTGCCGACTTGCGGAGTCCGTCTCGTTCGGTCGTCTTGCACCGTTGATATCGTCGTTGAATACGGGGCCCATAATTGTCGACTTCTCATTATTTTCCTGACACCAGTTTAATGGGTTGTGCGATAGACCACAAGGATAGCCCGAGATCCCGTTTTATCGACGCCGGAAAAGCAGCGGCATGCCCCAGCCGGCGATAAGGGAAATCGCAACGCAAAAAAGCCCATAAATGAAGGGAGTACCGTGCGCGAACGCGTAGATTTGCCGTTCAATCCCGACCTTGCGCAGCGACAGGTTTGCGGTTTTGGCGACAAGGGTTGTGTTGTCCTGGCGCGCTTCGACGAGGACCGTGTAGTCCCCGACCGGGGCAGACGGGGGCAGGGTAAGCGCAATCGAGAACAATCCGCCCTCGCGGTGCTGAACGCCGTCCGGTGCCACCTGAAAAAGTCCATCCGCGCGGCGTTTATTATACAGCGCCAGCACATTTGCCCGAAGGCTCTGGCCGACAGCCTTGTCGGCCGGTTTTTCCGGTGCCAGTGATGGCACGGCATTTTCGTGCCGGGCCAGCGCTTCGCGCAAGGTGGCAATATCATCGGCTTTTGTGCCCCCGAGGAGGAAAAAAAGACCTGGCATGTCTTCGATGGTGGTTGCTTTGCCTGGCGTCCAGATCAGGTGTCTGCGCTCCAGCGGACGAATCTCGACCGCAGCGCCCGGCCCCCGGATCGTCGCAACAATATCAATCTCGCCCTCAATGTCATCGGGCGTATAAAGATGTCCGAAGATGGTCAGGCGCGCGCCGTTAAAGCCCGCGTCAACGGAAATAACCTCGTCAGTCAGGCCAATTTCAACCCGTGCCTTTGTCTGCGAATGGCCGTGAGGCGCGAGCGTGCCGACCAGAAGCAAGATCATAAAGACTTTCATCCGTATCAAAATCATCAGATGACCTCGAACAGATAGGGTGTCTCAGGGGCGGCGATAAGGTCATAGGCAAGCCGGGCGCACACACCAAGAACAATCAGCGCCAGCAGGGCGCGCAGCTGTTCAGCCTTCAGCCGGGTTCCTGCCTGCGCCCCGACCTGTGCCCCCAGAACGCCGCCAAACAGTAGCAGCAGGGCAAGAACGATATCGACCGTTTGATTTGCCGCGGCGTGCAGAACTGTGGTGACGGCCGTAACAAAGATAATCTGGAAAAGTGAGGTGCCGACAACGACATTTGTCGGCATTTTCAGGAGGTAGATCATGGCTGGAACCATGATAAAGCCGCCGCCAACCCCCATGATTGCTGACAGGATACCGACAAGCATTCCCAATATGATCGGCGGGATCGGGCTGATATAGAGTTGCGAGCGGCGAAACCGCATCGCAAAGGGCAGGGCAGCCATCCATGGCGCAGAGCGTTTACGTCGTCTCGGACGGGCGGCAGGCGGACGCCGCAAGGTGATTATACTCTCGATCAGCATCAGGCTGCCGATGATGCCGAGAAAAGACACATAAGCCAGCGCAATGATAAGGTCTATCTGTCCGATGGTACTCAGATAGCGGAACAAAAGCACACCAAGCGCGGCCCCTGCCGTCCCGCCAAGGACCAGAAAGCCGCCCATCTGGAAATCAACCGTGCGGCGGCGCAAATGGGCCGACACGCCTGATACGGACGAAGCAACAATCTGGCTTGCCTCCGTGCCGACGGCAACGGGCGCGGGGATGCCATAAAAGATCAGCAGCGGTGTCATGAGAAAACCGCCCCCGACACCAAACATGCCGGACAGAAAGCCGACAAGGCCACCCATCGCGATCAGAACGAGCGCGTTTACGGACATCTCGGCAATGGGCAGGTAAAGGGTCATGGCCAATCCTGCCTACTGCGCCAGGCCCGGCCATGCAAATCGCTTCTGAACGGGTCAGGGGGCGGTGACGAGATCCTCATTGGCCTGCGCATTGACGGGCTCAGCCTGCCAGGCCTGAACATCGCGGTTGAGGCGTTCGCGCGCTTGCTGTGGAAGCCGCTGTCCGACCTCATCTGCCTTTCCGGCAGCGAGGCTGTCACCATTGCGCGCCGCAAGGGTAAACCAGTAATAGGATTTCTCTATATCCTGAATGCCGCGCGGATCTTTGCCAATGCCCGGGTCATAGATTGCGCCAAGATTGAACTGGGAATCGACGAACCCAAGATTGGCAGCCTGTTCGAACCAGCGGATTGCTGCCGGCATATCGGTACTCCCACCCTTGCCGTCGGCATAAAGATAGCCGAGCCGGTGCATGGCAAACATGTTGCCGCCATTGGCGGCCCGCTGAAACCAGCTGCGCGCCCTTGCCGGATCCGCATCGGTGAATTTTCCGTCCTTGTAAAATTCTCCAAGCTGAAACTGGGCAGGCGGATAGCCCAGCATTGCCGATTGTTCGAGATTTTGAAAAGCCGCCCTGGCGACCTCCCCTTCAGGAGCGGAATTCAGAATTGCCATCGCGCTCAAGAAGGATTCGCGGGGCCTAACCCTCTCGCCAATCGCAGGCGATCCGGTATCCTGAGTGCCGGTGGCAGAGTTTGGTGACGGGACTTCCGTTCGGCCAGTTGTTGGGGGCGGGGCCAGACTCGCCTCGCTATAGTTACCGCCACCGAAAAATTTCAGGCCGAGAAAGATCAGGGCCGCAACAATCAGGAAGCCAAGGAACCCGATCCGAACCAGCGGATTAGCCAGCAAGCCGGTCAGACGGGATGCACCCGTTTCACCAGAATTGGTATGCCTCCCGTCGGCACCCGATCCATCGGTTGCTACCGTCGGCTCGAGATCATCCGTCCCCGGCGTTACTTTTTTTTTTGCTGTTTCAGCGCCATCATTGTCTTCGATAAGCGAAGAGCCGCCGAAATGGCTTTTGATTTTCGCGAACAGGGACTGCTGTTCCTTGTGTACGGCGCTCTTTGCAGCCATGTCGCTGGCTGTCGGCTGGTCTTCAGAACGCCGCTGTTGCGGGGCCATATTGGCCTGTTCGACAGCGGCCTTTTTGCGTTTGGCCCGGGCAACCAGTATGGCTTTTTGCTTCGGTGTCAGGCGGGCGATGTCAATCCGGCCATCCGGGGTTCTGGGCAGTTTGCCAGGATGCTCGCCCGCTGCGACATTGTCCTCGTCGGAAACATTGTCTTTATCGGAGACATTGTCTTCGTCAGAGCCATTGTCTTCGTCAGAGCCATTGTCAGCAGACGGCATAGGGAGCGGTGCCGTGGGTTCATCAATGGCCGGACGGCCCGCAAATTTTGGCTCGGCGATGCGCTCCTGTGGCCGATCCAGCGGATCAGAAGCAGGATTGCTCGTCTGATGTAAGCGCTGCGTTTCACTGGCAGCTAAAAAGGCCTGACGGCCGTCCTCGGGTGGATATGATGGCTGTGTGCCGGGTTGGGAGCCATCGGTGTGTGAAGCAGGATTGCGGGCCTCTTGCAACGGCGGCGCTTCGGGTGGCTCGATCTCATCGTCAAAAATCGGAACATCGTCTTTTGCGGGATGGTTACCCGAGGCAGTAAAATCGCGAGGTTCGGTAACCGCGCTGTGCGAACGATCAAAAGCGCTCGCTTCCAAATCCGGATCACTTTCGTCAATATTCATGCCATTGAGGGCAAGATTGATCTCGTTTGCAATCCGCCGCGCCTCTTCGGCGTCGTTTTCTTCCGCGTCAAGATCGACCTCAACCGTTTGCCCGGTCGATCCCGCTTCGAACGGCGGTGTTTCATCATCTTCAAAATCAAGATCTTCAAACGCGGTACGGAATTCGTCATTGTGGTCTTCCGAAACGACCAGCGGATCCTCTTCCTCGTCAAGTGACCCGCGGCCTGCCTCGGCTGGTTCCATCGGCGCAGTTGGTCTTGCGCCGCGCATCCCGAAATGCGGCCGTGCCTCCAATTCCTCTTTGCCTGCTTCGGGCGCGGACAAAGCGTCCTCTGACGCGCGCAGATCATTCAGGTGATTTTCAAGATCTTCCAGACGGCTGTCAAAGCGCGATTGCAGCGCATCGGTGCTTTGACGTACGAACCGGTCGATCTCGGTTGAGAGTTCAGCAACGGAGGGTCCAACAGGCTCAGAAGCTTTCGTTTCGCTCCAATGACGGAACTGTCCATCAAGGCTCTCCAGCCTTTCGCCAAGTTTTTGCAGGGCTTCGGCATTGCGGTTTTCAGACGAGTCGATCTGGTCAGACAAACGGCTGATAAGGGTTTCAAGCGAGCGGACCTGATCGCCACCGCGTTTGATCTCGTCGCCCAGCACTCGCAACCTTTTCCCGGTGCGCTCGGCAAACTCCGGATCAAAGTCATGATCGTCTTTGTTATCAGCCGCCTCTTCAAAGGCATCGAGGCGTGTGCTGATTTTGGTCAGTGTATCGAGGATCTCCGGCAGGGCCGACTTGATATCCTCAACCGCATGGTCTAAAGCCGGGAGCTTTTGTTCCAACGCTGAAATCTGCGTCCGCGCTGTTTCGTCCGCTGCGGTTTGAAATTGCTCCTGAAGGGCTCGAAGGGCCGTTTCCAGCGTGTCGAGACGGCTATCGGTCTTCGGCATCGCGTATGTCAGCGCACTCAACTCGCCTCGTATGTCGGTCAGGCTGTTTTCGAGGCTGGCAAATTCAGCTCCGGCGCCGGATGCCTCCAGCGGGCCGGCCGATTGCTTTGCTTGCGCGAGATCAGTTTTGACGGCGTCAATCGACTGAGCGAGGGTGAATACCGTTTCCGACAGAGCATACTCAGCGTGAGGCGCTGCAGCTTCGCCCAGCTTCTGGATCGTCTCTTCGATCCGGGCAAAACGGTCATCATTCTCATCGAGCCGCGTTTCGGTTGAATGGCTTGCTCTGTCCACCTGGACGGCCATCTGACCAACCGCTTTTTCCAGGGCACGCAGCGCATTGATCCGCTCGCGATCATTGACCTTTTCCTCAAGGGCGGTGAACCGGGCGTCCCACGGGCCGGAATCCACGCCAAAACCGTCCGCCGACTGCTCCGAATTGAGGCGCTCTTCGACGCGAACAAGGGCCGACGTCAGGTGTGCCAGCGTTTCGTTCAGCCTCGTATCGTTGTGCCGAACCTTTTTGTTAAGGTGATCAAGCGCATCGACGATTTCATTGACATCGACACCATTGTCGTTTGCCATGCCGGTTATGCCGTGTTCGTCGGCTTCTGCGATAATCTTGTTCAGCCATTCACCGAGGGTTTTGCCTTCGCGGCGCGCAGCTTCCTTGGCGGCTTCGCGCGTGTCCTTGGTGATCCCTTTGACGCTCCAGGGTGCGGTTGATTTCATGGTCGCCCTCGGCTTTTGCACCTGCATGCGGCTATTAACTGGTTATCGATTCAGGGGTAAATTCACGTAACACCTCCCTGCAATCGTAAAACACCTCGTTATAAACCGTTAAAGAACTAAAAGCGGTAGAGTGCTTCGGTTGCGGGTCAAAGGAAAAATGGCCATCCCAAGTCATACCGTGCGACGTTTTTTTTCCACGCCCATTCTCTCAGAGTCTAACCGATAAATCGATTTCGTTTGTCGAAAACGCCGTTTTCGAAAACCGGAGCGCAGCGGATATGCGGGACGTGGGCACCGGCAGCGCAGAAAACGGCGTTTGCAGACGGCGGAACCAATTTTACGGTTAGACTTTCAGCGCACTTCGGTGGGGGGCATGCCAACCTGCGGCAGTCACCGGGCTCTTGCCCGCCCGAAAGGCGCGACAAACAGCCCGTTCAAGCTCCCGAACTGCACTGGACGCTTTGAGGCAACCGCATCGGCGTCTATATAAAAGATAAAAGCAGTTTGTCAGGGAAGGATGAGCATCCAATGCCAACAACCTATACACCGCCGATCCGCGATATGAAGTTCGTGCTGACCGAAGCCTTGGACATGGGCCGTTATTCCAATCTGCCGGGGTTTTCCGACGCGTCGGAAGATGTTGTCGAAGCGATTCTTGAAGAAGGGGCAAAAATTGCCTCGAACGTCCTGCATCCGATCAATCAGTCTGGCGACGAAGAAGGATGTGTCCGCCATGACGATGGCCGGGTGACGACCCCGAACGGGTTCCAGGAAGCCTACGACCAGTATCGCGAAGGCGGCTGGCAGGGTTTGTCTTTTGATCCGGAGTTTGGCGGGCAGGGGCTTCCCTATCTGGTTTCGATGGTGATCAGCGAGATGGTGTCCGCTGCCAACATGTCTTTCGGGATGTATCCGGGGCTCGCCATGGGTGCGGCCAACACCATCCATGCCTACGGCACGGCGGAACAAAAACAGAAATATCTGCCAAAAATGGTCAGCGGGGAATGGGGCGGGACGATGAACCTGACCGAACCTCACTGCGGTACCGATCTGGGTCTGTTGCGTACAAAGGCGGTGCCTCAGGAAGATGGCAGCTACAAGATCACGGGCACAAAAATCTTTATCTCAGCCGGCGAGCACGACATGGTGGACAATATCATCCATCTCGTCCTTGCCCGGATTGAAGGAGCGCCCGCCGGCACGAAGGGCATTTCACTTTTTGTCGTGCCCAAGGTCCTTGTCAATGAAGATGGCAGCCTTGGCGAACGCAATGGTGTGTCCTGTGGGTCGATCGAGAAAAAGATGGGCATTCACGCCAATTCTACCTGCGTAATGAATTACGACGACGCAAACGGCTGGCTTGTGGGCGAGGAAAACAAGGGCCTGCGTGCCATGTTCACCATGATGAACGAGGCTCGGCTTGGCGTGGCTTTGCAAGGACTCGCCGTCTCGGATGTGGCCTACCAGAATGGCGCGGCCTATGCCAAGGATCGCCGGCAGGGCCGGGCGCTGACCGGTGTTGCCGAGCCGGATGAGAGTGCTGATCCGATCATTGTCCACCCCGATGTGCGGCGTATGCTGATGGACCAGCGGGCTTTCAATGAGGGCGCACGGCACTGGATGTACTGGTCTGCGCTCTATGCGGATCTTCTGCACCGGTCACCCGATGAGGGCGAGCAGACAAAGTCGGATGATTATCTCGGGCTGATGACACCGATCCTCAAGGCCTATCTGACCGAGAAGGGCTATGATCATTGTGCCAATGCCCAGCAGGTTCTGGGCGGTCATGGTTATGTCAAGGAGTGGGGTATGGAACAATTTGTCCGTGATGCCCGGATTGCCATGATCTATGAGGGTGCCAATGGAATTCAGGCGCTTGACCTCGTTGGGCGGAAGCTGATGAAGGATGGCGGGCGCGCCTGGCAGACCTATTTCAAGGAAATTGACGATTTTATTGCTGACAATCAGGGTAATGATGAGCTGCAACCCTTCCTCGACGGGCTCAAGGACGCCAAGTCAAAGCTGATGGAGGCAACCCAGTGGCTCGGGGCCAATGCCATGCAGAATTTCAACCATGCCGGTGCGGGCTCGATGGATTATCTGCATCTCTTCGCGCTGACCTGCCTCGCCTATAGCTGGTCACAGATGGCTAAAACGGCGATCGAAGCAAAGGCCAATGGCGGTGCAGGCGACCCGTTCTACGAAAACAAGCTGATCACCGGCCGCTATTTTGTTGAGCGCATGCTTCCCGACACGGACGCGCATCTTGCCAAGATCAAGACCGGCGCCGACACGATGATGGCCCTGCCGGCAGAAGCGTTCTGAGCCGTATGCGCTTGCGGAAAACCCCGCCAGGCCGGCGGGGTTTTTTATTGGCATGGGTCGTACGCGGCGAGCGCATAGGGCTTAAGAGTCTTACCGTGGGAAGAACGTCGAACCCACAGGAATTTTATGATACGCGCAAGCCGAAGGTATTCACTCGGATAAAATCTTGCTGCGTTTGCAATATCCCTTTACCACCGGGCCGGTCTGAAGATATAGGCTGGTCAGGGGTTCGTCATTGCCGCAAAATCTTCCGGTTTGATCACAAGCACGGCGGTATTGATCCGATCCAGGATTTTTTCGGCTGTATTGCCAAAGAACAGGCCAGCGATACCGGTTCGGTTGGCGCTCCCTATAACCATAATGTCTGCCCCGATACGGTCAAGAATGTTCGGAATGACCGCTTCTGCTGCACCCATGCCAATATGCGGACCGAAGGTAATTCCCTCACTGCTGAACTGTACATTTGCATCATCTGATAAGTCGGCGACATAGTTTTCGTGTTTGCGTTCCCATGATCGCAGGTAGGAATCGACTTCCGATTTCGAAAGCCCAGCGCGCGGATGATCGAGCATTTCGAAGGCCGGGGCTGTCCACGCATGGACGAGGCAGACGTCGTTTACGCCAGTGGCTTTTGCAAATGCGACAGCGCTTTCAATCAAGCGGGCCGGCATGGTTTTATCCGCTTTGGGCTTGTCGGCTTCGCCGGGATCGTCAATCGCGACGGCAATCTTGCTGATCTTTTTTGATGTCTCGGCCGGGAGTATCAACACAGCCCGAGGGCAACGCCTGATCAAGGCTGTTTCCACACGGTTAAAAACAGGGCGTCGTCCGCCCCCGGTGAAATCGGCGGTTTTGATGACGAGATCGCAGTCATGCAATATGGCGGCTTTCGTGATTTCCTGGGAGGTTGCCCCTGATAAAAGTTCTATTTCAACGTCAGCCTTGGGAAATCGCGCCTGCAGGTTGGTTTTGAGCCCATTCAGGCGCGTGGTCAGATCGGCGATCAAAGCCTTCTCCTGGGCTTTGACCGTGCCTGAAACGGCCTGCGGGGCAAAACTCAATTTCAATTTTGGGGCAATTCCGGCAAGAACAAACCTTTTTGGCGGTGCCGAAAGGTTAGCCTCCAAAAAGGAAGCGACGGGTGCCGCCGAATCATCATGATCAAGCGCTACAAGGATTCGTGTTACAAGCACGGGGACGGCCTAACATCTCAGCGATGCCGAAATAATGGCATTGCTTGCCCGGATTGTTTTTGAGCAAAATCAAATTGCGTTGTCTGTCGAAATGCATCAGTGTCATCGGGCTGGGTGAGCCTTGCGCAGCCACGCCCGGTCAACTGCATCGTCCGTGTCGCCCTCTTTGCTGCCCCGCGCAAGCTGGACAAGGCCTCCTCCTATGGGGACGATGGCTCTCCCGGGTTCGCCAAACAACGAGGTCCCTGTGGGCGACCCCTTCGTCCTTGAGGCAAAGGCGTCTGCCCAAATGCTTGCCCGCAAGCTCCTCAAAAAACCGTTCGAACCAGAGTTCAGGCTGCTGTCGCGTGTTGAGCCTGGCGGACGATCTTTTTGTTGAGACTGTTCCGCAGAGAGCCCGTGTCACCATTGACTGCGGCCCGGCGAAAAAATATTTCCTCTGTATACAGAAAAGCCATTGTTGCCGGCTCGGCTGCCGATGGGGGGCGTTGCGG
>CAYSMJ010000025.1:4578-24793 GCA_964432075.1 uncultured Caulobacterales bacterium | reverse complement strand
GGCAAGAAGCCGGGAGTCGAGCAGCGCACCATGGCCATCGCGTTCTCGCTCTGTCGTGGAAATCAAGAACCGTGCGCACAATGCATCGAGGCTCGCCGGGGCGCCGGGGAACTTTCGCCGCGCCAGAAGCAGGGTGTCGAGCAGCGGGTTGTCGATCACAGGCAGGCCAGCCGCGGCCAGTTCGGCCTTCAGAAAAGGAAGATCGAAGCCGGCGCCATTGTGCGCCACCAGTTCGGCGTCGCCGATAAAATCAAGAAATGCCTGCGCCACTGTTGGATCGCTAAAAACCGGTTTGTCGGAAAGAAAAGCGGCAGACAGCCCGTGAACCTTGAAGGCTCCCTCCGGCATATCCCGCTGTGGGTTGACATAGGTGTGGAAGTGCCGCCCGGTGAGGGCGCCGTGCACCATCTCCACGCCACCGATCTCCACGACCCGGTGACCTTCTTCGAATTTGAAGCCGGTCGTCTCAAGGTCAAACACGATCTGGCGCATAAATATCTCCGGTTTGATTATTGCAGTTTTTCAATTTTGCCGGGAGGCCCGCCAATGATGTCCTTGACACAACCTGCCAGAGCTTTCGCTGTAAATGGCTTTTGCAGATAGCCGGCATCTTCAATTTCGTCGATCTGATCGCGCATGGCATTCTCTGCATAACCTGACATGAAGACGACACGGGGATGGTGGGAATATTGTTCGCGCGCTTCCCGGACAAAGATCGGTCCATCCATTTCATGCATCATCACGTCCGAAATGATGAGATCAAATTCTGCGGCGCCCTTTTCCTCAAGAATCTCCAGCGCGTCGGTACCATCGCAGGCTTCCTCAACCTTGTAGCCACGCCCCCGCAGCGTCGTCACCACGAAACTGCGCACAGAATCTTCATCCTCCACCACAAGCACCCGCCCCTTACCGGTAAGATCAGCGCTTTCCGCCGTTGCCGGAAGCGGTTCCGGCGCTGTTTCCATTTCGCCTTCATAGGCAGGCAGATAGATTTGAAAGCTTGCTCCCGTACCGGGTGTTGACTGGAGAAAGATTGCCCCGCCCATCTGACCGATAACACCGTGCACGGTGGAAAGGCCAAGCCCTGTACCCTTGCCGACATCTTTGGTGGTAAAAAAGGGATCGAAAATCTTGCCGGCGATCTCTACCGGCACGCCTGGCCCTGTATCACTGACCTCAATCATCACATGGTCCATATGGGCAAGCCCCGGCAGGTCTTTCTGCTCAACTTCAGAAGCGGGGACGTGTCGCGTCCGGATTGTCAGTGTTCCCCCATTTGCCCCCATTGCATCGCGGGCATTGACGGCAAGGTTCATGATCGCGGATTCGAGCTGGTTCTTGTCCGCACGCACAGGCTTGATCCCGCGCCCATTGTCGAGATCGAGCCTTACTTTTTCACCGACCGCACGATCCAGAAATTTGGTAAAATCGCGCAACAGTTCCGTAATCGACAAAACTTTTTTCTGCATGGTCTGCTTCCGTGAGAAGGCCAGAAGCTGTTTCGTCAGATTGGCAAGACGATGGCCATTTTCACGCATGACAACAAGCTGGTTATAGCTCGGGTCGCCTACCGGATGGTTCATCAGGAGAAGCTCACAATTGCCAAGGATCGTTTGCAGGAAATTGTTGAAATCGTGCGCGACCTCGCCGGCAAGATTGCCGATAGCCTTGAGTTTCTGGTCCTGACTGTGGTCAAGCTCCATCCGTTTGCGATCCGTGATCTCGATCGAGAATAGCAGGACCCGCCGTGTCCCATAGGAACCGCGGCGCCGGGAGACCGGCTTGACGGACAGCGCATAAACCCGGCCATTCTGTTCATCGCCCATCCGCACCTCAATGACCCGACCCGTGCCGCCACCTTTACGCTTGAGTTCACGGGCAAGCTCGCCGATGGTTTCAGCCGGAAACAGTTTTGAAACGGAGGAACGGGACTTACTGGAGCCAAAAGCATCATTGAAGGCACGATTGGATTCGATCACGCTGGCGCCCCGGCCAAATTCGCCGTCGACAATGGCAACGCCAAAGGGCGCATCGGCAATTTCTCCGGCAAGAGGCGTTGCCTCTTGAACCTCTTCGTCCTCAATGATCTCCAACTCGACGCAGACAAACCCTTCACCGACCCCGCCATGGCAAAAGCCCTGAAACCGAGCATCAACCGGCCCTTCAGAAAAACGCCGTACCCGTGCGACCTGCGGCTCATGCCCATCCGTCCACAACGTTTCCACAAGAGATGCTGTTTCCCCGAGGACAACATCATCGATATGCATGATACCACCACGCGGAGCGCCAAGTCGTGCCCGCATTGCCCTGTTGACCCAGGCAATCTGGCCAGAACGCTCCAGAGCAAAAACCGGGCGCAGATAATCGGCGAAGGAAGAAGCCAGCGTATCATGGACCTCATCTTCGGCGGGCAGTTCTGTCAGGGTCCATGATACATAGTCCGTATCACCGGAAACCGGCGCCACAGAAATATCAAAGCGCCGCCGACGGGCGTCGCTACCAAGACCCACGAGTTGATAAAGCTCTTCGTTCGCCGAAGTCCCGCTTCGCGCCGCACGGCTGAGGCGAAAGATCTTCATTGCCTCGGCGTCCTGATGGGCAAAAAGACGCTCAATGCGGGGTGGCAAATCAGACGGGCCTGAGACCATCGCGTCGCGGGCCAGCTGACGATAGGCCGGGTTGGCATAGACCACACTACCATCGCGCCGCGTGACCAAACGGGCAGCCCGGTCGGAAGCAAGCAGTTTTTCGCCAAGATCAAGAGCCTTGAGCGTCCCTTCCAGCCCCCGATCAGGCGCAGTTCCCTCAACAATTCCGGTCGCAACACCAGGCTGGATGTTGCTCAGCCTGTCGCGAAAAACGATCCCCACTGTGGAGAAAGCAAAGATCACCACCATGCCGCTGACCAGAAAATAAACCGCGGTCGGGTCAGACAAGGACATGACCATCAGCGCGACAAGCGCGAGCAGGGCCAGGGCCAGCCCGCCCCAGAAAAGCAGCCGAAGCAGCCAGCCAAGCCCAACGCCAGCGGCCCCCTGGTTCTTATCCGCCGGGACCGCTGCCAGTGCGTCGGCGTCATGAACGTCATAGGGGGTGTGGGTGTTCATGCTAAACTCTCATGCGGTCGTCAGTGACTGACCACACTAGACAGATTCGGCCCCGGCCTAGCAATAATGGTGGAGCGTTACCGTCAAGGCCGCGCAGGCGCGCCAGCGCGTGCCTGAACAAAGGCAATAACCTTCGCCACCGCTTCGTAATGCTCGACCGGAATAACCTCATCAATCTCCACGGCGGCATGAAGCGTACGGGCAAGCAGACGGTTTTCCACAACCGGTACAGTGTGCTTGCGGGCGACGGCGCGCATACGCAGGGCGAGGTCGTCGACACCTTTTGCCGTGCAAACCGGGGCCTCACCGGAGGCAGCGTCATAAGCGAGCGCCACGGCAAAGTGGGTGGGGTTGACGATGACAATGGTCGCCTCCTGCACGGCCACAATGGCGCGGCGACGCGATTGTGTTTCGCGCGCACGGCGCTGACGCGCTTTTGTTTGCGGGTCGCCATCGGTTTCCTTCTGCTCGCGGCGGATCTCCTCGCGGGTCATTTTCAGGCGCTGCTTCCAGCTGCGCACCTGCCAGGCATAATCAGCCGCCGCGATCACGACCATGACGGCGATAACGCTTGAGGCGAGGATGACGACCATAGAGCGGGCCGCGCCAAGCCCGTGGTGCGGCGCAGCACCGGTGAGCCCAACAATTTCATTGCGCATGCCATACATCACCACCGAGACAATGACGCCGAAAACAACAAGTTTTGCGAACCCTTTGAGAAAATTCACAAGCCCCTGTGGCCCGAATATTCGTTTTGCCCCGGCAAGCGGCGACAGCCTTTTCGGGTCGGGTTTGATCTTTTCGCCATTGAATACCGGGCGCGCCTGTACGAGATGGCCGATCAGCAAAATGCCCATGAGCACAAGGGCCGGCAAAAGCAAGGCAGCACCGAGCCCCCCCGACAGGGACCGGAACAGCGAAACAAGAGCCATGCTCTCGGTACTGATTGCATGGGGCTGGCTGATAAAACCGATCAGCACGGCTGAAATACTTTCCAGCACCGGCAGGCCCATGAGGAAAAGAACTGCGAGCGCCCCGATGAGGCCAACGGTAAAGGTGACTTCAGGGCTTTTGGGGGCATCGCCTTTCTTGCGGGCATCCTCAAGCCTTTTGCGGGTCGGCTCTTCGGTGCGCTGAAAATTATCGGGCGTTTCGCTCACCGTACGCCCCCAAGGATCGGGTCATAGACCCGCTCGAGTTCGCCAAGGAAGAGCGTCACGATCGTACCAACAGTCAGCATCAGGAGCACAAGGCCCAGACCAAGATTGGCAGGCAGAAGCATGAAAAACACCTGCACCTGTGGGATTAATCGGTTGAGAACACCAGCCGCGGTGTAAAAAACGAGCCCGAAAACAATAAACGGGGCGGCGAGCCGCGTGCCAAGCGTAAACGCCGATGCCATGACATCGGTCATAGCCGCCGCCATATCACCAAGAGCCAGCGCGCTTCCGGGAATAAAGACCGCATAGGAATCACGCAGGGCAAACAGAAACAGGTAATGAAGGTCAGCAGAAAAGATGACCGCCGTGCCCATGACCGCCAGAAAGCCGCCAATTAGCGCGCCTTGCAATTGCTGGGTCGGGTCAAACACCTGCGCCAGTGACAGGCCCATCTGGAACGCGATGATCTGTCCTGCAACATTCAGGGCAGAGAACAGAATCCGCGCCAGAAGCCCGATAAATAGGCCAATGACAGTCTCTGCGATCAGGAGCGCGGCAATTGCATGATCCGGCCGGGCCGCCATTGCCGTCTCATAGACGGGGGCAGCAATCGGAAAAAGCGCAAGTGTAACAAGTAGAGCGGCAACCAGCCGGATCCGAGGTATCAGCGAAAAGTCACCGAGTGCCGGGGCTGTCATGAAGACCGCTCCAATACGGGCGAACAAGATGAGCGCAATGACCGGACTGAAAGGGAGAAGGTCGGTGGAGAGGGTCACGGTGCACCGCTCAGGGATTGGCCGCGGGCGCGAAAAACCACGCCCTTCGGGATGATCAACCAATCAGGGTCAGCCAATTTCCTCAAGACAAGGACGTTCCGGATCAAAAGGGAGCCTTCATCGCGAGGAGCGCCGGAGGCGCGTCCCGAGGCCTCATCCTGAGGAGCGATCTTTTCATGATCGCGTCTCCAGGGAGAGCGACCTGCCCTGATCCCGGTCACCCCGCGCCTACCCGCCACCGGCCGCGATCTGCGCATAAAGCTTCACGCTAAAGCTGCCGAGGGCATCGCCCATCATCGGCAAGGCAAGCGCAATGACGAGGAACATCACGACGATCCGCGGGATGAAAACCAGCGTCATCTCCTGCACCTGGGTCAAGGCCTGGAGCAGCGCAATCAGGAAGCCAACGACAAGCCCCGCCAGCATCGCCGGGCCCGCAACCACAAGCGTTACCAAAAGGGCTTCGCGCCCCAGATCCAGCAAGGTCTGCGCACCTGTTTCCATCGGCAAATTTTGCCCATGGTAAAGTTAAGATTTTATGTGAAGGAGGCCTTACGGCTGGCCTTCGAGGAAACAGTACGCCTCAAGCAAGCGCCCCAACATCACTCCTGCACGGCTTGACCCTGCAGCCTTACGCCCAACGGCATACTGCCAGGACTGAAGCATCACGCTTACGACTGCGCCACATGTCAGCCTGCTTTTCAAGCCCGGGACAGACGCCACGGTCGAGCCGTGGTGGCACGCTATAGGGGCGCGTTGACCTACAACCTCACCAGCGCACTGCCCCAGGCAAGACCGCCGCCAAGGGCCGAGAAAGCGAGCAACTGCCCCTCTTTGATCCGGCCATCGCGGATGCCAAGGTCAAGCGCAAGCGGGATCGACGCCGAAGAGGTATTGGCGTGCTTGTCAATGGTCACGATGATCCGCGACGGGTCGAGCCTAAGCCGTTTAGCGCAGGATTCGATAATACGGATATTCGCCTGATGCGGCACAAACCAGTCGATATCTTCTACGCTCACATCGGCGCGGTGCACGGATTCAATCACCGCATTGGAGATCTGATCGACCGCGTTGCGAAAGACCTCGCGGCCATTCATTCGCACCTTGCCGACCGTTGCCGTGGTTGACGGGCCACCATCGGCATAAAGATGATCTGCCCACGCGCCATTGGCCGAAAGGAAACAGGACTGGACACCCCGCCCGTTCTGTGGCGCGTCAACTGCCGAGAGGACGACCGCTCCGGCGCCATCGCCAAACAGAACGCAGGTCGCGCGATCCGTCCAGTCGAGAAAACAGCTCAGCTTTTCCGCACCCAGCACGACCGCATGGCGCACCTGACCCACCTTAATGAAATTGTGGGCGATGTTGAGCGCATATAAAAATCCGCCACAAGCCGCCGAGACGTCAAAGGCAATCCCGGTTGGCGCGCCCAGTTTCTGCTGAACGTAAACCGCCGTCGACGGAAATGTCCGGTCTGGCGTTACCGTCGCTACGATGATCAGATCCACCTCGCTGGCAGAAAGACCGGCCGATTTCAGAGCGCGGTCAGCCGCTTTTGTGGCGAGATCAGACGTGGCTTCGTCAACGCCGGCAAGATGACGTTGACCAATGCCGCTGCGGCTACGGATCCATTCATCAGACGTATCAACGACCTTCGCCAATTCGTCATTGGTCATGATCCGGTCAGGGAGGAAGCTCCCCGTACCGACGATGATGCTGCCACGGTTTTTGTCCATCGCACGCTCTCAACAATTGGCCGGAGCGCCAGGGCGCCACCACGCACAACTCCTCAAAAATGCCGTCGCCTTGCCAAACCACTGATGGCCCGCCGAGGGATGCCGACGCTCACGCACACATTGTGGCTGAAAAGCGCCACATTTCTTAGGTCTTTGGCATATTTCGCTAAAAACTACCAGACACCTCGCATGAAAATCGCGCAAATTCGGGATTGCGTTATTCCGCAGCCACTTCCTCGGCGGGAGCCTCCTCTGCCGGGATCCCTTCGGCGGGTGCGGCAGTCGCCTCCTCAAGCGCAGCCTTGGCTGCTTCTTCCTTTTGGCGTTTTTCTTCCAGACGATCTTTGGCTTTCTGACCGGGCTCACCTTTTTGGGGATTGTTGCCATGTTGCCATTCGACGAGGCCGCCGGCTGCGAGGAAGCGTGCCACCCGTTGGGTCGGTTTCGCGCCGACGGACAGCCAGTATTTTACCCGCTCTTCATTATACTGAACGCGGTTGGGGTCATCCTTGGCGAGGAGCGGGTTATGGGTGCCCAGCTTTTCGATGAAACGACCGTCCCGCGGCGAGCGCACATCTGCTGCGACAATAGAATAAAAGGGGCGCTTTTTTGACCCGCCCTTAGCTAGTCTGATCTTGATTGCCATTTGGTTTTCCTTCTTTTGGTCTGTGTACTGAGTTTGCTTCAATTCGTTTTCCCGGAAAGGGCACAGCCCTTATCCGGGACCTCCATCGGCCATCGGCGCGCTGGGAGCGCACTGCGCAGCCACAAGAGAACCCGGCTCCAAGACCGGGATCATCGGGTTATGATGCTGGGGTTTCATTTCTTCCCCATCCCCGGCAACCCGCCTAAGCCAGGCGGCATCGGCCCTTTGCCCGAAAGGGCCTTTTCAATGGCGTCGAAATCAATGTCGTCAGATTTTGCGGAGCCGCCTTTTTTACCCTTCCCGCCGCCAGCGCCGCCGCCCATCTGGGCGAGCATGGCTTCGGCCTCAGCCGGGTTTGGCATTCCGCCTGCCATACCGGGCATGCCGCCGCCCATGGCGCCCATCATCTGCTTGGCCATGCCTTTCATGCCGCCCTTGCCCATTTTCTTCATCATGTCCGCCATCTGACGGTGGGCCTTGAGCAGCTTGTTGATCTCCTGCACTGACGTGCCGGAGCCCCTGGCGACACGTTTCTTGCGCGAGGCATTCATCAGCCCCGGTTTCTTGCGCTCTGATTTCGTCATGGAGCTGATGATCGCCTCCTGACGGATCAGCTCCCTATCGTCGAGGCCGCCGGCCTGGTCGACCATCTTTTTCATTTTTCCCATGCCGGGCATGAGGTTCATGATCGCGCCAAGCCCACCCATATTACGCATCTGGCGGAACTGCTGGGCGAGGTCATCCATATCGAACTCGCCCTTGGCCATCTTTTTGGCCTGACGTTTCGCCGCCTCCATATCCATGTCTTCGCTGGCTTTTTCCACCAGCGAAACAATGTCGCCCATGCCGAGAATACGGCCGGCCATACGTTCGGGCTCGAAGGTGTCGAGCGCATCGATTTTCTCGCCGACCCCTACAAATTTGATTGGCGCGCCTGTAACGGCCCGCATGGAAAGCGCCGCCCCGCCGCGCGCATCGCCGTCGATCCGGGTCATGACGATGCCCGAGACGGGCACGCGTTCCTTGAATCTTTCCGCAGTCTGAACTGCGTCCTGCCCGGTCAGGCTGTCAACCACGAGCAGGGTTTCGGCCGGTTTTGTGATCGCATGAACCTGCGCGACCTCGGCCATCAGCGCTTCGTCAATTGACAATCGACCGGCGGTGTCGAGCATCACTACGTCATAGCCGCCAAGCTTTCCGGCTTCCATTGCCCGATTGGCGATATCGACCGGGGTCTGCCCGGCAACGATCGGCAGGGTCGCCACATCGGCCTGTTCGCCGAGAATTTTCAGCTGTTCCTGGGCTGCGGGCCGACGCGTGTCGAGCGAGGCCATCAGGACCTTTTTCTTGTCACGCTTTTGCAGCCGCAAGGCGATTTTTGCGGTCGAGGTGGTTTTACCTGACCCCTGCAGCCCGACCATCAACAGGGCTGCCGGGGGGGGCACCGCGAGGTCGAGGGCGTTTTCGGCCGCCTCACCGCCGCCGCCCAGCATGTCGACAAGCGCATCGTGGACAATCTTGATGACCTGCTGGCCGGGGGTGACCGAGCGCAGCACTTCCTGACCAACGGCCCGTTCCTTGACTGTGGCGATAAAATTCCTGGCAACCGGCAAGGCGACATCGGCCTCAAGAAGCGCAATCCGCACTTCCCGCATCGCCTCGTCCACATCTTTTTCTTCGAGCGCACCCTTGCCGCGTAGTTTTTCAAAAACGCCGCCAAGCCGCTCACTGAGCGAGTCAAACATTGTCATCTCTCCGGTCAGCCATGGCGAACACAAAAGAAACCACGGACAAACCAAAAATGTCACCGTGAGGGCGTTACCCCGACGGTGATCCATCCCCGGCCTCGTCTCAAACGGTTCGCTTTCGAGGGTCGTGCCGGAAAACGGAAAACACAGGTCTTTTCCGTGTAAGCGCGCGGCTTAGGCGAACAGGGGCCTGAGGTCAATGCCCGGGCGCAAAACTCGCCATGCCGCAAGTCTGACTTTTGCGCAAAACGGACCCGATTAAAGAAAGCGGAGGCGGTGCGGTGTCTGGGGGGAGGAGAGAAATCCGCAACCGCCTCCTAAAGACGTTCAGCGGGAGAGCCGACGTCTTATTCTGTTTCGATAATGTAAAAAGCCCCCAATGATGCGACAAGACCTATCCGACCACCTTTTCATCACCGCTTTTCACAAAATTATGACGCGAATGAGGACACAGATCAAAAAAAAACGCATCACGATTTGAAAATTCGCTTTATTTTGCGTCATTGAGCCGATGCCGAAGCGATCGAAGCCGCAAAGCCATCCATATCAGCGTAACGACGTTTCCCAGCACAAAGATCGGAAGCGCCCAGACAAGACCAATCCAAAGTCGGCGTTCAGCGAGGATGATGATGATCGCGGCGATAAAAAAGCCGATATAGAGGTCGGCAATAGCGGTGATCGTCCAGGGCGTCTCAAACATCTCGCTGAAAGCGTCCGGCAGGGAGCGATCGTCCGTAATCTGCGCCCAGACCAGCAATACCGTAAATCCCAGCGCGAGAAGCCCCAAAAAAACGCGCAGCCAAGCCATGTCAGCAATCCTTTCTGATAAAATTACGTGTGGTCCTCAATTCTGGATCGATAGATCTCCTCGTCGAGCTCGCCCTCCCACTTGGCAACCGACGTGGCAACGGCCGCATCGCCGGTTACGTTGACGACGGTGCGCATCATGTCGAGCAGGCGATCAAACGGAAAGATGAAACCAACGATCACGGCAACCTCGCTCGCCGGAAAATTGAAGACATCGAGTACAATCGCGAGCAGAAACAGCGATGCAGAGGGGACGCCCGCCGTGCCGATAGAGACAAGGGCCGCCGTCAGCGCAATCAGCGGATAATGATAGGCTTCAAGCGGAATTTCATAGGCCTGCGCAGCAAACAGCGCAACAATTCCAAGATACAGGGAGGTTCCATCCATATTGATCGTCGCGCCAAGCGGCAGGACAGAGCCCGCCACCGGTTTGTCGACACCCAGATTTTCGGTCACCGCCCGGATCGTCACGGGAAGGGTCGCAGAACTCGACGACGTTGAATAGGCAACCATTTGCGCTTCGAGGATGCCGCGGAAGAAATTGACAAAGGGCAGGCCAAGGACAAATTTGATCAGGCCACCATAAACGATCAGCATATGGAGCGCCGCCCCGAGATATACCGCAATCGTAAGGGTCAGGATGGCCGTAAAAGTCTCGATCCCCTTGGTGCCGGCGGTATAGGCAATCAGCGCAAAAACCCCGAACGGCGCCAGCTCCATGATGAGATAGGTCATTTTGAGGATAGCCTCGGAGGCTGCCTCGAAAAATCGGCCGGCCGGTTCGCCCTTTTCATGGGACATCAAAATCCCGATCCCGAGGAGTATCGAGAAAAAGATCACGGCAAGGACATCGCCTTCAACAAGCGCCATGAACGGATTGGTCGGGATGATCCCCATCAGCCGGTCGCTCAGTGGCGGAGCCTCCGGCAAAACGATTCTTTCCGGATTACCAATTTCGACACCAACGCCCGGACGGAGCACGGTGCCCATGATAAGACCAATGATGTTGGCGAAAAAGGTTGTCAGCAGATAAAGCCCAAAGGCTTTCACCCCGATCGTTCCAAGCTTGCGCGGATCGCCCATCGCATAGATACCCGCTGTCAGAGTAAAGAAAATCAAGGGCACCACGATCATCCGGATCAGTCGGATAAACACATCGCCAATGACCTTGACCCGGGCAAGCAACGCCTCCCCTTCGACGGGGCCAAGACTTTGCGTGACCGCGATTCCGAAAATCACGCCAAGTGCCAGCCCGAGGAAAACCCGTTTCCAAAGCGCGGTCTCAAACCACCATGCCATGCCAGACCCCATCCCTTGCTATTTGTTGCGAGCCTAAAGGTGACCGCCGAAAAGACAAAGCCCGACGATTGGATGAACCGCCAGGCTTTTTCGAATTTCGACTCAGGCTGTCTGGAATTTGCCGCTATTGCGTCTTCTGGAATTCGGTGGAGATCGTCAATTCAACCTCGTCCGACACATTTGGCGCATAAGCTCCAAGACCGAACTCGGATCGCATGATCGTTGTTCTTGCCGACACGCCAATCGTTTCTTTCTTGTTGATCGGGTTCAGGCCGGCCTTGTGCAGGACAACATCAAGAACGACTGGCTTGGTGATGCCCTTGATTGTCAGATCGCCGCCGATTTTGCCGTGACCTTTAGACTCGGGCAGCGCGGCTGTCGATGTAAACCTTGCGACCGGGTATTCGGCCACATTGAAGAATTTATCACCCTTCAGGTGTCCGTCAAAAACGGACACGCCGCTGTCGATTCCGTCAATATCAATAGTCACGTCGATCGTCATCGCTTCGAGGTCCTCGGGATCAAGCGTTACCGTGCCCTCGAAGGCATCGAAGGTGATAACGGGCCGCGAAAATCCGAGATGGTTGTAGGTGACGGCGATATAGGCGTGGTTTGGCTCCAGCGCATAGGTTCCGGCCGTCGCGCCACTGATATCGCCCTGGTCAGGCGCAAACTGCGCGGGCAGCCCACCCAACGCTTCATCATGGCCATAGGCTGCCGGAAGGCTGGCAACACTGGCAATAACCCCGAACAAAGCCGGGTGATTGCGATGGAATTGAGATGGCATAAAAAGCTCCTGTGGTAATGTCCTTGTGAATGATACCCTAACCTTGTCGGTCCCGCCCGCCTGCAATTACCAATACACGCAAAACGACCGCTCAAATTTCCGTTATCTCACGCGCGGCCGAAGCCTGAAACCGCAAGACATTCTATTTCTGTACTTTATCATCACTCAGCTGGCGGAGGAAATAGATATATTGCAGCGCGAGGCGACGCGCGGTCTGGTTAAGATTGGCCGCCGCCCCGTGCCCGCCTTCAATATTTTCATAGTAAAGGAACGGATGGCCATAATCTTCCATCTTCGCTGCCATCTTCCGGGCATGGCCGGGATGCACCCGGTCATCCTTGGTTGAAGTAAAGAAATAGGGCCGCGGATACTCCCCCGCTTCGGCCAAATTCTGATAAGGCGAATACTGAATGATATAGGCGTGTTCTTCGGCAATATCCGGGTTGCCATATTCGCCCATCCAGCTTGCACCGGCAAGCAGCTTGTTGAAGCGGATCATATCGAGAAGCGGCACACCAATCGCAAGCGCCTCATAAAGATCCGGACGCTGGGTCATGGCAACACCCATCAACAAACCACCATTCGAACCGCCATAAGCGCCAAGTCGTTCCGGCGTTGTCAGACCACGGCGGATCAGAGCCTCGGAAACCGCAAAAAAATCATCATAGGCGCGTTGCCGGTTTTCTTTCAGGGCTGCCTGATGCCAGCGTGGCCCGAACTCTCCGCCGCCGCGAATATTCGCGATAACATAAAGCCCACCCTTTTCATACCAGAGCTTGCCAATCGTGCCGGAATAGCCGGGCGTAACCGGAATTTCGAAACCGCCATATCCATATTGAATGGTCGGCGCATTCCCCGCCTCCATGACACTCTCACGCCCGATGACGAAATAGGGCACCTTTGTTCCGTCCGCAGACACAGCCTCATATTGGCGCATGACCACCGATGCGGCGTCAAAATGAGCCGGCGATTGCTTCACCTTGGTGCGCTTGTCTTCAGCGTTCACAAAATAAAGGGTGGCCGGGACAGTCGGGCTGTCAAAATACAGGAAAAACGCATTCGCAACCTGACTGACAGAGCCAAGCGAGACATCGCCGTCTCCCGGCAGATCAAGGGTTTCGCTTGTCCAGCCACGTGGCCCGGGCTCGAACCGCCGGATTGTGCCAATAATATTATCGAGCAGCGATACATAGACGGCGTCATTGTTCACGCGAACACCCTGGATCGCCTCGCGCGCGCCGGGCGAGAAAATCAGACGGGGCCGGATCAGGTTGGAGGCCGGTCCGTCGTTGCGTTCCTGAACGCCGCCGGCGACCGCCACCAGGTCACCGGAGCTGAAGACACCCCCAAGCCGCGCCGCACCCCCGGCTGCCAGCGCCGGCCCGGCCTGCCAGTTCTCTTGCAGGGACAATATCCATTCACGCCCGATATAGCCCTCAATCGACGATTTTTCCGGAAATGGAAGTCTGGCTGTCTGCCCGTCGGAGAGGATCTGATGATATTCCCGGGTATAAAAGGTCATGGACCGCGTAATGTAGGGAATGGTTCCACCAGCGTGGCGTACGGAGGATGGCCAGACACCGACATCACTTTCGGCGCCCTCAAAGACAATGGCACTCTCCTCAACCGCCTGTCCCCGCTTCCACACCCGCGTCACCCGCGGATAGCCAGATGTGGTCAGCCCATCATCGGCGATATCGCCGCCAACGAGCACCGTATCGTGATCGATCCAGACAATGCCGGCTTTCATTTCCGGCAGGACATACCCATCATCGACAAAGCGGCGCTCCGAGACGATGAACTCGCGGCGCACCGCCGCATCTGACCCGCCGCGCGACAGGGTGACAATGCAACGGTCATCCTCTGGCGCAAGGCAGGTGCTGCCCTCCCAAACCCAGTTTTCTTCTTCAGCCTCGGCCAGAGTGTCAACATCAAGGATGGTCTGCCAGTCGGGCTGGCCGTCGAGATAGCTTTCCAGCGAGGCTTCTCGCCAGATCCCGCGCACATGGGTTGCGTCCTGCCAGAAATTGCGCACCCGATTGGCGACAATCTGCGGGGCGGCAATCCGATCCGGCTCGTTCACGATCGCTGTCGCCGCCTCAAGCATATCCTGATAGCGCGGGTCGCCTTCCAGTTCGGCAAGGGTGCGCGAATTCTGAGACCGCACCCAGTCGAGGGCCCGTTCACCCTCTACCTCTTCGAGCCACAAGAACGGGTCATCGGTTTCGGCCTCGGGGCCAGCCTCTGCGAAAGAAGAGGTCGTTGGTTCGGTCACGGCGCTTGTGTCCTTCATTCTGGCCTGCGGTGTATCGGGTACCGCACATCCTGCCGCGGCGAGCCAAAATGACGGCCATACCAGCCATGTTGCCGTGATCCTGATCATGTCGATGCCCTTTGTGTAAACATTCCCATGAAGCAGCGATACAACACGTATAGCCGAGTCCGCAAATCCGCCCGTCTGATTTTACAATTTTTTGCCCGCCGTTCAGCGTCTGTTGACCGCAACTGCATAAATTCGCAGGACGAGCGGAAGGAATGGTGATGGGCCGAGAAAACAGTCGGCGGTTTCGACGCGTGGCGCTCAGCAAACCGGCGGAAATCGTCATTAATGCGATCGATATCGTCCCGGGAATCATCATCAATGCTTCGGCAGGCGATGCTGCGATCGCCTGTGAAACCAAGGTCGATCTGGGTGATAAGGTGATCGTTTATGTGCCGGATCTTGATATTCTGCCCAGTCGCGTAACCCGGCTGACACAGGATGGATTCGCTGTTCGACTGACCCTCAACAAGACAAGGCGGGAAAAGCTGGCCGAGCAGCTGTTCCTGCATTTGAACACATCATTTGCAAATTCAGAGGAAAGACGCGCCACGCCCAGACATTTTCAGGGCGATGCCCGTACCGTATGTAGTCTCCCCGATGGACAATGCCTGTTTGTCAAGGTCATCGACATGTCGGTCAATGGCGCAGCCGTCGACAGTTTCCGCCGCCCCGCCGTTGGCGCGCGCATTCGGCTGTCCCAGCGCCAGGGCATCGTCACACGGCATACCCCGCGGGGTTTTGCCATCGCCTTTGATCCCATCCGCACGGCAGTGCAGCCGGTTCCCGACGATACCAGCCAAGCCACAACAACCGACACCAGCCCCGCTGAGCCTGCACGCGGGAATCCAGAACGCAAACAAGCCGGTTGACCAGCCTATTCCATTCAAAATCCGGTATTATCCCTCAACCGTTTCAGAAACCAACGGCCTCAGATTATCGAGAACATCGCGGGCATTGAAGGCGGCCGGTTCATCGTCCGGCTTTGGTCCTTCGCGCAAGGCGATAAAAGCAATGGCTGTGTATTGCCGTGTCTCGCGGACATCAGAGCCGTAAAATCCAGGCCCGAAGCCAAATCCGTAAGGATAATACGGAAAAGCTCCATAAAATCCGCGCTGAAAACCATAGCCGTAACGCCCGTAGAACGGACCAAAACCGGCATAAGAAGGACCGTAGATATTGCGAAAATAAGACTTCGCCTCGGTATCGTTCTCAACAACGATGAAATGGTCATAGCCCTGCTCAAGGGTAATTTCCGCAGCCCTGATCAGCAGAAAGTTTTCCACAGTCTCGCGCGCGGTTGATGAATTTCCCCGGAATGTCAGGCGATAGCGGTCCTTTTCGATCCGCTGGTCTGCATAGCCAAAGCCATTGCCCTCAGCAGCCTGGTAAGGCGTCGAGGTCGCACAGGCCGTAAGCACAAAAGCCAGTCCAAGCGCGGCAATAGTCTTTGCCGTGCCAAGGAAAGAAATGAGATGCTGCATAGATGTTCTCCGGTTCAAGCCCCCACGATCGAGCATAGCATTGACGGGCAGTTTTTCCAAAAGTTTTTCCCGCATATAAGCGCTCAAAACCATGTGTTCACAGCGGCTCGCCCTGCGACGGGTTGGCGCCCTTCCCATTGATCGCCCGTGTCTGGCGGGTTTGCAGCACGGCAATGTCGGCAGGAACGGATTTGATATGCAGATCGCGTTGCGGGAACGGGATTTCGATATTCTCCGCCATCAGCCGATCCCAGATTGCCAGCATCACTTCGCTACGCACATTGGCAAGTCCGTTCGCAGGATCGTTGATCCAGAAGCGCAATTCGAAATTGACGCTGCTGTCACCAAATTCCATGAGATTACAAACCGGTGCAGGCCGATCAAGCACCCGGTCAATCCGCAGGACTTCTTCCTCACATAGCCGCTTGACCGCGCGCAGGTCTTTGGTCGCATAGGACACACCAATCCGTGCTTTCAGGCGAACGACCTTGTCGCGATGCGACCAGTTGACAACACCGTCTTCGATAAATTTGTCATTCGGCACAAGATGCTCAGTCCCATCACGGGTGCGCACCGTGACATATCGGCTTTTCATGTCGGTAACCCAGCCAAACGTCTCCCCGATACTGACGACATCACCGGGCTTGATTGATTTGTCGGCAACAAGCGTAAACCCCGCAATGAAGTTGGCGATGGTTTTCTGAAGACCAAGCCCGATCCCGAGCCCGATCGCCCCGCCAAAAATCGTGAGCGTAGCCAGGTTGAACCCGACGACCTGCAACGCCAGCAACAGGGCAAAGATCGGCGTCAGAATATTGATGATCTTGATCAGCAGTGCCTTGAACGAAGGCGTCAATTCGTCAACCGAACGAATACGATCCGTGACAAAGCCCTTGATCAGATTGGCGATCCAGAAAAACAGGGCAAAAACAATCAAAACCCGAAGCGCATCGAGGGCGGAAAAACGGATGATCTCGCCGGCATCATTCTCACCAATCGGGAACGACATGCGCTCGAGTTCCGCCAGCAGATTATCCAGCACACCAAAAGCATCGAGTGCGGCGACAGGCCAGGCGATGTAAAAGGCAACCTTTGACCAGAAAGGCGACCGAATGACGAGCGTCACCAGACGGATGATAATCCATGCGGAAAGCAGGCTGATCCCGGCTTCAACGAACGCAGTCTTGATGCCCAACGCCCCGAAAGCCGTCCGCGCAATCTGCAAGGTCAGGAACAGGGCAATAGGGGTCGCGATTTCCGATAATGCAGACGCCGCCCGCTTCAAAACCGCAACCGGCATCATCGGCACGATACTGGTGCGGATCAGATTGCGTAAACCCGGCCCAAAAAGGGCAGCGGGCACAAGCGCCCCAACAAGGATGCCGAACTGTACAAGAACGTCGATGGTCAGGACGTTATTCTGAGCCCAGACCAGCAGCTCTTCGCCCTGTTTTTTCAGAAATATCGGATCAAGCCAGCGATCCGCATCACCGGGAAGCAGTTTTTCAGCACCGGTCTCACCGGCCGCCGGTGTCGGGTCGCCGGTCTGAGCCGGTGCGGCATCGGGCGGTGGTGTCCCGGATTGTCCGGGCTCCTCGGTACGGGCGGGGTCCTGTGTCGCTGATTGTTCTTCCTCGGTCACGGCGTTTCCGGTTTTCGTTTTCGGCTGGGGTTCGCTTGTCAAATGTTCCGGTCTGAGACTCTGATCGGCCCGGAACGGCTCCTGAACACAAAATGAGCCACACCGTTCGCAGCAAAGCCTCAAGCCTTGATCAATGACAAAGTATGAAGCGATTAGTCGGGGCTGGCCAGCAAAAGCCGCCGCGCCTCACCCGACGCCGCCATCATGTACTGTTCAAGAAAGGCATCATGCAAGGCAAAATCGGCCTTATCGGCGCCAGGAGTTGAGATCCGAACCATGACACCATCCGCTCCCGGACCAAGCCCGTACCGCAGATTGATCAGCTGATGCTCAAGGTTTGAGGTTGCATAATCCGACCCGGCACGAACCCAATAGCTGATCGCCTCGCGTCGTGGAGGTTTTGTTGCCATTAGCCGGTTGACCGGTACCCGGCCACCCGCAAGCACCAGATGCCTTGAATCAAAAGGCTCAATCTGGAACCCCTGCGCAGAATAGCATTTTTCCGGACGATGAAGCCGGACCGTATCGCCGGCCGGTGGACCATAGGCAATGACGAGAGTCACAATCCGGCCAAGCGAATTCTGATAAGCCCGGTAAGCTGCGGCTTCCCCCCGCTCAAGCACGGAATCTGGGGGCAAGACGGCATCACCAAGCGGCATTTCCGTCCACCCCGGAACAGTCTTCGGGAGAACGCTCTCAAGGTCCGGCACATCAACAAGCAACCCGTCACGCTCGCGAGCCAGTTTGTGCACGGTATATTCGGCAACCACACCCGTCACAGACATCGCGATGGCAATTAAAAGAGCTGTCCGCACAAGAGTGGCCGGGATTTGCAGGGACCCCACAGGACTGTCGGCACGATCGGACAATGACGGTTCCGCGTGACGATTTTCGCGGGACGGACCCGGTAGAAAGGCATTGGCAAGATCATCAACAATAAAAACGCCAAAAAGAGCTGCGGCAAACATGACCAGACCAGAAAGTTCGTGCAGGAAGCTCTGGCCGGCATCATATCCAAGATAATAGGTAATCAAAACAAGCGTGCTTACCCGGATTAGATTGGAAAAGATAGCGATCGGGATTAACATTGCGAGCACGATCGCATTTGAAAGAACGGAGGAACGCTGGGCAACATAAAGATAAACGACGCCAATACTGGTCAGGGCAATGAGCGAATTCAGACCCGCACAGGCATCGGCAACCAATAGTTCATACCGCCCGGCGAAAAGCAGGGAACCCTCATGGGTTACCGGGAGTCCGAATGCATATAACAGCCCGGCGACCATATCCGATACAAACATTTTCAACGGAAATGTCAGGACATCAATTGCCCAGCCCGGCCAGATGATCAGGTAGGCGGACAAAACCAGCGCCATCCAGAAATGGCGTAGCGCACGCAGCCCGAAAAATGCAATTATGCCAAACAGGACAATACCGGACTGCGTGGCCGACAGGACAAACTCAACCTCCTGAATGCGGGCATAAGCGAAGGCCAGAAGCGTCATGCAGACCCCACCGATCCCGATCAGTCTTTCTGTCTGTGTCGCAACAAAATGAAGTCCCACGCGCCTGACCTGCGCACAAACAAGCCCGGCGCAAATTGCGAGCAGAAAGGGCGCATGGGCATTTTCGTCACGTAACCAGGCCCGCGCAGCAAAATCGAGATAGACCGGGACAAAGAGCACCAGCCAGGCGGCGAGGAAACCAAGGCTCACCCACCATGCTGCCGGAAACGCCCTTGGGGTCCCGGCAATCTGACGCGTCGCAGGGGGTGAGACCGTTACGCTCATCGGCTGAGGATCGACCCGATAATTGTCGTATCAAGGTCAAACAGAATGGCGGAAAGCCTTTTAAGGGCCGTCTCCCTCGTCTGGTTTCTCCGTGCAACAATGATTGCGCCGGATGATTTCTGCCAGACAAAATGCCCATCCGCGATCGATCCGAAAGCACTCGACAGGAGAAAAGTGGAATCATAGCTTCGTTTGGCCCGGGCCAGGATTTGATCAAACCCCTGGTCTGCCAAAAGGACTTGAGGGTGTACGGAGGGCTTTGATGTTGCAAGGATATCAAGGCGATTGACGATTGAAGGGGTGACCACATCATCAAACCTTGCATGTTTCCGGATCGCTTCGGTGAAACAGGGAGCTTCGTCCGTTCCAAAAAAATACCCGAGTTCCGGCGTACGCAGATTGGCATCAAGCAAGAGCACCTTGCGATGCAGTTGTGCAAAGGCAGCGGCAAGATTGGCTGCGACAGTGGTTGCTGCGGCTTGTGCTTCCGGCCCGGCTGCGATTACCGCAACCGTTTTCAATAGTGCCGGCTCACAGGAAGTCAGAAGCCGGGTGCGCATCAGCCTGATCTTTTCGGCCTCAGGCGATTGCGGTCTGCGCAGGATAGTCAGCCCTTCCGGAATATGAAGCGGACCCTCACCATCGCGCAGAAAACCAAATTGCAGTCCGAGCGCGGCCTGTACATCACCGGGCTTTACAAACCCGAACCGAACGGCGAGTTCGCCAAATGGGCGGCCTGTTTTCTTCTGTGCAGCAGTGATCCGACTTGACTGGCGTTCATTGATAAGCCCCATCGCCCTCAGGGTATCACCCAGACGCACAGCCCGCCGCCGCGCCGCCGCGCGATCTTCCCGCAAACGACGCTCGAGGGCTTCACGGGCTTCATGCGGCGGGCGAAGAAATGGGTGAACAA
>CAYSMJ010000025.1:0-4568 GCA_964432075.1 uncultured Caulobacterales bacterium | reverse complement strand
GAGTATGATTCGCTTCAAAAAGAGATTTTGACTGAAATGGGTGAACAAAATGCTCGGCGCGGGCGGGGGCATTCATGCGGCAAGCTCCCCGGGCATGCTCAGTCGCTTCGGGCGCTGGCGTCGCCGCCGCCCTGCCTTGGTGCTGACAGGGGCGAGATCATCGAATTCGCCCAACAGAGGCGCTTTCAACGTCCCTTCAAGCGATCGGCCGACCCGCACGCGCGCCTCTTTAAGTTCAACAATGAGTACAAGGAAAACACTGCCCGAAAGGCCAAGAATGGTGCCAACAAGGACAAGCAAGGCAATAGGCGGCAGTGAGGGCTCGGTTGCAGGAACGGCCCGAGACAAAAGCATGACATCAATCACATCAAGACGGGACTGCAGCGATTCCTGCAGTGACCGTGCACTGACAAGGTCAAGAGCATTCCGGCGGGCGTCCAGCGTATTCTGGAGCTGGTCGAATTGCTGTTTTTGTTTTTGCAGATCAAGAACAAGCTGTTTCTGCACTTCAGCGGCAGCACTCAATTCCTTGAGGCGACGCCGTGTAAACGCATGACGATTCTCGATCGATTCCATAATGCTCTGCTCGAGCGACTGTTTTTCACGCAGAAGTTCCTGATAATCGGGATAATTCGGGCCAAAACGTTCGGCAACCCGGTTCAACTGAATAAGGAGCGCTCCAAGTCGCACCTGGGCCTGACGCCCCGGCAGGTTTTCCGTCGCCAGCGACAGGTTCAATAGTTCTGCGGTTCCCAGTTTGTGCGCCTGTTGCAACCGGGATGAGGCCTCAGTGAAATCGGCCCTTGCATTCCCGACACGACCTGTGAGTGATGCGTATTCGACCTCCGCGGCTTCAAGGCGTTCCGTGCCGAGCCCGATAATGCCGGACTCAGTTCGATAGGCCGTTAATTCATCGGCAGCATCTTCGACCTGCTCGGAAATCGTGAAGGTTTCGTCGGTAAACTTGTCGGCCGCACGCGATGCCCGGCGTTGGCGCTGATCGAGGACAACCTGCATATAGGCATTGGCAAAAGTGTTCGCGAGCTTTGCAGCCTGACCAGCATCGCGCGAGATGAATGTGAAAATCAATGAGCTTCCGCGCGCGTCCCCCTGCACGGTAAGATTGAACAGAAGCTGATCCGCAGCCCAAAGCCGCGCATCATTTCCGGGAACGGCCTCGCCGCCGGTCTGCTCGCGCCACCTGTCTGTGAAGTCCGACATCAAGAGGTAACCTTCCGAAAGCAGAAGATCAAGCACGACAAGCGAGACCATACGACTCTTGGCAATCGCCGCTTGTTGACCAAGAAAATCAGAAACCTGAATATTGGTTTCGATCCGGCCTGTCAGTGAATCACGCTGGATGGAACTGACCTGTACTATTGCGCGGGACTCATAGTTCCGCGGCAGATATTGTGAACCGAAAAAAGCCGCAATTGCTGCCATTCCTGTTAGTAACAGGATTATCAGCTTACGGGCATTTAGCCCGGCGAGGAGTTTTATCGGATCAATCTCCATCCCGCGTCATGTCCCAGATGGTTTTGTTTGACGACGCCCCGGTGTCTTGGTCGGGGCATCCGTTCTGATGTCGGTCGGGGCAAGTTCCTTGCGATAATAAACAACCCGCTTGCCGGTCTTGAGCGCGTCCAGCGCCGCTTTTGAGCGTTTTACGCTCGCCTGCTTAAGCAGCAGGCGCCGTGCCAGGGAGCGCCGCTGATCCAGCGGCAACGGAATGTTCTTGATACGGTCGATCTTCATGATCTCGGTACTGGCCCCCGCCTTGATCACAATATTGTCGGACACATCAAACCGCGCCAGCTGCGCCCGGATTTCGCGTGGGAAACCGCTGGAATTGCGTGTCACCGTGCCTTGCTCAAACGCAATTCCCTGCGCTTCCAGGAAGGCTACCAGCGTTGAAAAATCGTCGGTTTCGCTGAACAGCGGCCCCATTGCTTCTTCGTCGAACGCAGCTGTGGGCAGGGCAAGAGTTGAAAAGTCGTAGCGCTTGCGGGCGTCAAAAAGCGAAGGATTGGCAGCGATGAAATCCTCAATCTCAGACAGCGCCGGTTCCGTTGGCTGCGAGACGGTCGCGATATAATAATCCGCCAAAGCCTCTGCTTTTGCGGCTTCGACCCGCAGGATGGCCTCAGCCTTTCGGTCGAACCCGGCGCTGACGGCAGCCTCAGCAAGCAAATGCCGGTTGATCAGACTTTCCAACGCAAACCGTTCGATTTCTGGCGATGATTGGCCAACACCGAGCCGCATCAGTTCGACCCGAAGCTCGCTAACGGTGAATTCGCGTTTTCCGATCCGGGCAATGACCTGGGTTTCACCACTCGTGACCCGCGGCCTTTCGTCTGACTTTGCGGCGAGTGCCGGGACTGCAGCTGACGTAAATATTAACGCCGCAAGAACCAGAACGGCGACGTTTGCGCTGCACTTTTTTCTCCCATATGCACATCCCGCATCATGATGGGCCTTCATCCGCAACTCCGATCGTGACTTTGCGGCACTTCCATCCAACCGGCCGCGCAAGACAGAATTGCGTTAATTCATAATGTTAAAAACTATCCTAATAGGGTCGCTTCTGAGCCCCGAAACCGCAATCAACCGTGCAAAAACGCTTATTCCGCCGCATCGCGGGCCGGACCATCATTTTCCGTTCCGGGCGTCGGTGGCCCGGATTGCGTGCCTATCGCCGCACCGCCAGCGGCAGGGGGCGCGTTCTCAGGCCTTTGTTCGTCAGCGACGAGCGTTTTCTTTTCTTCCGTTGCCACGCTTGGCTCTGGCTGGCGTATCAGCGTCTCTGCCATGGCCGTCACAGCCCGGAAATCGGTCTTGCCGGTGCCAAGCACCGGGATTTCGTCAACACTGAAAATCTTGCGGGGCACGGCAATCTCCGGGACGCCATGCGATTGTGCCCAGGATTGCAGGTCTGCCCGGGCCGGGGCCTTCCGGTCTGTGAGAAGGATGATCTGTTCGCCCTTTTTCGGATCCGGAACGATTGCGGCTGCATGGTCATTATCAGGCCAGACGGCGGAGGCACAGTTCTCGACAACCGTAAGCGAAACCATCTCGCCTCCGATCTTGGCAAACCGCTTCATCCGCCCGCGAATGGCGACATAACCCTGCGTGTCGATCGACACGATATCACCGGTATCGTACCAGTCATCGTCAGCGCGGGCCGAAACCTCGCCCGGATTTTCCGGCAGCAGGTAGCCCTGCATGATGTTGGGCCCCCGCACGAAAAGCCGGCCGCCGCCCTCAAGACCGGCCACAGGCTCCAGCCGGGCTTCAATGGTTGGCAGCAGTTTGCCAACAGTGCCGGCGCGGATGTCGTCCGGCTGATTGGCGGCCAGTACAGGCGCGCCTTCGGTCACGCCATACCCTTCGAGGACAGTAAACGCGAATTTGCGCTCAGCCATCTGCCTCGTCTCATCGCGCACCCGTTCCGCACCGCAAACGGCCAGACGCAGCGACGACATCCCGCCTTCGTCGCTTGCGCGCATATATTGCGTGAGGAACGTATCGGTAGCGAACAATACGGTTGCACTGGTCTCGAAAATTCGTTTCGGAATGATCTTGGTCTGCAGGGGCGAGGGATGAAAGACAACCGGATAGCCGCGGATCACCGGCCACAGGGACCCCGCCGTCAACCCATAGCAATGAAAGGCAGGCAACGGATTGAAAAAGATATCCGTCGGCTCAATCACGACATGTTTTGAAATCTGCTCAATATTGGCAAGAATATTCCGATGACTGAGGGCCACGCCCTTTGGCCGGCCTTCCGTCCCCGATGTAAACAGGATCACCCCTGTTTCCTCCGGGTTTGAACGATTCATGAAAAACCGTGGAAAAATCGGACCGACAAGCGCACGCAGCTTGTCACGGCGAGCGAGACCTTTGCGCAGGTCTTCGAGGTAAATAAAGTCAAAATGCGGCTCCAGCGCCTCGATCAGGGGCGCAAGCTTGCCGATCTCGATAAATTTGCGTGCCGTTACAATTCGGCGGATTTTCGCAGTCTGCCCGGCATTGATCAGGCTGGACGACCCGGCGGTAAAGTTGAGCATGGCCGGCACACGGCCCGCCGCATGCAGCGCAAAAAGGGTGATCAGAACGCCGGCACCGGTCGGTAACAGAACGCCGATTGTTTCGCCGGGCTCGCTCCCCACGCTGATCGGCCGCTCAAGGGCAAAGGCCGCGCGGGCAATATCACGGTAGGTCATGCGACGCCCATCGCCATCGATCACGGCGAGTGTACCACCACCGAGTTTGCGCCCTTGCTCGAGGAAAGCAGCAAAGACCGACCGTCGCGAACGCCGTGCGATCATATTGCGCGTTTTCGAATCCGGACTGTTAAAGATCGTTTCCTGGTCGGTCATGGTTCCTCCGAGCGACCCTCTTTTCTTTTTCCCTTTATGCCCCGGACGCGCCGTCGCCGCAAAGGGTCTGGCGATCAACGCGCCGGCAGCGCCCGAATTTCATCGAGAATGGACGAGGCGGCGGCCGCCGGGTCAGATGCCCGGATGATGGGCCTGCCAACAACCAGATGGCTGGATCCCGCTGCAAGG
>CAYSMJ010000024.1:0-25037 GCA_964432075.1 uncultured Caulobacterales bacterium | reverse complement strand
GGGCGAGGCACTGCTGTGCCTTTAGCCTTCGGCCATGTTCGCAAGCCACTGTTCAAGCCAGTGGATATGATAGTCACCGGTATTGAAATCAGGCTCTTCGAGCAGATCGATAAAAAGCGGGATCGTGGTGTCGATGCCGGTGAGGGCCATTTCCTTGAGTGATCGGCGAAGCCTTGCGATGCAATGGGCGCGATCGTCTCCAAAAACGATCAGCTTACCAACCATCGAGTCGTAAAAGGGCGGAATCCGATAGCCTGAATAGATTGCACTGTCGAAGCGAACACCCGGGCCGCCGGGCGCATGAAAATAGGTGATTTCGCCAGGGGAGGGCCTGAATGTGCGCGGGTCTTCAGCATTGATCCTGCACTCAATGGCATGGCCGCGAAACGTGACCTCTTCCTGCCGGAAGCTGAGCGGCCTTCCGGCGGCAACCCGGATCTGTTCGCGGATAAGATCGATCCGGGTCACCTGTTCAGTAATCGGATGTTCCACCTGGATGCGTGTGTTCATCTCGATGAAATAGAATTTTCCGTCCTCGTAGAGAAATTCAATTGTGCCAGCCCCGAGATAGCCAAGCTTTGCGATGGCAGCGCGGGCAATTTCACCGATCTCGTTGCGCTTCTTCGTGTCAAGAGCCGGCGACAGTGCTTCTTCCAGCACCTTCTGATGGCGGCGTTGAAGCGAGCAGTCACGCTCGCCAAGCTGTGCGACATTGCCATGTTTGTCTGCAATGATCTGAATCTCGATATGGCGGGGGCGGATGAGATATTTTTCAAGGTAAACGGCGTCGTCGCCAAACGCAGCCCGTGCCTCGGCCTGGGCGGTGTTCATTGCCTCCTCAAGCTTGTCGTCGCTTTCGGCCAGTTTCATCCCACGTCCGCCGCCGCCTGCGGCCGCCTTTACAAGGACCGGATAGCCGATGTCCCGGGCTGCCTTGCGGGCCTCGTCAACCGACTGGAGACTGCCTTTTGAACCGGGGACAAGCGGTATGCCGACTTTTTCCATGGCCACTTTGGCAGCAATCTTGTCGCCCATCACACGAATGTGCTCGGCTTCCGGACCGATAAAGGTGATGTTGTGTGCCGCCACAATTTCGGCAAAGCGGGCATTCTCCGACAGAAAGCCATAACCGGGGTGGATGGCGTCCGCATTGGTGATTTCAGCAGCGGAAATAATGGCCGGAATATTAAGATAGCTCTCGCGCGGCGGTGGTGGCCCGATGCAAACGCTTTCATCGGCAAGGCGTACATGCAAGGCATCGGCATCGGCAGTGGAATGGACGGCCACCGTGGCAAGGCCCAGTTCCTTGCAGGCGCGATGGATGCGCAGGGCGATTTCTCCGCGATTGGCAATCAGGACTTTGTCAAACATTTCAGGGCCTCATCCGGCGAAGGCGTGGGGTCTGGCAATGGCGGCCGCCGGGCCGACAGCGCCGGCAATCAGACGATAATGATCAGCGGATCATCAAATTCTACTGGCTGCAAATCACTGACCAGGATGTCCTTGACTGTGCCAGCCTGGGGCGCCGTGATTGGATTCATGGTCTTCATCGCCTCGACGATCATCACTGTCTGTCCCTCATTCACGCTGTCGCCAACCTTGACGAAGGCGGGCGCACCCGGAGAGGGCGACAGATAAGCGGTCCCGACCATGGGGGATCGCACTGAGCCGGGCGGGACTTCGTTTGTGGGGCCGGGTTGGGCGGGGTCGGGCGCTGCGGGCGGTGCCGCCATGGCAGGCGCTGGTGCTGCCGCTGGCACCGTGGTGACATGCGAAATCTGACGGGCGACACGCAGCCGTATATCCTCCCGTTCGACCTCGATCTCCGTCAGGTCTGTGTCAGTCAGGATAGTGGCCAACTCGCGAATCCACTCGGCCTCAAAATCATGGGGCTTTTTCTTGTTTTCTGCCATGGTTGTCCTGATTTGTTTGTGTTTTTGGGGGTTTATAATGCGTTTTGCGCCTTGTCGAGGCGTGGCCCCGGCGTTTTTCCACCGGGACAGCAGGGAGGAAGCGAACGGACGCCGTTTCAAAGACGGCTCCGGATGGCATCAAGCGCGAGGCGGTAACCGGCCGGGCCAAACCCGCAAATCACCCCTGTTGCCGCGTCGGCAATGAAGGAATGCTGCCGGTAGCTTTCCCGGGCGTGGATATTGGACAGGTGCAGTTCGACAACCGGGACCGGCAGCGCGGCCACGGCATCGCGCAGGGCAATCGATGTATGGGCGTACCCGCCCGGATTGAGAATCAGTCCGGCATGGTCGCTCATGCATTCCTGCACCCAGTCGATCAGCTGGCCCTCATGGTTTGACTGGTTGCATTGCACATCCAGCCCGTTATCGGCACCATAGGTGCAGCAGTCATGTTCGATGTCCGCAAGCGTATCGGTGCCGTAGATTTCGGGTTCGCGCTGGCCCAGGAGGTTGAGATTGGGGCCGTTGAGTATCCGGATACGCGGGTTTGGCATTGGTGTGATGTCTCCTCTCCGTGCCACCGGGGCCGGGAGTTGCGGTCCGGCGCCGGGCATCATATGTGCCGACAGAGGTTACTTTATCCTTCGCCATCTTCCCAGCCTTTGTGTTGGACCGGACGTCGGACAGGCGGAAAGGGCACGGAGAACGCAACGCCATGCTGCAGATCATCATTAACGGCGAGTGCCAGAGACTGCCGGCCGGCACGACGGTTGCGAGCCTGCTTGAGACCCTCGGGATCGCCGGGCCCAAGGTGGCTGTTGAGCGCAACCTGGCGATTGTGCCCAAGTCAACTTTTGACAGGCTGCGTCTTGAAGACGGTGACCGGATCGAAATTGTCCAGTTTGTCGGTGGCGGCTGAATGCACACCGAAACCCCGCGAGGTGGCGTTATGGCCGAAACATCCCGGAACAGCCCGGAAGACAAACCCCTCACGATTGCCGGGCGCAGCTTTTCGTCACGGCTGATTGTCGGCACCGGGAAATACAAAGATTACGAGGAGAATGCCCGGGCCGCGGAGGCAGCGGGCGCCGAGATGGTGACGGTTGCCATGCGCCGGGTCAATGTCAGCGACCCTTCCGAGCCCATGCTGGTTGATTATTTGAGCCCGGAGCGCTTCACCTACCTGCCCAATACGGCGGGCTGTTTTACCGGCGAAGATGCTGTCCGGACCCTGCGTCTTGCGCGCGAAGCCGGCGGCTGGTCCCTCGTCAAGCTTGAGGTGCTCGCTGACCAGAAGACGCTTTATCCCGACATGGAAGAAACGCTCAGGGCCGCAAAGCTCCTGATCGGGGACGGCTTTGATGTGATGGTCTATTGCTCCGATGATCCGGTTTATGCCCGTAAGCTTGAAGAGGTGGGCTGTTGTGCCATCATGCCGCTGGGCTCCCTGATCGGATCTGGCCTCGGTATTCAGAACCCGACCAATATCCGCCTGATTATCGAACAATCATCGGTACCGGTTATTGTTGATGCCGGTGTCGGGACGGCATCAGATGCGGCAATTGCCATGGAACTGGGCTGTGACGGTGTTCTGATGAATACCGCGATTGCCGAGGCCCGCGATCCGATCCGGATGGCCATGGCGATGAAACATGCTGTGATTGCCGGACGCGAAGCCTACCTCGCGGGGCGGATGGCAAAAAAGACCTATGCTGATCCCTCAAGCCCGCTTGCCGGCCTGATCTGAGGCCTAACGGATCCGCCTGAGCTTTTCGCGCATGGCTGCGCGGTGGCGGCGGATATCCTCAGGACGCCAGAAACCGGGAAACCGGAGGTCATGCTCGAGCGCGACAACCACCGCCTCAACCGCATCGCGCAGCTTTGCGCGTTCGATCTCAGGATAACCACCGAAGAAAGACGGGAGGGGCGAAAACGACAGCGAAAGCTGGTCGAACGCGGTAAGAAAGAGAATATGGTGGGCCCGGTCGTCCCTGTCGGGATTGCCGGTTAGGCCAAGACCATCGCCAACCACCATTTCCTTGATGGCTATCAGATAATCCTCCGCATCAAAACCACCGCCACCCTGATCGGCCGCCCTTTGCATGCCTGCGACAAGCGAGGGACTGAGCAGGCTGCGCACCAGTGCGTCGGCTATAAGCAGTCGTCCGCCATCCTCGCTTGGCTGGCCAGCGCCAAAGATCCCCAGCCTTCGCACGAGCCCGTCCGGGACCTGCCAGCCATTGGCGTCGAATACATGGTCGCCAAGGGCGGCAAGGGCAGCTTCCTGTTGATCGCGCGGGGTATGGTCGATGATGATGCGGTTTGAATCGTCGCGGTCAAATTGCGTATCGATTGCCAGCCTGAAGGGCTGTAGCTGGCCACGCAATTGCGACACGGCCCCCAAGCGCATGGCGAAAATCTGTTCGAAAATCGCCGCGTTGACCTGTGTACTCTCATGCACAGACCAGCGATTTCCATCTTCGATAATGGCACTGGCAAGCTCAAGCGTGTTGGCCGCATACCGTGTTGGCTCCGTGGTCAGATCATAGGGCATCGACTCCGGGTCTGGCGTATATCGAACGAATTTCAAACCAGGCTCGACGGCCTTGCGGAGCAGGTTCGTGCGTGTTTCGCTGCCTTCCGGTGCGTCCGGGTCGTACCCAAACCGGATCGCCCAGATATCGTAAGGGCCGACCCGGGTATTGGCGAAATCACCTTGCGCTGTGCCGGGAGGGGCAAAATTGATTGGCACATAATCCATGATTGAGGCACTGATGACCCCGTTAGTTTTTTCCGGGTCATGAATAACTTCGACCGGGTGATAATGGCTGCCCGCAAAATTATGCATCAGCCCCAGCGTATGGCCAACTTCGTGCATCACAAGACTGATGATCACCTCACGGATCATCCGTTCGGAAAAAGCCGGATCATCGCCCTCATCAAGGAGGCTGGCCTCATTGCGCCTATATTCTGCACTATCGGCGCCTGGCTGGCGGATCTTGTCACGCGATAGCTGGCGATAATCTTTGCCCGTTCCGGCCTGAGAGATGATATCGCTGAACCGGGTGAGGGCGGAGAGCCTGTCAGAAGCTGGTTTTGGACCCGGCGCAAGCGCTGCAGTCTTCGCAGAATGGTAAGCTCGGTCCGCGGCAAAGGCCGCATCTGCCTCGCGCCGGGCAAAACTCTGCGGGAAGGGCGCAAAAGCGGTGCCGGTCACCGATCTGGTAAAGGCACCGGAGGGTCGTCTTGCCGTGGCAATCGCTTCGTCGCCAAAGGCCTGCGCCACGGGCTCTGCCGACGCCTCGGTGTCGAGCCACTCATAGTCGGTCAGCGTCAGCCAGTGCCCGAATTGCCGGTTCAAGGCAGTAAAATTCAACAGGATGTCGGCCGCGATGATCTCGCCCGTACGCGGATCGATGATCGAAGGGCCAAATCCGGCGCGCTCGCTGAAATAGGGCGAGGCCTCCCACCGGATGACATTGTAACTGATATCACCGGCATCCCAGTCCGCATCATCGGGTTGCTGTTTGATCTGAAGCGCATTTTTGAACCCGGCCGCTTCGAAAGCATCATTCCAGGCAAGAACGCCGTCGCGGATATAGTCACGAAATGCGTAAGGCGTTGTGTTCTCGATCCAGAACGTGATCGGCTCTACCGGTTCTGACAACTTGGCGTCCGGGTTTTTCTTTTTCAGACGCCAGCGCCGGATCAGGCTGTCTTGTTCCAGCGTGTCAAGCCGCGTCAGGTCGCGCTTTGAAACCGTAAAATAGCCAACCGACGGGTCTTCTTTTCTGGTTTCATACCCGTCATCGGGCAGCGCAATAAAGGAATGGAAAACTCGCGCCGTAAACGAACGATTATTCGCCGCGCCGCGCACAGATTTCTGCGCATCAATATCGTAGTCGATAGAGATGTTGATATTTTCGGGATATCCCTGAACCGAGTTTATGCTCGCATCAATGTCGCCAGAGGAGAGAAAACCGACAACACTCTTGAATGTATTGAATAACGGTTTGGCCAGTTCCCGCAGTGTCTTTTCTTTGATTTCCGCATACAGAAATTCATCATCGGCGCAGGTGATCTTCAGGCTCGTGACTTTGGAGTCGCTCTGACTGATTTCGCGGGTGCGGGCGAGGGGGCTTGTTGGCGCGAAAGTGAGGTTACTGGCTGTTTCGATCAGCTGCAATTTCTCGCCGATCCGTTTGAAACGCACGACCGAGTTTTGCGTGTAAGCGCCAGTGAATGGCGCCACGCTTCGCTCGACATAGGTTGAAAAGATATAATTGCGATCCGGATTGCCGATTGGTACGCCAATCAAAAGCTCGCTCTCATCTCCATTCCTGTAAACCGGCAAAAGGCCATCGGTACGCTCAAAGCCGGCACGGGCAAACGCGGCACCGCAACGCGCCTCCTCGGCGTCAACGCTGATTGCAGTGCCAAGACCGACGGCAACGCAAACCATGACGACATAGACGCGGCAAAATAACTGAAACATGGATTTCCCCTCACATCGACCCGGCACTCAGGGCAACCAAACGACCCTATTCGATGTTGAATGGATTTTGCAATCAGGCAGCCCCGGTAAGAGCGCCCTGACGGCTTTCCGGCGGGTCTTTGGCGATGGGGCCTTGCCGACCAGGTCAACGCCTCGTTAGAACCCGGCATCCGGCCTCGCCGTCATGATTTGCCGGTCGCACCGCCAGATACAATTTTGACATCAGGGAGCGTACAGCCATGTCAATTGCCTATATTTTTCCGGGTCAGGGCAGTCAGGCCGTTGGCATGGGCAAATCGCTTCATGAGGCGTTTTCGGTCGCGCGCGATGTGTTCGCCGTCGTCGATGACGCGCTGTCGCAGTCTTTGTCGACCCTTATGTTTGAAGGGCCGGAGAACGAACTGACCCTGACCGCCAATGCCCAGCCGGCGCTGATGGCGGTGTCGATGGCGGTTGTTGAGGTTCTGGAACACGAGGCCGGCCACAAGATTGCCGACGCCCGCTGTGTCGCCGGGCACTCGCTTGGCGAATATTCCGCCCTGTGCGCTGCTGGCAGCCTGACGCTGGCCGATACGGCCCGGCTGTTACGCATCCGCGGCGAGGCCATGCAGGCAGCGGTGCCGGTGGGTGAGGGCGCCATGGCCGCACTGATCGGGGCAACCCTTGAAACCGCGCAGGCTGCCATTGCTGCTACCGATGGTCCCGGCGTCTGCGAAATTGCCAATGATAATGCCCCCGGTCAGGTGGTGATATCCGGCCATCGGGCCCGGGTTGAAGCGGTCTGTGCGGGTGCGCGCGCCCACCGCATAAAACTGGCGAAGCTTTTGCCGGTTTCCGCCCCATTTCATTCGTCGCTGATGCAGCCGGCGGCCGACCGTATGGCCGAAGCGCTGGCCGATGCGGAGATACAGGAGCCTGTTGTCCCGGTCTTTGCCAATGTGACAGCTGAACCGGCCACGGACCCGAACGCGATCCGTGATCAGCTTGTCCGGCAGGTGACGGGCCGGGTGCGCTGGACAGAATCCGTCGAGGCCATGGTCAATGACAGCGTCTCCCGCTTTGTCGAACTGGGCTCAGGCAAGGTGCTGACCGGGCTGGTCAAACGCATCGACAAGGAGGTCGAGGCAATCCCGGTTGAAAACCCGGAAGACGTGAAAGCATTAGCGGTTTAGATGATTTTTTTCATGCCGCTTATGCGTTCAAAAGCGCATTAAGCGGGTAAGGGAAGTGCTTGAAATGTTTGATTTGACAGGAAAAAAAGCTCTCATAACCGGAGCAACGGGCGGCATTGGCGGTGCGATCGCGCAATCTCTGCACAGCCAGGGTGCGGCGGTAGCCTTGTCGGGGACACGCACGGAAAAGCTTGAGGCACTGGCCAGCGACCTTGGCGAGCGAACGGCCGTTGTCGCGTGTAACCTATCCGATCTCGAAGCCGTTGATGCCTTGCCGAAACAGGCTGAAGAGGCGCTTGGCGGGCTGGATATACTGGTCAGCAATGCCGGCGTCACCCGGGATATGCTCATGCTGATGATGAAGCCGGAGCAATGGGATGAGGTCATCCAGATCAATCTGACCGCAACATACCGGCTGGTAAAAGCTTCCCTGCGCAAGCTGACCAAGCAGCGTTATGGCCGTATCATCGCGATCACCTCGATTGTTGGCGTCACGGGCAATCCCGGACAGGCAAATTATGCGGCCTCCAAGGCGGGGATGATCGGGTTTGCCAAGTCGCTGGCCCAGGAAGTGGCGCGTCGAAATGTGACGGTCAATTGCATCGCGCCGGGGTTCATTGAAACAGCGATGACAGATGCCCTCAACGCAGACCAGCGTGACGCCCTGCTGACACGCATTCCCGCCGGGCGTATGGGAACGCCCGAGGATATTGCGGGCGCCGCACTTTATCTTGCTTCGGAGGAAGCCGCTTATGTCACGGGCCAGACATTGCACGTGAATGGCGGCATGGCGATGATCTGAGGGCGCTATCGCGTGCACGCCAGGACACAAATCCCATGACGGCGCCCGGCAGGACACCGGCGACAGGGACGGGCCCGGTGGCGCGGCTGAAGGGGTATGCGGACAGTCCCGCCGGCAAGCGCACGCTTGGAATAATCCAGATCGGTTTCACGATTATGATTGCGGTCTATCTGGTGTTTCGGCTTGCGGAAATTGACTGGAGGACACTGGCTGCGCATCTGCCCGGTAATCCTGCCTTTTATGGTCTGTTCGCGATCAAGTTCATGATCATTCCGATGACGGAATTCGGCGTTTACCGGCGGCTCTGGGGACATATGCAGGTTGGCGCCATTGCTGTCTTCGTCCGCAAACGCATTTTCAACACCTCTGTCATGGGATATTCCGGCGAAGGCTTTCTGAGCCTCTGGGCGCAGCGCACGCTCGACATGCCGGTACGCACGATCCTTTCCAATGTGAAGGATGTGTCAATTCTTTCTGCATTTACCGCGAATGCGGCGACCCTGATTCTGACGGTGGGTTTATTTGCGGGTGGCGTCCTGCCGGGCGCTTTTGCCCACGCACCCGAGGTTCTGGGCCTCGCGGCAACAGCCCTTGGGGTTGCGCTCATCGCCATGACGATTGTCCTGGTTCTTCGCAAGCGGATCTTTGCCCTTGCGGCCGCGTCTGTTCGCAGCGCGCTGTTGTTGTTCTCTGTGCGTCAGATTTTGCAGGTTGGTGTAACGACCGCCATGTTTGTCACGGTGCTGCCGCTGACCGCCTGGCCTGCCGGCGTTTTGTTTGCCGCGATGCAGGTCTTCATCGCCCGCATTCCCTTGATGCCGAATCAGGACCTCGTATTTCTCGGGGTGGCGCTTGCGATTGCAAAGGGCAGCGATACGCTGGTGGCGGCCCATGCCGATGCCATCCGTGGTCTTGTGCTGGCTGAAATTGGCCTGTCGCAGAGTTTGAGCATCCTGTTGTATTTTGCGACCGGCTATCTCGCGCGGTTGTCGGCTGAAAACCCGGATTGACCGTGAAAATGGGCTCGGAGTGCAAAATCCTTGAATAAATGATGATGCTGGCTAGAAGACCCTCTGGTCTTGTCATCCGGATGCCGTCATAGCATGTGTGCTGAAATATCCCGGGGCCGCTCGGCCACTGAGACGAATCCACCTGAAAGGGAGCTTTGAATGTCTGAACTTGATGAACGTGTAAAAAAGATTGTCGTCGAGCATCTCGATGTCGAACCGGGCAAGGTTGAGCCGAAAGCGAGCTTTATCGATGACCTCGGTGCCGACAGTCTTGATATTGTTGAGCTCGTTATGGCCTTTGAGGAAGAGTTCGAGGTCGAGATCCCTGATGATGCCGCGGAAAAGATTCAGACCGTCGGTGACGCAATCGAGTTCATCAAGGAACAAAAGGGCTGATTTTCAGCCGATGAAAGGCGTGGGTGGGGCGTGCCTTGCCCCTGCCTTGATTGCTGTCCGGGGCCGGCACCATACTCTGCCCGCGGGCAGGCAAGGAGCATGGAAATGCGCCGGGTTGTCATCACGGGTCTTGGCTTGGTTACGCCTCTTGCTGGTTCGGCAGAAGGGACATGGCGTCGCCTGTTGCAAGGCGAAAGCGGGGCTGGCCGGATCAGTCGGTTCGATCCGGATGGATTTTCGTGCCGGATTGCCGCTGAAGTCCCGCTGGTCAGTGGCAATGGCGGCGGCGACCGGGCCGGTGAGGATGCCTTTGATCCCGACAGGTTCGTTGACCCGAAGGAACAGCGCCGGACCGATGATTTTATCACCTTCGCGATTGCCGCCGCGCAGATGGCGCATGACGATTCCGGCCTGTCATTGACCACGCGGGAAGCGCAGGAGCGGGCCGGCGTCATAATCGGTGCCGGCATTGGCGGCCTTCCGGGGATCGAGCACTATTCCATCGTTCAATACGAAAAAGGCCCGCGCCGGGTGTCGCCGTTTTTTATTCCGGGCAGCCTGATCAATCTTGCCTCTGGCCAGGTCTCGATCCGGTTTGGCCTGCGTGGGCCCAACCATGCGGTGGTCACGGCCTGTTCCTCCGGGGCCCATGCGATCGGCGATGCCGCGCGCATGATCATGCTTGATGATGCCGATGTCATGTTTGCCGGCGGGGCGGAATCGGCGGTTTGTCCGCTCGGTATTGCCGGGTTTGCAGCCTGCAAGGCGCTTTCGACAAACTTCAACGACACGCCTGAAAAAGCCTCAAGACCATATGACCGGGACCGGGACGGGTTTCTGATGGGCGAAGGCGCTGGCGTGGTGGTCCTGGAAGCACTTGACCATGCCGAGGCGCGCGGCGCGCGGATTTATGGCGAAATAATCGGCTATGGAATGTCGGGTGACGCCTATCACATCACAGCACCGGCAGAGGATGGCGATGGCGCCTATCGTGCCATGGCCATGGCACTGAAACGGGCGGGCATTGCCGCCTCCGACATTGACTATATCAATGCCCATGGAACCTCGACCCCGCTTGGCGATGAGATCGAGTTGCGGGCGGTCGAGCGGCTTCTAGGTGATGCGGCCGACGGCATTGTGATGTCGTCAACCAAATCTTCAATCGGCCATCTTCTGGGAGCGGCCGGGGCCGTTGAGGCGGTTCTCTGCCTGCTTGCGATGCGGGACAATATCTGCCCGGCAACGCTCAATCTTGATAATCCGTCGGTGAAAACGGCCCTCAATCTGGCGCCGTCAGAACCGGTTGCAAAGCCGGTGGATACGATCCTGACAAATTCCTTCGGGTTTGGAGGAACGAATGCCTCTTTGATCTTCCGGTCGGTCGAAGGATGAAAAGGTGGTCATACCGGAAGATGAGAGGGCAAACGTGACATCTCGACAGCTCAGGGCCATCGGAGCGGTTCATTTGAACCGGCCGTCCCATTCGCAACGCGGCGGAGTCGTCCGCGGTCTGATCCTGTTCTTTTTGTGGCTGGTTCTCCTCTCCGGGCTCGCGCTTGCTGCGGGTGGGTATCTTGCCTATCGGGAGATCAACCGTCCGGGCCCGCTGACCCGTGAAACCGTGATCCTGTTCGAGCCCGGGCAGTCAGTGCGTGGCATCGCCGGCGAGCTCGCCGAACAGGGCGTGATCAGGCATCCGGGCCTGTTTTCTGCCGCCGTGCGGGCGCGCGGCGTCCAGAGTGACCTGAAAGCGGGTGAATATCGCTTTGCGCCCGGTATAAATGTGATGCAGGTGATCGATATTCTGGTGGATGGCAATTCCATCCTGCATTTCCTCACCTTGGCCGAAGGGTTGACGACAGACCAGATTTTGAAGGCGATAGCGGAAAACGAAGTGCTGGTCGGCGAGGTTACGATGGTGCCGCGCGAAGGCGATCTGTTGCCGGAAACCTATGGGTTTACCCGGGGAGAAAGCCGTGAAACGATCGTCGAACGGATGGAGGCCGCGCAGCAGGGACTGATTGATGATCTGTGGGAAGACCGTCAGGTCGATTTGCCCCTGAGAACGCCGCGCGAAGCGATTATCCTTGCGTCGATCGTTGAAAAGGAAACCGGTGTCGCCAGCGAACGCGACCGGGTTGCTGCGGTATTTGTAAATCGGCTCAAGCGCGGTATGCGGCTGCAATCTGACCCGACCATCATTTACGGGCTGACAAAGGGCGAGCGGCTGGGGCGCGGGTTGCGGCGCTCCGAACTTGAGAGCGATACGCCCTATAACACCTATCGCATCAATGGGCTGCCACCGACGCCGATTTGCAATCCGGGGGCGGCCTCAATTGCGGCCGTGCTTAATCCGGCCGATACGGGCGATCTTTATTTTGTCGCTGACGGTAGCGGCGGGCATGCCTTTGCGAAAACGCTCAGGGAGCATAACGTCAATGTTGCGCGCTGGCGCCAGATTGAGCGATCGCGCGAGTAGATGGCGACCGGGCAGTGACGCAAGTACAGTCGTGCGTGCCGCTGCTGACCCGCCATGCCGCACCACAAGGGGGCATTCTGCCGGTTTCAGCGGGTTTGAAAAAAGGGCTTTCCATGACAGGTCAATCAGCGCCGGCGAGGGCCGCAGGGGCGTGCCAATCGATGACAGGATTTACCAGGGCAGAAGGCTGTCACGAGGCTTTCACATGGGCTTTTGAAATCCGATCGGTCAACAATCGCGGGTTTGACTGGCGTTCCCGACTTCCATCCGGCTTTGAAGATATTGATGTCCTCCTGCGCAAACAGGCTCAAACAATGCTTACACGGGGCTCGCTTTCCGTGACGCTGACGCTGAAACGCGGTCAGGCCGATGCTGGCATTCGCATCAATGAGGCGGCGCTTTCGTTTCTCGTGGATACACTGCCGGGACTAGCAGACCGGGTTCCGGCGCACCGCCCGCCGAGTCTTGACGGCCTGCTGGGGTTACGCGGCGTGATTGAGGCTGACGATCCGGACCTCGAGGCCAGCGCGCGGGAGACTTTGCGTGCTGCCTTGCAATCAGGATTTGAAGATTCGCTCAACCAGCTGATCAGCGCCCGGCGCGAAGAGGGGGCACGGCTTCATCGCGCCATGGAAGCGCTGGTCGATGAAATTGCACGATTGCATCGTGAAGCCATGCAGCGTGCTTCAGGACTGCAGGAACGGTTGCGCGACCGGCTTGAGGGGCAGCTCAATGAAATCCTGGCTGATCGGTCGATCGCTGAAGACCGTCTTGCGCAGGAAGTCGCCTTGCTGGTGGTCAAGGCCGATATCCGTGAGGAGATTGACCGTCTGTCCGCTCATATCGACGCGGCGCGCGATCTTCTCAAACGGGGCACCGCAATCGGGCGCGAATTTGACTTTCTGGTGCAGGAATTTAATCGCGAAGCCAACACGCTGTGCGCAAAGGCGCCGTTTATTGAATTGAAACAGGTCGGTCTCGCGATGAAAACCGTGATCGACCAGCTTCGGGAACAGATCCAGAATGTGGAATGAAGTGGCAAAACGGAAACAAAGACGCTGATGCTTGGCGGTGACCTCAAAGTTGCCCGCCGTGGGCTGATGTTTATCCTGTCGAGCCCATCGGGGGCCGGCAAGACGACCCTCGCAGACCGGATCTTGCGAACGGATGGCGAGATAAACCTGTCGGTGTCGGCAACGACGCGGCCACGCAGGCCCGGTGAGGTCCACGGGCAGGATTATTTCTTCGTTACGCCGGAAGAGTTTGAGCGCATGCGCGAGGCTGGCGAGTTTCTCGAATGGGCAAATGTTTTCGGCAATCTCTATGGGACCCCGCGAAGCCTTGTGGAAGACACATTGCGTTGCGGGCGTGATGTCCTTTTTGATATTGACTGGCAGGGCGCTCAACAACTTGATGAGGTTGCAGGCGAGGACGTGGTGAAGGTCTTTATACTGCCGCCGTCGCGTGCCGAGCTGGAGCGTCGCTTACGCGAGCGCAATCAGGACCCGGAAGACGTTGTCCGCACCCGGATGGCCAAGGCGGATGCCGAGATGTCTCACTGGGCTGAATATGATTATGTGATCGTCAATTATGATATCGATGAATCTGAAGAACTGCTCCGCGCGATTTTGTTTGGTGAACGCTTGAAACGCCGCCGCCAGATCGGGCTTGCATCGATTGTCCGGGATATGATCGGAGAGGCCGGGCCCAAGGCCTGATTCTGAGCCCGGACCCTGACACCAGTGTGCGCAGATGCTGACCCATCTGTGCATCCGGCGAGTAAGCGCCGATGCACATTGCTGGTTCCCATCCATCGACGATCACACCTTTTGTGAACGCGCTCTATAAGTCCTGACGTTTCGTGCTTGTCAACGCGGAGCGTACGCTGCACCAGCCCCTGGGGTTGACCTGTGTTGCGTGGTTACGAATGAAAACGGCCGCGTGAAGGGCTTGTGCGGGCATCCACGATGACTTCGACATGTTTTTCCATCGCGTGCGTTGCATCCTGTTTGCGGCTCGGTCAGAAAGAGGCTTCCTGTTTTCCGCAAGAGGAGTGCGCAAATGATCCCGCGATATACGCAAGCGGCCATGGCTGATATCTGGGCGCCGGAAACGAAGTTCCGGATATGGTTTGAGATCGAGGCGCATGCGGCCAGCAAGATGGCCGAGCTTGGCGTCATCCCGAAGGCGGCGGCTGAAAAGGTCTGGGACGCCGGGTCAAAGGTGACCTTCGATGTGGCACGGATCGATGCGATAGAGGCCGAGGTCAAGCATGATGTGATTGCCTTCTTGACCCACCTTGCAGAGATTGTCGGGCCAGAGGCACGTTTTGTGCACCAGGGTATGACGTCATCTGATGTTCTTGATACCTGTTTGTCCGTACAATTGACCCGGGCTGCCGATATGCTCCTTGCGGAGATGGACCGGCTTCTTGCCGCCCTCCGGAAGCGCGCGGAGGAGCACAGGATGACCTTGTGTGTCGGTCGTAGTCACGGCATTCATGCCGAGCCGACGACCTTTGGCCTGAAGCTTGCCGGATTTTATGCCGAGTTTGCCCGAGGCCGACGCCGACTTGTTGCTGCCCGCCAGGAAATCGCGGTATGCGCCCTGTCAGGGGCTGTGGGAACCTTTGCCAATATCGACCCTGCCGTTGAAGCCTATGTTGCGGACCAGATGGGCCTTGCGATCGAGCCGGTTTCGACGCAAGTGATCCCCCGTGATCGGCACGCCGCTTTTTTTGCGACGCTAGGCGTTACCGCATCCTCCATAGAACGGCTTGCAACTGAAATAAGACATCTCCAGCGTACGGAAGTTCTGGAGGCAGAAGAATATTTCTCAAAGGGGCAAAAGGGCTCGTCGGCCATGCCCCATAAGCGCAATCCGGTCTTGACGGAGAATCTGACCGGGCTGGCCCGGCTTGTGCGGATGTGTGTTGTCCCGGCGATGGAAAATGTTGCCCTGTGGCATGAACGCGATATCTCTCATTCCTCGGTCGAGCGCGGCATTGCACCGGATGCGACCGTTCACCTCGATTTTGCCCTCGCCCGGCTTGCCGGTGTCATTGAAAGGCTGGTCGTCTACCCTGAGCGCATGGAGGACAATCTCAACCGTCTTGGTGGCCTTGTTCATTCCCAACAGGTTTTGCTTGCATTGACCCAGAAAGGCGCTGCCCGCGAGGATGCCTACCGGCTTGTTCAGCGCTGCGCTATGCCGGCCTGGCGCGGTGAGGGACGTTTTATTGATAATCTAAAGGCTGATGATGACGTCCCGGGCTTTCTTTCGGATGCCGAGATTGATGCGTGTTTTGATCTCAGCGTCCATACCCGGCATGTCGACAGGCTGTTTGATCGTGCGTTCAGCCAGGACCATTAAATTCAGGTGCGATTTTGAACAAAGGCATTCAACAACGAGATGATCAGCATACCAACAGCGATCAGAAACAGAACGATCCCGGTCTGTTCGGTAAAGTCTGTCCGCACAAAACCTTCACCGGCCTGCAAGGCATCGACCGGCCGGGGGATGGCAAAGTTAACGGGCGTGTTGATCCCCAGATAGGGAGACAGATGGGTCGCAACCGCACCGCCAAAAGGCAGCACCGAAAACCATGATCCGAAATCGCGGGTGAAGGGCAGAATAACAAGAAGGCCGGCCAGAACCTCTATGCCGCCGACAATCCAGTTGACCAACGGAAAGGCATAGCCGGCAAAGGGAAGTCCGCGCGCTTCGGCAAGATATTCGATATAGGGAAAGATAAAGGCTTCCCCGGAAAGTTTCAGATAGCCAAAAAACAGTAAAAATCCGCCCACCCCCAGGGCAAGCGCCCAGCGCAGAAGCATCATCATGGTGAAATCCTTTCCTGTCCCCCGCATTCCTGTCAAAAACAGCGCCCACCTGATTGAACGGGTGGGATGACGTCCCGCACAACATTGGCTATGCAGGGCGACGAGGCAAGAAGGGAAACGAAACCGTGAAGTTTTTTGTCGATACCGCCGATACGGCCGAGATCCGGGCGCTGCAGCCGACGGGCCTCGTGGACGGCGTGACGACCAATCCAAGCCTGATTCTGAAATCAGGCCGCGATTTTCGGGAAGTGGTGGCAGAAATCTGTGCGCTTGTGAAAGGGCCGGTCAGCGCCGAAGTCACAGCGCTCGAAGCCGAAAGGATGGAAGCCGAAGGGCGCAGCCTCAGCGAAATTGCCCCTAATGTTGTCATCAAGCTGCCGCTTACGATTGACGGGTTGATGGCGTGCCGTGCGCTCACCGACGATGATATCCGGACCAATGTGACCTTGTGTTTCTCAGCCAATCAGGCGCTCCTCGCGGCAAAGGCGGGCGCGACCTTTATCTCGCCGTTTATCGGTCGGCTCGATGACATGGCGATCGACGGAATGGAGCTTATCCGCGATATCCGTCTGATCTATGACAATTACGATTTCCGCACCGAAATCCTCGCCGCATCGATCCGCTCGCCAAATCATGTCAAAGAGGCGGCCCTGGCGGGCGCTGACGTGGCAACCGTCCCGCCAAAGGTTTTGCGCGGTCTGGCAGACCACCCGCTGACCGACAAGGGTTTGCAGGCGTTCCTGGAAGACTGGGCGAAAACCGGCCAGAAGATCGTTTGAACCCCGGCGCTTCGGCCACACGTTGCGGATCGGCAACGCTTTTGGGTATTTTCGCCATTCATGCGACAATCTGCCAATAATAGCTGGCCATGCAGCGAATTGTCATCTTATTGTAACAATCACGCCGTAACGCGATTGTGACTTCCGCGGGGGCGGTGATGCCGAAAGGTAATAGGGGCGCATCCGCCTGGCGATTTGTCAGGCGGATGTTTTTATTTCTGGGTAGCAATGCGATTTGTTTGCAGGAATTCAAGCCGCTGGCGGAGATCAAACAGATAATAGCGCGTGTCCTTGCCAAGACTGAGCCCTTCCTCTGCGCGCGCCGAAATATCGGTCAGATAGCCATGCGCCCGGGCAATTGTTTGTTCTGACCAGGCTTCGGGAGCAAACCGGGTCAGCACATAAAGGACATTCACCCGGCCCGGTCCGGAAAGACCGGCAAAAGGCCCTGGAGCCTCACGGTCACCGGGATCGAGATAGTCGAGAACAATCCGTAACGCCTCACTGTCCCTCGAAAACTCTTTCGTCAGTGTTCCAACGGCGTTTTGCCGGAAATCACGCTCATTGGCGTTCAGATCGGCAACAAGTCCGTGCAGGCGTTCATTGATCGCCCCAGTTCGATCAAGCGGCGTTAAAAACAGCGCACGTTCGGCTTCCCTTCGACGGGTCAGCCCGGTCAGTTCGACCGTTTTTCCCTCAATCCGTGTTTTGTTCCAGGCAAGCAGCGCGAGCGCGGCCCGGTTGCGATCATCTCGGTTGACAAGGCGCAATACGCTTGAGGTACGGAATGTATTGGCCCCGATCTGATAGGCAAAGGAGACAAGGGCGTCGAATTCATTCTGATTGAGCGGAACCAACACATCTGAACAAACCATTTCTTCGACCCGTGCAAGGTCACCTCGAAGCAGCGTGTCAGCTTGTGCTTCGGTGATCGTCATTCCGGGGACGATATTCCGGCCCCGATGACCATAACCGATCCGGTAAATCCCGGTCATATCCTGATAGGCCTCAAGTTCAAGCCCTTCGAACCGTTTGATCAGGGCAAGGCCACTCTCGCCAATTGACCGGCAGCCGGGTGCAGCCTCAGCCATTGGTTCCGGTGGTGCCGCTTGCGGCTCGGACGTTTGTTCCGCCAGGCGGTCTTCTGACGTGCGGCTTTGCGGTTCCGCGCTGGCCGGGTCCGGCGCCGGCAAATCGTCCAGAGCCGTACGGGGTTCAGCATTGACAGCGGTGCGTGGAAGCACGGGTTCAAAATCAAGCCCGGGATCAAGGCCCGGGGGTTGATCTGAAATCGCCGCATCTGCGTTATTCTGCCGGTATGGCGCTGTGGCAAGCGGACCCTTGCGATCGCATGGCCCTTGTGTTGATGGCCTCAGCCCGACGGCGATCCGTTTGGCATTATCAAGATTGCGATCCCTGAGGGCAAAGCATCCATTCCGGATACGGATTGATTCATTTGGTAATTCCTCAATCGATATCGAGTAAAACCGGCTCTCGTCGCGAACAAACAGCCGCTCATTGCCGCCGGTCCCTTCGGTCAAATGCAAGGCTTCGACCGGTGTACCACCCCCGGGGAGGACGAACCGTGTGCACCAATCCTGAAAAAGATAGGTCGACTGGGTGCCAAAAAGACCAAAAGCATCGGTGGAAACTTTCAGCATGTCGCAGGGGCGCCAGATGCGTATAGACCCGTCCTCGCTGGCTGCGACGATTTCGTCAAAGGCCGATGAATACTCAATGGCGGTAAACCGGGGCTGACGGCTCTCCCGCGTCTTCATCAGGTTTGAAAGTTTTTCCTGAGCGATCTCCGGCTCGGCAGGATCAGGGCTGGTTTCGCCCAGCGAAATGAGATGGATCTCACCACCTTCGTCAATGGCGATCAGTTCACGATCATTCCGTCCAAAAACGAGCTGTCGGACCGGCGTCTGCACTTCCATCGCGATGTTGAAATCCGGCGCCGTCAACAGCTGCAGCGTCTTCCGGCCGGCAGAGATGTTTGCCGTGGCAAGGTCATCATCGCCGCCAACGGACAGTATGATCAGCGTTTGGCCATTATCGGAGAATTTAAGGGTTTCAATCTGTCCCGGAACATTAAAACGATCAATCTGCAGATGATCCTGAAAAGAGTAAAGGACCACGTCGCCGGTTTCGAGCGCTGCGGCATAGGCTGCGCCCGATTCCGGTCGGGCGGGGGCGGCAATGGCGACCACCGCGCTGTCGCCGATCCTGTGGCTGGTCTGCTCATTTCCCGTATCATCAAGCACAATCAGGGTGCCGTTTCTGGCGCCGATAAAGGCAAATGCCTCTGGCGCGCCCGAGACTGCAAGTGCTGTTGAATCGATCAGCCCCGGTAGAACAAGGCGACGGTCCTGATTGTCGGCGCCATCGGGATTGATCATCAGGGCACTGCCGGACCCTGCGATCATCGTGTTGCCGGTTGCACTGACGGCAATGGGCAGGTCCGTGCGGAAGCTATAGGTCCGGTCCTCGCGGCTTTCCGCCAGAATAAGGCCGAGGGCATCGAGGGCGGCGGGCGTATTCGGTCGGCCAAGCAGGAGCCGGTTGTTTGCGTTGACCGCCTCAAGGGCGTAGAGAAGCGCGTCATTGCGTTCGCCGACAACCAGCGCATCCAGCGAGCGGGTTGACAGAAGTTCACTCTGGGCAAGCCAGGTGTCGCGCAGATTATCATAGGACAACCAGGCAAAACCGACGGAAGCAAGGCCAAGGCCCGCAATCGACGTCATGGCAATCCGGCGACGCCGTTCCCAGCGCTCGCGTTTCTGATCGCGCCGGGAGACAAGATCAGCATCGATGCCAACCATACCGGCAACCAGCTTGTAAAAGGCATAGGGCCACTCATCCTTGCCCGGACGGGCATCGGCGGCAATCGGCTCGACCGGGCGGTTCGGGTCTGGGATGGCGTTTTCGTCAAGCTCAAACCGCAGCGGCGCCGGAAAGCACTCTTGGTCTGGATCGCCGGGCTCGCCTTCAAGGATGATCGGAAAAATGCGGTGGCGCCGGCCCTGTGCGATCATATGAATGATCTCGTCGGCCACATGGGTGGACTGCGCGGAATTGGGCGAACACAAAACGATCATCGATGCTGAGTCATCGAGCGCCCCCCGGATGGCTTCGTTGAGATCGTGGTGAACACCCTGTGTGCCCCGGTCGCGGAAATAGGGTTTGAGCCTTTTGGGTGGCGGGCCGAATTCGGTCCAGACCTGCTCAAGCTCGCGGGGCAGAACATAGCTGCGAAGTCGCCGCTCAAGTCGGTCGGCCCAGGCATGGTCCCGGTGCGAATAACTCAGAAAAGTCCGATAGGTATATTCGCCCCAGTTGCCGAACAAAAGCCGACGGTCCTGTACAACCTTTGACATTGCTCACCCCCTGGTTTTTCTACTGAATTTTTGCCTCATAGGCCCGGCAGGTCCTGCAGGATCGGCATACGGGAAGCGGCGATGGTTTCAAATTCGGGCCGCACGGATTCTTCCTGCAATGCGATCCATTCCTGATGTTCTGACGAGACCTGCTCGTTCACCGCGTTGGCAAATTCAACGATCGCAGAGCGGTTGCCATCGCTTGCGGCCTGGCGGGCTCGGCCGAGATATTCCTGCGACAGATAAGCAAGATTGCGCCAGGTTGTCAGATAACGGCTTGCATTGCGCCGGTCCTGTGACAGGAGAGCGAGGGCGTTGAGGGTGGAAACCAGACCCGAGGCAATGATCCCGGCAAAGAACAGGGCTCTTGAGATCGATGGTGAGACGGCAAGGGCCGCTTCGGTGTTGAGTATCATCTGGTCGTCGAGCCAGTCCTTCAGGGCGCTTGCAAGATTCGGGTCGGCAAGGCTGAGCGTGAGGAGGGCAAAAGGCGCTGTGGCAAACGCGCTGACCAGGGCGAGGACATCGTGGCGTGAGGCAAGCACCGTCGCCGAATGCTCATGCTGGTGGCCGCGCTCGGAATAATAGGCAAGCTGGGTTTCAAGCTGATATCGGCGGAAATATTCAAGCTGCAGGGAAAGCGCGGGCAGTTCCCCCTCGTCACTCGTCACTTCGGCGCAAACAACCTCATCAAACAGCGCTATTCGGGCGAGTTCAGCCTCGGCCCGGGCTTGCATCCATTTATCAAACGGGCGCAGGCGGATGACCAGTTGCGCGGCAATCAGGGCACCGAGGATTGCCATAAACTGGACACCAATCAGCGCCGGCGTGAGCCAGCGTGCAATCTCCGCTTCTCGGGGTGCCGCCAACGCCGAAAGCTGGACGGGCCCGCCATTGCTGGTAATCAGCGCCACGGAGCCGATCAGGATCGCAGCGGCATTCAGAAGAATGGCAAGGCGTCCAAAGCGCTTGTACTGGCGTTGGAAATGGATTGCCCGGCTGTTTGCTGTTTGGAAGCGGCTGATGATCCGGCGCAGATCCGGTTGGGAAAGAACTCTGGCAAGCGGTCCCGCCTCAGGCGGCAGGGCACGCGCATGGCTTGCCGGATCTATTGTCCAGTCCGCCGTTGGTTCGAAGGTTCCAACGGCAACCATCGCCGCTTCATAGTCGCTCGTCATTGGTCCCACCCCCGCAGTCCACACCATGCTTTCGCGCCGAGTAGACGCGAGGTCCACGCTGAAATCAACAACGAACCCATGGCAATACCAATGCCATATCCCGCATCAGGCCATAATCGGCGGTGCATCGGTCCCCTGATGAGCTGGCGCACCGGGGGCCGTCAGGTCAAACCGTGCGGGAAAGTGCGCGTCTTTCACAAAGTGTTCGGCCATGGCTTGCCCGGCTTCATAGGCGATCGGCAACCCTTTCGGGTTCGACATATCCCTCAGAACGACCAGCTGTTTATCCGTCAGCGACAGACCCACCGTGTCGCGCAGCCATTCCCGTGTCATGACGCCCTGATAGCGCTGATAGGCCAGAAGCGGCTCCCCGGAGATCAGGTCTTCGCGCAGATCGCCAATCTCGCCGTCGATTATGCGCGGGTCAGGGCTGTCACCAACCCACTGCATCAGAAGGTCAATAAAGTCCTCTGCGCTGGAAATCATGCTTTCCATGGCATCCATGGTTTTGAAGACCTGCAACTTGCGGGCGAAATGTTTTGCCGGGGTTCGTTCGGCCATCGAGCCGGTGCCGACATTGATCATCAGCAGCCGCTCGGCACTTAGGCTCCAGCGAAAATTGTAATTGCGCAAACCGCAAAGCATCAGCATCTGAAAGGCCGGATTGTTGTGGGGCGTCACACTGCCGTCCATGAACAGCCCCGTGACCTTGCCTTCGACGATCTCGATTTCCTCGGGCTTAAAGAAATGGGGCGCCGCCGTGGAGGCGCGGATGACATTGGCAAGCGGGTAGTGACGGTTGCCGACAAAGCTGCCATCGGGCGGGTCATTGAAATAGAGCCCCTCCGGATGATTGTGCAGCACCCAGGTCGAATCCGTGTCGACCCGCTTGGTGACGATCGCAAGCCCCGTGGTGATATTGCGTCCGCCGAGACGGGTATCGCCGAAAACCTCGTCAAGATGTTTTTTCAGGGTCTTGTGGCTGAAGACAGATCGCACAAAGCCTTGGCGGAAGGGCGACCGACGAAAAATTTCCGGGGCCGAACGAAAATAAAAATCTTTGATTTCGCTGGCGCTGAGCTGACGCGCTGCCAGCGCAGAGCCGATGATTGCGCCGGTCGATGTGCCGCCGATCAGATCGAAATAGTGACAAAGGCGGAAATCGGGATGATTGCCGTGGCGGACGCGCAGGAGATCCTCAATGCGCTCAAGCATGGCGATAGCGATCGCGCCCCGTATGCCGCCGCCGTCAAGGGCAAGGACCCGCTTTGGCCCGGCAGGGGAGAGATGGTCTTCCAGCTGCAGCCGCTCATAGGGCAGGGGCGGCGCGTCAAAGCGAGGCTCAGCCTGCCTGTCCCGGAAAAATCTGCCGATACCCAACACACCCAACCTCCCGTGTCGAAATTACGGTGTGGCAGCGCCTCACGGGCGTCAAGTCACCCGGCGCCAGCAAATGTTCGCATGCGCAGCATATGGCTCGAATGTCGGAAAAACCGGTGCAATTTGTATCAAAAATGTAACACACCTGTTGCCGTCGTCCGGTGTGATGCAGATGCGCGTTGCCTTAGGTCCGAGACGGCATAAAGGTGCGTCTTACAACGTTGGAAATGATTTCGCTGTATACCGGGCAGTCAGAATGAAGCGGTTCTGATGACGAAGGTGGTCACGGTGGCGGTCGGGATAGCGGTCGCGGTCGCTAACGGAGCACCGTTCTCAAGGCAGTGGAAGTCAAGCGCCAATAAAAAAACGAGGAAGGGAATGGCCATGCAATCGACACGGCAAAAAACTCCGCAAACATCTGCAGCAATGGTCGCGAGCTTGAAACTCGGCACATCCGCGCTGGCCGTTCTGGCTGTGGCGTCGGCGCCTGCATTTGCGCAATCCATCAATGACGAGATTGTCGTGACCGCCCAGCGGACCGAGCAGTCGCTGCAGGATGTGCCGATCGCGGTATCTGCCTTTGGCGGTGAAGAACTCGACGATCGCCAGATTGAAGCGATCACCGATATTCAGTTCAACATCCCGAACTTTTCGTTTTCGCGTTCCAATTTCACCGGATCGAGCATTGTTCTTCGCGGGATCGGCCAGCTCGCTGTCGGCTCCAGTACCGAACCGGCAGTATCGGTTCACCAGAACGATGTCTTTCTGAGCGCGACGCGACTGTTTGAAACCGAATTCTATGATATCGAACGGCTTGAGATCCTCCGGGGACCGCAGGGCACTCTTTACGGTCGAAATGCAACGGGTGGGGTGATCAATGTGATCACGGCCAAGGCTGACCCGAGCGAGGTCGGTGGGCATGTCGATGTTGAATATGGCAATTTCAGCTCGGTCAAGCTGCGCGGAGCCTTGAACGTTCCCCTCATTCAGGATTATCTCGCGACGCGTATCGCCGGGACGGTAATCCAGCGTGATGGCTATATCGACAATGTCGTTACCGGCAATGATATCGATGATCGCGATATTTACTCCTTCCGGGCATCAACCCGCTGGTTGCCGACCGACGATACAACAGTCGATTTCGTGGCCAGCTATTTCAAAGAGGACGACGCGCGGGCCCGGGCGAGCAATCATCAGTGCAACACTGACTTCTCCGGACTACAGGGCTGTTTGCCGGGTGCTCTCGATTATGGCGGACTGGGGCCCGATCTTCGGTCATCCTTTCTTGCTAATACCAGCGAGGAAGCGCTCGGGCTGATCGGCTCGCTCAGTGGTCTGCCTGCCGATGCCGCAGGTGTTTTTGGTTTGTTCTCGCTGGCGGACGGGCCGCAACTGTTGCAGCAGGCTCTGCCGACCGATCCCCGTCAGGTTGCGCTTGATCTTGATCCGCGCAACCGGGCGGAAGAGACGGTCCTGACCCTGAACGTCAAGCATGATTTTGAGAAGTTCAGTGTAAAATTCAATGCTGGCTGGGGTAACTCGAAAATCGACTCGATTCAGGATTTTGACCTCGGTGTCGGATCGCCCCTGAGCACACCGGCATTTCTTGCCACCGGTCTCCCGCAAGGTGCCCTTTTCCCGGGAGCCCCTGCTGGCGCACTTGGTCCGGGGTCTCCGGCCATCCCCCCGGCTCCGTCGATTGACGTGGGCGGGTTCCCGATCCTCGCCAACAATTTTTTTGGTGCCAATGGAACAATTCCGCTCTCTAGCTTTGACTTTGACGGGCTCTCGGGCGCAATCGGCGGAAACACATTCGGATTTTTCAACAATTACCAGACGGCAAACCAGTCAATCGGCGAGACCGATTACCATTCCTTCGAACTGGTCGTGAATTCCGATCTGGATGGCCGCTTCAATTTTATCGCCGGGGCTAATTATCTGGAATCGAACGGCTTTGCCGATTTTGCGGTTTCAACGACCGGTCTTGATTATTTTTCTGCTATCGGTGGAAGCCTGAGCGCGCGCGGTCAGGCTTATCAACAGGTGATCCAGGCTGGGCTTGCCGCCGATCCGTTCCTTGCTGCAGGCGCGCAAGCCGGCTTTTTCTCGCTGGCTGATCTGGCAGCGCTTGCCGGGGCTGACCCTCAGGCCTTTGTCCAGACAACGGCTGGGGCCATCAGTGCGGCGGCGGGCAGCCAGGGCATCGTTCTTGAC
>CAYSMJ010000023.1:18988-25201 GCA_964432075.1 uncultured Caulobacterales bacterium | reverse complement strand
ACCCCATTGATGGTGATGGTGATATCCTGCGTCGTGCCATCCACAGACTGCACCGTCACCGTCTCGGTGAGGCTCTCGCCCGCGCCGAGTGACTGGATCGCGCCCTGTGTATTATCGGCGCTATAGGTCCATGTGCCATCGCTGCCGATGGTCAGTGACCCAAGCGGCGTCGTCAGGGTCTGCGCCACAAACATCGCCTCACCCGCATCCGGATCAGTGATGGTCAGCATGCCGCTGTCGGTAAGCGTTAACGGGTCCGCATCCTCGGTGACCACACCGGCAGTGTCCCCGCCAAGGATCGCCGGGTCCGATACCGCATTGACCAGACCCGTGACGCTGGTGGTGGCTGTGCCGCCATTGCCGTCAGAGACCGTATAACTGAACGAGACCGGGCCACTATACTCCGCATCAGGTGTGAACGTCACCACACCCGTCGCCGCGACATTCACCGTCCCGCCCGTCACATTGATCGTCGCCGGGATACCCGGGATCACCGGCGTGCCCGCAATATCAACAATGCTCAGAACATCATTCGTATCGGTATCACTGTCATTGCCGATCAGGTCCAGCGTTACCGCAGGGCCATCCTCCGTCGCGGTGAAGCTGTCCGCCGTCGCCACCGGATCATCATTCACCCCATTGATGGTGATGGTGATGGCCTGGGTGTCGCCGCCGGCTGTGGTGACGGTGAAGCTTTCGGTGAGGCTTTCGCCTGGCGCGAGGGACTGGATCGCGCCCTGTGTATTATCAGCGCTGTAGGTCCAGGTGCCCGATGCATCGATGGCGAGATCGCCATAGGTGCCGGTGAGGGTCCCGGCGATGAACATCGCTTCCCCGGCATCGGGGTCGACCACATTCAGCATGCCGCTGTCGGTGAGATTGCCCATGCCATCGACAGCCACATCCTCGGTGACCGCGCCGGTGGCATCGCCGGTGATCACGGCGGGGTCAGAGACCGGGGTGACGTCGATGGTGACGGACCCGGTATCGCTGCCGCCATGGGTATCAGCGACGACATAGTCGAAGGCAACCGGGCCGGTATAGTCCGGGTCGGGCGTAAAGGTGATGGTGCCCATGGCGTCGATTCCGACAGTGCCGTTGGGCACACTGATGGTCTGGGCACCGCCGGTCAGGGCCACGCCATTGATGCTCTCGACACTCAGCATATCGCTGGCATCGGTATCACTGTCCCCGGCAAGGAGATCAAGCACGACGCTGTCATCTTCCCCCACCATGTAGGTATCATCGGTAGCAACCGGGGCGTCATTCGCCCCATCGATAGCGATCACCACCGTTACTGACGAGCCGTCCACACTGAAGACGGTGATCATGTCGGTCAATTGTTCGCCGGGTGCGAGAGTCTGAATCGCTGTCTGCGAGTTGTCGGCGAAATAGGTCCAGTTGCCGATCGGATCTAGGCTCAGTTGACCATAGGTACCATTAAATGAGCCGGATACGAACTGTGCCTCGCCGCCATCGGGGTCGGAAATTGAAAGCGTGCCCGCGGTTACCAGTGTGACAGGATCAGCGTCCTCAAGGACATTGCCCGTCATTGCGCCGGAGATGGTCGCGTTTGGTGCACTTACCCTGACATCAGCCTGGCCTACATTACTATTGTTGGTGCCGTCATTGACGAAGATATCAAAAGACCGAAGACCCTGTGTCGGTGTTGCCGCCTCGTTATCATAGGTCATAGAGGCGATCAGGGCTTCCAGATCTTCAATCGGGAACATTCCGCCGCCTTGAGCAGTAATGGAGAAAACCCGCGGCGTCCCTGTACCTGTATAGTTTATATCAAATGTTGTGCTGCCAATGGTGACTGTCTGTGTCGATGCGGTATCGAGAGCGAAGTCCTGGCCGCCAATTGAGAGGATTTCGCTGCTTCCGTCGGTAATATCTGTCACATTGATCGTCGCACTGGCCAATGTTGTCTGGTCGAGATCGATGATTGAAATGTCGCTATCGGCAAGCGGGACGGGGTTTCCATTATTAATATTGAAATAGGCGTCATTGCCGAAATTATCTAGACGGCCATTGGAGTTGTTGGGGTCAAGATTAATAATGGGAGCTGACGTTGTTTGGACAAAGACAAGTCCGGTTGCCGTTTGCCCGGAGGGATCCTCAATCTGGTAGGTGAAGGCGTCACTTGAAACTTCATTTCCATCAGGATCGACGGTAAAGGTGTTATCGGCATTCAGCGTGATGATAATACCGGACGGTGTGGTGACACTCTCGCCTGCTGTTACCGTCTGGCCAAGTATTTCCGTTATGGTGACGTCTGTTGCTGTATCAAAACTATCGGAAAAGTCATTGGCCAGCGGATCAATTGTGACGGGAACATTGGGCAGGGTCACAACTTCGTCCTGCCCGGCAACAAGAGTGCTCTGGATGGAATTGGCACGAATTGCCAGCCAGCTGTCTAAGGATGTGTCTCCTGTATCGGCAATTCCGAGCTTGATATCCGTGGGGATGCCTGCGGCTACTGGGATTGTTACAGAAAGCGTGACTGTATAGCCGTCAGGCTGCACTTCGGTTCCAGTATTGGTAATGTGTAATGAGCGATTAGCTGACTCAAAGACCCCGTCAAACGGGTTATGTGTGGTATTCGGATCATTGATATCATTGCCGTTTACCGGTGCCACATCGCCAGCGCTGTTGATTGTATCAATTCCGATGCGCTGGCCACCCGGAGTCACGGCATAATTGACCCCATTGACCCACAACCCGATGGTGTCATTGAACCCTGAATAAACATACTCGTTATATTCTTCAGAACTGAAGACAAAGTCGATTGTTATTATTCCAGTTGCGGACGTAATATTTGCTTCCAGAAAAACGGCATCGCGTGATGAACGGCCCGGGGTGAGGGCCGCAAAATCCGGATCATTGTCAACTCCAGGCTCATCAGTGCCGAAATTGCCTGCTGGTGCGGTGCCTACGAGATCGGCCGCAACACCCGTACTGAAAATCACGCCAGCGTCAAAGCCGACAAAAGTTGACGGGGAATCATTTGCGCCTGAAAACAGGGCGACCTGCTGATCGCCGCCGGTGATCGACTGTGAATTGACGGTAATCCCGTCCCCGAAGATCGCCTGTGCGACCTGTTCGGCGCGTTCGTCCACACCCGCCGTCCCGGGATCATCTGCTGGGACCGTGATATCCGTCGGTTCCAGCAGAAGCAGTCCATTGAACCCTTCAAGCGCAAGCGGCGCGCTTTCGATAGTGCCGACGGTAACCTCAAGGTCCCAGTCGCCACCCAGTGCCAGACTGCCGGTCAGGTCATTGGAGGCCGCAATATCCGCACCCGTCAGGGAAGAAAGACGGTTCAGAAATGACAAACCATCATCGGAAGCGGCAAAATCGCAACCATAAATCAAGATATCGCTATCGTCGCCAAGCAGTGCGCCGATCGCAATCAGATTGTTTGCCAATTCGTCTGAAAGCGTCGCATCGGAAATGAGGATGTTGCCAAGGGTGAAGGCGGCGTCGTCGCCGTGGCTGACAATGTGGATCGCATCAACCGGCCCGGTTGCAGCAAGCACGGTCTGTATACGCTCGAGCCCATCATCTTCTGGCTCGATCCAGACAATGAGTGCATCGGACGGAAAATCTGCCGTCAGGGCGCTGGTGTCGATATCGCCGATCGAGGCACGGTCGAGAAAAACGATCTCGGAAACGCCCGATGAGTTGTCAGCCTGGATTTCGGCGGTGCTGATCTCGATATCGTCCAACGCTTCGGACAGGCCGAATGTTTCCACCGTGCCTAGTTCAACGATGAAGTGCCGGTCTGCAAACGGCGCTGGAACCACATCCGGCACCACTGTGATCAACGCATGGCTTTCTGCCGTGCGGGCGACCAACGTGTCCTGATTTGGGCCCGTGACCGGGGTTGCGAATGCGTCCCCATCGGGCGTGGCTGGTTTTGCTGACAGCGCATTTTCAAGGTTTTGCAAACGCGCATCAAGCTCGCCCTGCAAGGCGCGCGCATCGGCTCCCCGCATCTCCGGCCCATTTTCAGAATCCACTCCTTCGGAAAGGGTCGCGACGGCCGCCGCATCCAGCATGATCCGCGGCTCCAGGGTGCGGAACAAGGGCGCTTGTTCCGCATCTGGCTTGCCGGTATCTGCAGCGCGGTTTATCCAACCCATCCGGCGCTCAAACCAGGAAGTTTTTTTGGAAGGGTCCGGGCAGGCGCGATTTTTGGCGGGTTTGGCAGTCGATTTGTTCATGGGTCAAATCCAGGTACGGTTTCAACCGAATATCGCGAATGCTGGTAAAAAAAGGGGTTATTTTTGGCCGAAAATTCAGGCAAAAAATTAACTTTTGATTATGATGGTGCGCCCGAACTATCCTCAAGGAAAAGCCTCATCAGGACATTGAACATGCGCACCGAAAGCGCAGAAAAAGGCGTTTGCAGACGGCGAAAATAGATTTTTCGTTTAGATTTTAAGGAAAAGTTCTAATCGGGAAATGTTTCTCGCGATATCCCAGGTGAAGCATGGACGTTGAACGACTGGTCGGACAGCCATTCAAAAAAATGAATGGTCTTGGTAATGATTTTATTATCCTTGATCTGCGGAGGGTTGCCGAACGCGGGCGCGCTCTTCTTTCGGCAGAAACTGTCCGCGCGCTTGCCAACCGGCAATTCGGGATTGGATGCGACCAGTTGATTACAATGGAAGCCGATTCCGGGGCTGATGTTTTCATGGGAATCTGGAATGCCGATGGGAGCGAGGTTTCAGCCTGTGGCAATGCAACCCGCTGTGTTGCCTGGCTGTTGATGGAGGAAACCGGCGAGGCATCCGCTCAAATCCGAACGCCGGTTGGCGTACTGACGGCCAAGCGTCTTGGGGGCCATCGGATTGCGGTTGATATGGGCGTGCCTAAGCTCCACTGGGAGGATATCCCGCTTGCAGAACAGATGGATGATACACGCTTTATCGACATCAAACTTGGTCCCATCGACAACCCTGTTCTTTGGGGGCCATCTGCAGTCAATATGGGAAACCCCCATTGCGTCTTTTTTGTTGATGATCTTGATGTACACAAACTTGACCGGTTCGGCCCGATGGTGGAAAACCATCCCCTGTTTCCTGAACGCGCAAATGTATCGCTGGCAAATGTCATCAGCAGACAGCATATCAGGCTTAAAGTCTGGGAGCGGGGTGTCGGTATCACGAGGGCCTGTGGCACAGCGGCTTGTGCCGTTCTTGTCTCGGCTGTGCGTCGACGCCTTACCGAGCGCAAGGCAACAGTTGAGCTTGATGGTGGCACACTGGGAATTGAGTGGTGCGAGGATGATCACGTCATTATGGCCGGACCAATAGAGCATGACGGGTCGGGTGTTCTTGAGGCCGCCCATTTTGCGGCCCTTTGATTGGGCAGACTGTGGCAAAACTCTATTTTACCTATGCCGCAATGAATGCCGGCAAAAGCACTGCTCTCCTGCAATCAGCGTTTAATTATGAAGAGCGTGGCATGCGCACGCTTCTGTTCACAGCGGGAATTGACAATCGTGTGCGCGAAGGTCAGATCGCCTCACGGATCGGTCTTGCGCAACCTGCCAGAGTTTTTGATCCGCAAACAAAGCTTGTGAAAATTGTCGAAAACGAAACCATGTCCGAGCCAGTAGCCTGTGTTTTTGTTGATGAGGCCCAATTTCTGTCCAGGCAACATGTGCTTGATTTGTGCACCATCGTCGATGAATTGTCGATCCCGGTTATGTGTTATGGTTTGCGTACAGATTTTCGTGGCCATCTTTTCGATGGCGCGGCATGGTTGCTGGCACTTGCCGATGTTATGCGTGAGATGAAATCAATCTGCCATTGTGGTCGCAAGGCGACCATGAATTTACGGGTTGACGCGTCCGGTAATACGGTCATGGAGGGCAAAAGCATCGAGATCGGTGGTAATGACCGATATGTGGCGTTATGCCGGAAACATTATTTTGAGCGTTTTCCGAAATCGGCAATCCGTTGACCCCGGTCTGGGTCAGATCGGCATACGCATGATTTCCTGATAGGCCTCAATCACGCGGTTACGCACAGCGATCGCAGCTTCCAGGGATAGCTCAGCGGTGCTGATCGCGGTAACGACATCAACAAGGGCGGCCTCGCCTGCAGGCGCGGCATTGGCGAACTGTTCGGCCCGTGTAAGGCTTGCCGTTGTGCGTTCTGCTGCTTCGGAGAGGACTTTGCCAAAAGACGGGGCAGC
>CAYSMJ010000023.1:0-18978 GCA_964432075.1 uncultured Caulobacterales bacterium | reverse complement strand
GGTCCGGACCTTGCCCGCGCGTGGCGAGACCGGTCTGTTCGCTGGCCTGCAAATAGGCCTGGCTCGCCTGTAGTGCGTTCACGGTCATTCCCGGTTCCTTCAGCTTAGAATCTGGAGCGTTGCATTTGCCATTGAGCGGATCACATCCATGGTGCCGAGATTGGCTTCATAACTCTGCTGGGCCGTGCGCAGATCCATCATTTCGATGAGCGGATCCACATTGGGCAGCTTGACATAGCCATCCTCGCCAGCGGCCGGGTGGCCCGGGTCGAACTCAAGACGGAACGGGGCGCTGTCCTCAATGATACGCTCCACACGAACTGTCTGTGCCCCAAGGGCGCGGTCCAGCGTCGCAGAGAAGACAGGAACCTGCCGTCGATAGGGGTCCCCGCCGGGGGTCAGGGCGGTTGACTCGGCATTAGCAAGGTTTTCGGCAATCGTTCGCAATCGCTGCGACTGCGCATCAAGAGCGGAAGCGGCCAGTTGCATGCCGGTCTGGAAATCATTCATGCCATCTCCTTATCTGTCTGTTCGGATTGCACGGCGAACAAGCTCGGTTCCCTTGCGATAGACCGATGTGGCAAGGCCATATTCCATCCGTGTACGATTTAGTTGCATGGTTTCCTGTTCCAGCGAGACCGAATTGCCGTTGATCCCGGCAGGGCCATCCTGATCGTGCATGCGCCCTGTCATGTCAGCGTTGCCGGTTTGCACCCTATGGCGATGGTGGCTTGTGCGCATGGCCGTTCGGCTGACCTCGGCACCAAAATCAGGGGCTTTCAGGGTTTGTGCCCGATAGTGCGGCGTGTCGGCATTGGCGATGTTTTGGGCAATCACGCTTGATTTAGCGCTCAGAAATCGCATCCGGCCGACAAGGCTGTTGAAAAATGGTAATGAAGAAAAGTCCATGGTGGCCTCCACTTCACACCATAGGCAGTCAGGGTTAACGTCGTCTTGCCGAAGTATGGTTGGGCCTGTCCGATCGGGGTAGGCCCGGACGGGCTGAGCGCCGGGTTGGCAGCAAACCGGAACACTGGGATAGCGGAATGTGGCAAAGACATTCGGATTGGCATTAAGTGCGGGTGCGGCCCGGGGGTGGGCTCATGTGGGCGTTCTGCGCGCGCTCAAGGCGGAAGCGATCACCCCCGATATCATCACCGGATGTTCTGTCGGTGCGCTGGTCGGGGGCGCCTATCTGTTGGAGGCGCTGCCGGCTTTTGAAGCCTGGGCGCGCACCTTGTCACCGCTTTCGGTGTTTCAGAATTTTAGTTTCCGCATGGCAAGTGGCGGTTTTGTATCCGCAGACTCAGCATTTGAGGCATTTGCGGAATATGATCGAGACATCGCCGATCTTGAGACCAGGTTTGGGGCTGTTGCCTGCGACCTTGGAACCGGTGAGGTGGTGGAGTTGGTCGACGGCTCCGTTCTGGGTGCGGCCAGGGCCTCAAGCGCGATCCCGATTCTCATGAACGCGGTCAAGCGTGGGGATCGCTGGCTGGTGGACGGGGCTGTTGTTGACCCGACGCCGATTGAGCTTGCCCGTAAGCTGGGCGCTGACGTGGTCGTCGGCGTTGATCTCAACGCCGTTCCGCGGGCGCTTGCGCGGTTCAACCCGCCCGAAAACCGGCTGCCGGTGCTGCTCGACCGCGATAACAGCGAACCGCAGAATTTTGCCGAGACAGTGACCCGGCTGATCAATGAGACCCGCAATACGCTTGAACTGGAATTCAAACGCGCGCGCGCTCGGATGAACGCCCAACCCAAGCTCTTTGAAACCGGCATGGCTGTGGGCGATATCGTGCAAATGCAGATTTCGCGGGCGCGGGCCCAACAGCACCCGGCGGATATTCTGCTGGCACCGGATATGCGCGAGGCTCTTCCCAATGCATTTGACAGGGCCGACGAATTTATCGAGGTCGGCTATGGGGCGATGATGAACAGTCTGCCCCGTCTGACTGCCTTGCTTGAAGAGTAGGCGAACGCATGAAAACCAAGGAGATGACCATGGCCTCGACTTCGATACGAGACATTAAATGCATGCGCGGGCTTGCAGGTTTCACGGCGCTGATGGCGACGGTGGCCTGTAATGATATCGCCTCGTCGACCCAGCGTCCGGTCCCGCCGGAGGCGACCCGGCTCAGTCTTGAAACGGTTGACAGCACCCGTGATTTCGCAGCGACTATTGACGCGGCAAAAGCCGCCATGGAACGTCGGGGATTTCGTATTTTTACCGAAATTGACCATGCAGCTGGTGCGCGGTCGATTGAGGCGACGCTGTCGCCAACAACGGTAATCCTGTTTGGCAATCCCAAAGGGGGCACCCCGCTGATACAGGCCGAACGGTCGATTGCAATTGATCTTCCCCTGAGGATGCTGGTGATGGAAAGCGCTGAGGGGGAGGTTCAGCTTGCCTGGACGCCGGTCGATGCCCTGTTTGCCCGCCATGGTCTGGAGGCGATGGCGGGGCCGAAAGCCAAGATCGCATCGGCGTTTGCCGCAATCGCCGAAGAGGCGGCCGGTCAGTAATTTTGACCTTGCATCGACCGGATTGCTCAATTAGATGACGGGTTTTGCAAGGCCTTGCGCCGGGGCGGTTAGCTCAGTTGGTAGAGCGTCTCGTTTACACCGAGAATGCCGGGAGTTCGAGTCTCTCACCGCCCACCATTTTTCATTTGGCGCGACGCCGCCCGCCAAATGACCGGTGGTCGTGGTGGCATCGTTTCGAGGCCGACCGTAACCTTGCCCCGCGATATCACCCTCAAATCCGGCAAAGCCAGCCCGACGCTCGGCGACGCCCGCAAGATCATCCTCCCCGGCACCTACTTCTCCAGCCGCTCGCGCAGGAATTTGCGTCGCCCCTGGATGCCCCCTGGATGAAGGCTTTGCTGTGCCATTGCCCCGATTGTCGTGTCATGGGTGCCAGCCCTGCCAGGGATGCGACCTGTTTGCGGTCAAGCGTGCCCAGTTCGCGACATTCGATCAGCAGGGTTGCAGCGGTGACCGGGCCAATGCCGGGAGTGGATGTCAGGATGTCGAGTGACCTGGCCTTGTGTTGGCCAAGTCGCACCCTGATCGCGACGTCAATGGCCTTTCAGATCTTCTGCGCCGTAAACGGAGCAAGCCCCATACGCGCCGCCATGGCATGCGAAGTCCGGTGCGTCGCTTCATGAAGCGCAGGCTCATGGGTCAGCCGCACAACTTCCAGCACTGTTTCCGGCGTCGTCGGAGCAATGCCGGGTGGCCGCGTCTTGTCGCGCAACAGCCCGTAGCGGCATTGCTCAAAATACTTTGTCAAGCTTGAAGCTTGAATATAGGCCCCGCTGAGCCAACGACTCTCATTGAATGACCCATATCCCGGCAGTCTGTCGCCAGCCGGCAATAGGCTTCATGCTTTAAAAGGATAGCGTCGCGTTAACCGCGCGCCTCCATCCATCAATGTACCTGATCCGATCATCCGCACCCATCGTTGGCCTGAAACGATTTGCGGGCCGCCATTGCCGCTGAATTTCGTCCAGCGAGCCATATACGCCGCTGGACATGCCCGCGAGATAGGCAGCGCCAAGTGCCGTTGTTTCCATAATCCGTGGGCGTTCCACCGGTAGATCAAGAAGTCCCGACAGGAATTTGCACATCCAGTCATTTGCAGCCATGCCGCCATCGACCTTCAGGGATCGGCAGACCACCCCCTCATCAACGATTGCGGCGAGGAGATCGTGCGTCTGATAACAGACCGCCTCAATCATGGCGCGGGCGAATTCTGCGCGGCCGCTATTTCGTGTCAGGCCGAAGATGGCTCCTCTTGTGGCGGGTTTCCAGTAGGGCGCACCGAGGCCAGTAAAAGCGGGAACAACGTATACACCGTTATTGCTTGCAAGACTTTCCGCAAGGCTTTGCGTTTCGCTTGCCGATCGGATGATCTGCAGACTATCGCGAAGCCATTGGACACCGGCGCCGGCGATAAAGATCGAGCCTTCAAGCGCATAACACGCCTTTCCGTTGATCTGATAGGCAATGGTTGTCAGGAGACGATTTTTCGAGTGAACCCGTTTTTCGCCGGTGTTTGACAGGATGAAGCATCCCGTTCCGTAGGTGCTTTTGACATCTCCGGTTTGAAAGCATGCCTGCCCGATGGTTGCGGCCTGTTGATCGCCAGCCACGCCGCAGATCGGAATGGCCCGCCCAAAATGTGCCGGATCCGTCGCTCCGAAGTCGCCATTATTATCCTTTACTTCCGGCAGCATGCTGATCGGGATGTCGAATATTTTCAGCAGCTCAGCGTCCCAGCAGCCCCGTTCGATGTCGTAAAGGCTCGTGCGGCAGGCATTGGTTGCATCGGTTGCGTGCACCTTGCCGCCCGTCAACCGCCAGATGAGAAAACTGTCGACCGTGCCGAATGCAAGCCGGCCGGTCGCAGCAAGGCTGCGTACCCCTTCCACATTATTAAGGATCCAGGCGATTTTTGTTGCCGAAAAGTATGGGTCAAGCAGCAGTCCTGTCTTTTTGCTGATCGTATCTTCCAACCCCGCTTCATGCAGCTTTGCACAGGCGTCGGCGGTGCGACGGTCCTGCCAGACAATTGCGGGATAGACAGGTGTTCCCGTTTGCCGGTCCCAGACAATCGTTGTCTCGCGCTGATTTGTAATCCCGATTGCTGCAATCCTGGCGCCTTTTGCTTCTGCCTGTTCAAGCGCGGCACGGCATACCGAAAGACTGGTCCGCCAGATATCGTCCGGGTCATGTTCCACCCATCCATTTGCCGGATAGTGCTGTGGGAACTCCTGTTGCGCAAACGACTTGATTTCGGCCCCAGCGTCAAAGACAAGAGCGCGGCTGGATGTCGTACCCTGATCTATGGCCAGTATCGCTGATTTTTCCGACATGAAAGGGCTCCCTATATTTTTGCTTTTTCTTAGATTTAATTAAAAATCTATTTTTGCTGTCTGTAAACGCCTTCTTCTGTGCTTCCGGTGCTCACCGACTGCATGGACGCTGCGCTCCGGTTCTCAAAAACCGCGTTTTCGACAGACAAAACCGGTTTTCGGTTAGACCCTAAGTGCTACGAAATAATTCAGCTGTAAAGCCGAGTCAGACTGCAGAAGAAAATACCTATCCGCAAATGAACCTGCGTGCCCGGTGTCAGGCCGAATGTCCTGATGATTCCCGGATAATCAGATCAACCGGCAATCGACAAGGTGACGGATTATTTCCATTCAACAACTCAAACATCCTCTCAATGATGATCTTCCCGCTGTTTCGGACATCCTGACGTATGGTGGTCAGGCTCGGATTGACATGCCCACCCGCAGGAATCCCATCAAAGCCGACAACTGATACATCACCCGGGACGCTGATGTTCCGATTACGCATTTCCGCAATAGCGGCAAGGGCGATCATGTCGCTTGCGGCAAAAACCGCGTCAAAATTCGGATAGAGATCGACGAGATGCGCGGCCGCGGTGCGCGCGCGCTCAATATCGAAGGGGGCGGCCACATCAAGGGCCTTATCGACCGGCAGCTTATTGATCGCCAACCCCTGTAAATACCCCTCATGACGCTGATTGGTTTCAGGAAGGGTCTTGTCGCCCAGAAATGCGATCTTTTTACGGCCGCAGGCATACAGGTGGTTGACCGCCATGATACCGCCACCAACATTGTCACTGCCGACGATACAATAGTCGCTGTCATTATCGACAGCGCCCCACACAACTACATTATTCTGTATACGTGCGAAATCACGAATTTCGGAGCGGTGTCTGCCCTGTCCCACAAAGATGACCCCATCGGCTTTTCCGCCCAGAAAAGCGCAGCCCGGTCGATCTGGATCCCATGGTGATGATTTTGTCAGGAGGACATCGAAATGTCGGGACGTAAGCTCGTCCGTCAAAGCTGCCAGCATATCAACGAAGAAGGGGTCGGAAACGTGTTGCAGGGTTCCCGATTCGATCGGAAAGATAACCTCGATCGTTTGCGTCTGACCAAGGGCCAGATTTCTTGCCTGTTGGTTTACGGAGAAATTTGCCGCGCGCGCGATATCAAGAATGCGCTTGCGGGTATGTTCAGCAACAAGAGTGCTACCGGAAAGGGCGCGCGAGACCGTCGATTCCGAAACACCCGCCATCCGGGCAATTTCAATCATCGTTTTGACGCCGTTTTCTTTTTGAACGGATGTCTTCATGGGAGCAGATTTCGTCGTCATGCCGACAACCGACGTTTATATGGCCAGCGCAGCGATGAAGCCGCCAAAGGGCGGAACGCTGATTTTCGACCCCGTGATGTCAGCCGGGTTTTCAAGCGCATACTCATAAATTTGGTCAGATAGATTGAACCCGCACATCAGCCGCTCCTGCGTGGATATGCGCTCGAAAACCAGCATCCTGTCATTCTTGTCAATAAATTTGATACTCCCGTATTGTAGCGCCTCATGGTGCTTTCGGAAAGCCAGAAACCGTTTTGCAAAGGAAAGCGGAGAGGCTGGATCCATCCTCTGTATATCAATAGCCGCTGCTTCATGGCGCGGGTCCACCGGAAGCCAGGGTTCGGCCGTTGAAAAACCGGCATGCGGGCGACGGGCCTGCCATGGTATTGGTGTTCTGCAACCGTCCCGCCCAAGATTGGCCGGCCAGAATCGGATGGCTTCCGGGTCGCGGAGCTTTTCGAAGGGGACATCAGCCTGGGGGAGGCCAAGTTCTTCGCCCTGATAGACAAAGGCGGTGCCCCGCAATGAACATAAAAGGGCAAATAGCATTTTTGCAAACCTGGCTTCGTCCCTTGGCCCGCCTTCCCACCGCGACACGACCCGTTTGACATCATGGTTTGAGAACGACCAGGCCGGCCATGCACCCTCACTTTTCCAGGCTTTGAGACCTTCTCGGATCAGTTGCGGTGAGACACTCCGTGATTCGAGGAATAAGAAGTTATAGGCGGTATGCAGCCGGTCAGTCCCTTCCGTATATTCAATACTGCGTTCTATGTGAGAGGAACTGGCGATCTCTGCCACCGTCATTCGGTCTTCATATTGATCGATGAGCCTACGCAGTTGCAGCAGAAAAGGAAGGTTCTCCGGACGCGAACGGTTATACAGGTGACGTTGAAATTGATATGGTCGCTCGGCATCATTGATTGCGCTTGCGGGATTGTCGCGCAGATCCTGATCGTGAAAATAATAATTGGCGACATCAAGTCTGAAGCCATCAACGCCGCGGTCCAGCCAGAAGCGTGCCACATCAAGAATCGCAGCCTGAACATCGTGATTATGAAAATTCAGGTCCGGCTGTTCAGCAAGGAAGTTGTGCAGATAGTATTGGCGTCGCTGTGTGTCCCAAGACCACGCCGGCCCACCAAAAAAGGAAAGCCAGTTGTTTGGCGGCGATCCATCTGTTTTTGCGTCTGCCCAGACATACCAGTCAGCACGCGAATTGTTTTGGCTTGACCGACTTTCAAGAAACCAGGGGTGGCGATCCGAGGTGTGGGAGTAAACCTGATCAATAACGACCTTAAGCCCGAGAGAATGGGCTTTTTCAACCAGATCGTCAAAATCGCTATCGTTCCCGAATATCGGGTCTACCGCCCGATAGTCCGCAACATCATAACCAAAGTCGCGCATGGGCGAGACGAAAAAGGGCGATAGCCAGATACCGTCCACACCAAGATCGGCGATATAGTCGAGTTTATCAGTAATGCCGGGCAAATCGCCGACACCGTCATTATTACTATCAAAAAAACTGCGCGGATAAATCTGGTAGATAACCGCACCTTTCCACCACGGAGCAGACATCATTATTTCCTATCTAAAGATAAAGACGATAGCGCCCGTCAGGGTTACGAGCAAAAGCGCCTGCAGCCTGTAATTCATCCATGCTGGCATGGCGCGCAGTTCCTCGGTTTCAGCATCAAAGAGATCGCACGTCCAAAGATAGTTTTCTATTTGAGCCGGGGCCGGCGCAGGCGATGCGAGGCTGGCGATAATCAGCGCCGCGATGCAAATAATAAACAAGCATGGCGCAACATATAAAAAGTGCAAAGAGAAAACTGACAGAACCTCAATGGCGATAAAGGCACCTGTACCGGCTGTAATGCCGACCCATATACAGGCCATGGCGCCATCTGAGTTCGCCCGCGGCCAGAATACCCCGACCAGAAAAAGCGCCACCACCGGCGGCACGGCGTAGGAAAACATGGCCTGGATGTAGGAGAAAATCGACCGGAAGCTTGCAATAAAGGGGGCCCAGATGATGGCAAAGATCAAAAAGCCGGCCATGACGATCCGCCCGATGGTCATCAGCCGCCGACTTGAAAGATCGGGCTTCCATCGGCGGACAAAGTCCATGGTGACAAGCGTCGAGGCAGAGTTGAGAGCCGAATCAATCTGCGACATGATCGCGGCAAGAAAACCAGCAAACGTCAGCCCAAGAAGACCCGTCGGTAAAAGGTCGAACATGAGCGTTGGATAAACAAGATCGGCGCGTTGCAAATCCGGATACAAAAGTACCGCGATACTGCCGGGGAGAACCATGATGAACAGGGGCGGCAATTTCAGAAAGCCGGCAAAGAGCGCGCCCCAACGGCCATGATTGACGGACTTTGCTGCCAGCGCCCGCTGCACGATCGCCTGGTTCGTTGCCCAGTAGTAAAACCCGAGTAACGGGACGCCGGTAACAAGACCAAGCCATGGCACACCCGGATCATCGAGTGGGCGGATAAGGCTGAGTTTTTCCGGGGAAATTTCCCTGAAAACCACATCGAGCCCGCCGACTTTATCAAGGGCAATAATTGTGATCACGATGGAGCCAAGCATCAAAAGGATGGCCTGAACCGCATCGGTCAGCATAACCGCGGCAAGTCCGCCCGTCAGGGTATAAAACCCGGCGATCAGCGCAAGAACGGCCATGATCTGCCATAACGGTGTCGATGGAATGACAAGCTGGACCACAAGGGCGCCGGCAAAAAGAGACCCGGCCGTTTCAACGATAACCCCCAAAAACAGGGTTAAAAGCGAAAAATATGTCCGTACACGGTTATCGTATCTTCCGGCGAGAAATTCCGGCATCGTAAAAACCTGGTTTCGCAGGATAATTGGCAGAAAGAAGACCGCAAAAACGACCAAAATAATGGCGGCCATCCACTCATAACTGTATACTGAAATTCCGGTCGCATAGGCGTCGCCTGACAATCCGACCAGAGTGGTACTTGAAATGTTGGAGGCAAACAAAGAAAGGCCGATAAATGGCCAGGTCATCCCGCGACCCGCGAGGAAATAATCGTCGGCACCCTTACTCCGTGTAGAAAGATACACCCCGAGAAAGACAAGCCCCGCAAAATAGACTCCGATTATGAACAAATCGAGTAAGCCGAGATGTGGTTCGGTCATGGTGGCCCCTGAATTCATACAGTGTTTGCGTTGTCGAAGAGTGCTTGCCTGTTATGTCAGGCGGCGTTTCGCCCGTTGTAACCACCTGGTTAGACGTTATTCCTTAGCGCATCTGCACAAGCTTGCAAGGGTTTGCAATATTTCATCTGGTTTATTGCAGCGCAGCACATTCCCTCAGGTTTAATGGGTGAAGCAAGAAGGCAACAATCCAAAATTTCTATTTGCAAGCGCTTGCAATCAAGCAAGGGCGTGGGTAGCCTTCAAATATCAGAAAAAACTTGTCCAGCAAGATTGGGCGCTAGGGAGATATCCATGAGCAATTCATCAGTCAGAAGATTTCTGTTCCTGACCGTGGCCAGCACCGCACTGCTGGGCCCGGCACTCGCTCAAGATAGCGATGAGGGCGATGACAACAGAAGTGGTTTCGACGAGATTATCGTTACCGGTTCTGCCAGTGGCGGTGTTTCGCAGTTTCAGTCGTCCGTTGCGGTCACCACCTTCAATGAACAGGACATCCGGAAGGCTGCGCCGCTGACCCTGACGGATCTGTATGCTGAGGTTCCTGGCGTCTGGGCAGAGACATCGGGCGGCGAATCGGCGGCCAATATCTTTGTGCGGGGCATTCCGGCCCCCGGGCAGTACCGGTTTACGAAGTTGCAGGTAGACGGCTTGCCGACGGTTGAGGAGAGCGGCCTGCCATTTACGCCGCCGGAGGGGTATTTCAAACTGGACGAAACCATTCGCCGAGTCGAGGTTATTCGCGGCGGGACGGCAACAATCTTCTCATCGAACGCCGCTGGCGGCATCATTAACAATATCACGAAAAAGGGTTCGCCAGATCCGGAGGGGTATATCGGTGTCGGTTTCAGCGATTTTGGTCAGGTCCGGGTCGATGGATATTATGCCGGTCCAATTACTGATGAATTATCGTTTTCTGCGGGGGGATTTTACAGAACCGATGACGGTGTTCGCAATCCGGGCTTTACGGCGAACGAAGGTGGGCAATTCAGCGCCAATCTGACCTATGATCCGGGTGACGGTAGTGAGCTTAATGTCTATGGCCGCTATGTAAATGATCGAAACCTGTTCTATCTGCCGATCCCGCTTGCGACAGATCAGGATGGTAATCTGACTAGTATTCCCGGATTTGACGCGAATTTTGATACATTAACCAGCGACGACGTACAGCTTGCCCGGATTGTTCTGCCCGATGGCGTGCGTGATCGCGATCTGAGCGACGGTATCCACACAGAGGCCTTCACATTTGGTGGCTCCTATGAGCGCGATCTCGGCGATGGATTGCGATTGTCGAATAATGCTCGCTATGTCGATGGCGACACATTATTCAACGCCATTTTCTCGCTGACAGCGCCGTCGGACGGCCTGGATTTTCTTGATGCCCGGCTCGGTCAGGCGCAGGCGGCTTTTGATGGAACTGATCGTCTTGTTGCGCGGTTTCTCGGCGACGGGCCGGGGACAATGTCCACATTTGACTACGCTATTGGTGGCCCCGGCAATAATGGGAATGGTCTTCTCATCGAAAGTGGCTGGTGGAGTGTTGCCACGCAAACAAGAAGTTTTGCAAACGACTTTCGCCTTAACAAGGATGTTGATTTCGCCGGAGAGCACACATTCACGCTGGGTCTTTACGGATCCTTTTCGAATTATGACTCGGAGTGGAACTTCAATAATGTCATTCAGGAGGTGGACGGATCGCCGCGCGGGGTCGATATTTTTGCGGTTGATGATGATGCGCCGGGCGGTCCTGCGGTCATCGGCGCCCTGACGCAGAATTCTTTCTCCGGTTTCGGAACCTTTTACCGGAACTATGATGCTGATGTTCGCGTGCTCGCCGCTTATCTCGCCGATGAATGGCAGATTACGGACCGCTTGCGTTTTGATGCTGGATTGCGATATGAGCAACTTAGTATTGATGGGCAGGCGGAGCGTCTTGAGAGCTTTGATTTGTCCGATCGCAACCCCTTGCTCGGGATTGGTGACCTGCCGACGGCGGCGGACGATAATGTGACTTTCGGCGGTGGCCAGTTTGACCCCTTTGATGTTACTTATGATGAATTTGCTTGGGCTGTCGGTGTTAATTATGAACTTACCGAGAATATTGCCTTTTATGCCCGGGCAAACGATGCTTTCCGGACGCCGGACCCGAACGATCTCGCTGCGGTCGCCAGTAACCCGCTCCAGGTCAGCGAATTCCCGGTAAACGACATCTTCCAGGCCGAGGGTGGGGTCAAGGTCGACTATCCCTATCTGCGTGCGTTTGTAACCGGCTTCTTCAGCGATTTCTCCAACGCCTTGTTCTCCGATCCGACGATTGCGACCGATGGCTCGGGCAACACAATCGAGCTGCAGACCCTGCTGGATTCTGAAACGCTAGGGATTGAGGCCGAAATTGATGTAGGAGATTTCTACGGCTTTGGATTCAATGTGAAGGTGACAATTCAGGATCCGGAAATCACTAACCTTTCGGTCTTCAATGTCTCTGGTATCAATATTGATCCGGGCTCGGTTCAAACGCCGAACGTCGCCGGCAACGAAGTGCAGCGGATAGCCCGGCGGATTATCGTCGCCGAACCACGCTACAGCTTTGATATCAACGACTTCTCCGGGACAATTTTCGGGTCAATCTACAGCGTCGGTGATCGCTTCGCCAACCCGGGGAACACGGTTGTGCTTCCGGGCTTTACAACAGTCGGCGCCGGACTTCTGGTCGATTATAATGGCTTTGAATTCACCTTTACAGCCGACAATCTCACCAACACGATCGGTCTTACGGAAGGCAATCCGCGGGCGGATTTCGGTGATTTTGGCGGTGGTGCTTCAAACGTCTCGAACTTCGGACGACCGATCGTCGGCCGGAATTTCCGGTTCAAGGTCGGCTATCGGTTCTAAGCCAGCTTTTCTGAAAAGGCGCAGACTGACCGTTTTCCTCCCACGGTCGTCTGCGCAGCGCACAAAGCCCATCGGGCTTGTGCGAGTAAGACGCGCCGCACCCAGTTTTGCAGCGCGTCTTTTCTGGTTATCCTCTGCAAAATTCACTGGGGTATATGACGGATGAACAGCATCGTGCGGACAGGGCGTATCGGATTCCTACTGGTAGCAATCGCCCATGCTATTGGATGCGCATCTGTGCTGACCAGCGAGACCGCTCGCCACCGTCCGATAGCGCCCGCAATGGGCCCGGCATCCCCGTCATTGCTTTACCCGGGCTTGTTCGAAGCCGTTGCAAAGGCGCAGATCTTCGAACCAAAGGACTGGGTGGACGCGCTCCCGAAGACCAGTCCCCGCGAGATCCTCGCCGCGTGGCATAATGCGGGACGTCCGACCGGCACCGCTCACCTCGAAGCCTTTGTCAGTCGCTATTTTGACCCGCCAAAACCTGTCGGTGTTGACACGCAGGCGTTCCTCGCGCCCGAGCGCACGATGGTCGAGCACATCGATCATCTGTGGTCGATGTTAACCCGCGACAGTCAGGACGCTGATGAGGGATCATCTATTCTTTCGTTGCCGTATGCCTATATTGTTCCCGGTGGACGCTTTCGTGAGGTATATTACTGGGATTCTTATTTCACGCTGTTGGGGGCAGGCCGGGACAACCCCCAGATTGTCCGAACAATGATCGACAATTTTGCTGCTCAGCTAGCAGCATTTGGATTTATACCAAATGGGAATCGATCCTATTATTTGAGCCGCTCGCAACCGCCCTTGTTCTTCATGATGGTCTCGCTTCTCGATCCGGTTGACCCCGCGCGTGGGTTTGCTGAATATCTCGATGCACTCAAGATCGAACACGCATTCTGGATGGCTGGCGAAGGCAGGCTCAACCCGAAGCGGGCATCAGCCCACTCGGTACTGATGCCGGGTGGTGAAGTGTTGAACCGATATTTTGATAACCGTGACGTTCCGCGCGATGAATCCTACGTTTACGACATTGAAACCGCATCGCGAGCGCGCCGGACAGACCCGGTTGTTTATCGAAACCTGAGGGCCGCCGCCGAAAGCGGATGGGATTTCTCGTCCCGCTGGTTCGGTCCGCAAGGTGGATTGAAAAGTACCAGAACACTGGACATCGTACCCGTCGACCTTAACGCTCTGCTTTATGGTCTTGAAATGGCAATCAGCCGGGGATGTGTGCATACTGGTGAAAAGGTTTGTGCACGTGATTTTGAGGACAAGGCGCGCGTGCGGGCCCGGGCGATGCGAAAATATCTCTGGTTTGATGAGGGTGGGTATTTTACCGATTATGATTTCCGGGCTGACGCGCAACGTAAACAACTGACCGCTGCCACAGTATATCCACTGTTTTTCGGGATTGTCGACGCCTCCGAAGCCAAACAGATTGCCGAGGCGGTGCGCGGATCGCTGCTAATGGAGGGCGGGATCGTTACAACCCTTCATGCCAGCGGGGAGCAATGGGATGCGCCCAATGGCTGGGCACCCTTGCAGTGGCTCGCGGTGCAGGGTTTTGCAGCCACGGGCTCGGAGGAATTAGCTGAAACCATTGCCCGGCGTTGGGTAAAGACAGTGGCGCGAGGCTTTTGTGAAAGCGGCAAGCTTGTTGAAAAATACAATGTTGTCACGCCAAAGCCGGGCGGGGGCGGTGAATATCCGACTCAGGACGGTTTCGGCTGGACGAACGGTGTAACGATCGCCTTACTCGAGCGGTTCCCGGCATTGCGGCCGCTCGGCAAGGTCCGCTGGCGGCCCGACGCACCCGAAACCTGCCACGCGTCTATCGAAGAGAGTTTGCTGCTACCATGAATAGTCGTGAAGGCGATAGCAACAATGATGCAATCTACGAAATCTTCATTGTTGGTGGCGGCATTAATGGAATGGGCATTGCCCGTGATGCGGCGGGGAGGGGGCTCAGGGTTGGTCTTGTCGAACGCGGAGATTTCGGCGCGCAGACATCGTCAGCAAGCACCAAACTTATCCATGGCGGGTTGCGGTATCTGGAGCATTATGAGTTCCGGCTGGTGCGCGAATCCCTAAAAGAGCGCGAGGCGCTTCTTGCTGCTGCCCCCCATATCATCTGGCCACTGCGTTTTGTGCTTCCCCACCACAAGGCCCTGCGACCCGCATGGCTTTTGCGACTCGGCTTGTTTTTATATGACCATCTGGGCGGGCCGATCAGCTTGCCGAAGTCCGAAAGAATCGATCTGAAGGATCCTCGTTTTGGGGAGGATCTCAAGCCTGACTTTAGCATGGGCTTTGCTTATTCCGATTGCTGGGTTGAGGATTCCCGCCTTGTTGTTCTTAATGCCGTTGATGCGCGGGCGCGTGGTGCAGATCTGTTTTCGTACACCGAATGTACCGGAATTTCCCATAACGGCGACGTTTGGGAAATCCGTGCGAAGATGTCCACCGGTGACGAATATTCATTCCGAAGCCAAATCCTGATCAATGCTGCGGGGCCGTGGGTCGATGAAATCGCCGCAAAGATTAACCCGGGACGGAACCGTTCACGCACGAGACTTGTTAAGGGGAGCCATATTGTATTCAACCGTCTTTATCACGGTGACCACGCCTTCATCTTTCAAAATGCCGATGGAAGGATAGTTTTTACAATTCCCTATGAAAGCCGGTTTACTCTTGTTGGGACAACCGATGTGCCAGTCGATGCCGCCGAGCTTGCCGCGGCGCCGACGCCGGATGAAGAAGACTATCTTTGTACACTGATCAATGGATACTTTCAGGAGCCGGTAACCCGTAATGACATCGTGTGGCGTTTCTCCGGCGTCAGGCCGCTCTTTGACGATGATGCTGAGACTGCCTCAAAGGTAACGCGGGATTATAAATTACTGCTGGATTGCGATGGCCCACCTGTCTTATCCATATATGGAGGCAAGATTACGACCTATCGGCAGTTGGCAGAACATGCGATTGAAAAGTTGCAGCCATTTTTGAAAAATCATGGCCCCGTCTGGACGAAGAAGGTTCCTCTGCCTGGCGGTGATTTCGGGGGTAAGTCTTTTGAGAGTCTTGTGGCGTGCGTGCGGACGCGTTTTGATTTCCTGTCGCTACCGCTCGCGCGTCGGCTTGTCCGTGCCTACGGAACAAAAACCGCAGAAATCTTACAGGGTTCACAGAGCTCGGCCGATCTGGGCGAGCATTTTGGCGCAGACCTATACGAGGCTGAGGTTTGTTATCTGATGAAAAACGAATTTGCCCGAACCAGCGATGATGTCGTCTGGCGGCGTTCCAAGTTGGGATTGCTGCTCTCGCCAGATGAGCAGCAGAGGTTGGAGTGGTATATGAAAGATTGCCGCGACTAAAAAATGGCATGAGGTGCTTTTGCTTGTCTGGTGCTTAAGTGCGATCTTATTTTACCAATGAAAAATTTGAGTGGTTTCCGCCCAAATCAGTGAGCACTGGGCGATGACCGCCTCACTCGTTTCTTGAACTCATCAACGTCTTTATAAACGGAAAATCAAGTTAAGAACGACAGATACAATACTCATTTTTGAGTGTGTTCGACTGTGGCCTGACAATTTTAAGTTGCGGTTATTACACCAGGCTGCATAGATCGAAACCGATCCTTGCAGTACCGGCAAGCGCGAGTTTGCGTCGGGGCATATGCACGGGATGCGCAGATGAGTGAGCCGTCCCAGAATACCCGGGGGCGGTTCAAACTTCAATTATAATTGAGTTTGGGAAAGGTTTGTCGTGGGCGTTGCATTCTCACGCTTCGTGCTGATGCGAGAGAATGGGTTGAGAGTCTCACCGATTTTTTGGTTAAATTCCTAAATGTGCATTACGCGGCCATAGGCATCGAGCACGCTTTCATGCATCATCTCAGACAGGGTCGGATGCGGAAAGATTGTGTGCATGAGATCTTCTTCCGTAGCTTCCAGAGTTTTGGCGATCCCAAATCCCTGAATAAGCTCGGTCACTTCCGCTCCGATCATATGGGCGCCGAGAAGCTCGCCGGTTTTCTCGTCAAAGATCGTCTTGATCATGCCTTCCGGTTCACCCAGCGCGATGGCCTTGCCATTCCCGTTGAACGGGAAGCGCCCCACTTTCACCGTGTTTCCGGCCGCCTTTGCTTGCGCTTCGGTCAGGCCAACGCTGGCAATCTGCGGATTTGAATAGGTGCAACCGGGAATGAGGTTGAGATCGAGCGGGTGCACGTCATTCTTGCCGGCAATTTTCTCTACACAGATTACACCTTCGTGGCTGGCCTTGTGCGCGAGCCATGGGGCGCCAACCACATCGCCGATGGCATAAAGCCCGGGAACCCCGGTCGAGAGCCATTCATCCACAACGATATGACCGCGATCAATCTTGACGCCCAGATCATCAAGGCCAAGATTTTCCGTATTACCCGTAATGCCGATCGCTAGGATAACGCGTTCAGCGGAAACTGTTTCGGTCTTGTCTTCGGCGGTCTTGATTGTCGCAGTGACCGTATCATCTCCCTTTTCAAGTTTTTCGACCCTTGCTTTTGTGTGCAGATCAATACCCGCCTTCCTGAACTGCTTTTCGGCAAATTGTGAGATTTCGGCGTCCTCGGCCGGCAGGATACGGTCAACCATTTCGACCACGGTCGTTTGCACGCCGAGGGCATTGTAAAAGCTCGCAAACTCGATACCGATTGCGCCTGAGCCGATGACCAGCAGTGATTTTGGCATGATATCGGGGACCATGGCTTCTTTCGCTGTCCAGATAAATTTGCCATCCGGCTCAAGCCCCGCCTCCGGGATGGTGCGGGCCCGCGCGCCCGTGGCAAGGATGACATGGTTTGCCGAGACCGTGTCTTCGCCATCTTTTGTTTTGACCCGGACAAGGGGGGCACCAGTGCCGTTCTTTGTCCGCTCCAGCCGCGCCGTCCCGTCGATCACCGTGATTTTGTGTTTTTTCATCAGATAGCTGACACCGCCCGCCAGCTTGCCGGAAATGGTTCGCGACCGTTTCACGACAGCATCAATGTCAAAGCCGATATTCTCGGCCCGAAGACCAAAGCTTTCGGCGTGCTGCATGTTGGTGTAGACTTCCGCCGTACGCAGGAGCGCCTTTGTCGGGATACATCCCCAATTCAGGCAGACACCGCCCATATGCTCACGCTCGACAATGATCGTCCTGAGCCCGAGCTGCGCGGCACGGATTGCGGCCACATAGCCGCCCGGCCCAGCCCCGATGATGACGATGTCACTCTTGTGATCTGCCATAAGTCCCAACCTTTTTTTTAAAATATCCCTATTTTGGGGGAGATTGTGTGCTTGTATTTACCGGTTTTTTGATTCCATGATCAACCCGGCAGGTGTGACGCCGGTCACAGGCTGCCCGTGCGGCCGGGCTGGTGTGCGTACCGTTAGGGTTGCGTTTTCAAGGGTCATCATGGCCCTTTCATTTGTCATTTGTGTCGGTATCAATTTTGCCGCGAGGGAGGGACATTGCAATGTCTGCCGCCGAGGTTTTGGATCCAAGCGTTCTGCGTACGCCAGATGAGTGTTTTGATAAGCTGACTGACTGGCCCTACACGCCGCATTATATTGACCAGATGCCCGGGTATCAGGGCCTCAGAATGCATTATGTTGATGCAGGGCCGGGTGATGCAGCGGTGACCTTTCTGTGTCTGCATGGGGAGCCAAGCTGGTCTTATCTGTACCGAAAGATGATCCCTGTCCTTACCGGGGCGGGCCACCGTGTCGTCGCGCCGGACCTTTTCGGGTTTGGCCGTTCTGACAAGCCGGTTAGTGATTATCGGTATACCTATTCGTTTCACCGGGAGAGCCTGTTGGCTTTTGTCAGGGCGCTCGACCTCAAAAATGTTTGCCTCGTGGTCCAGGACTGGGGGGGGATTCTTGGGCTGACTTTACCACTGGAAGAGTCTGAGCGGTATTCGCGACTTGTTATCATGAACACCTTCCTGCCTGCGGGCGAGCGCCCTGGCGATGGGTTTAATGTCTGGCGGGCCTTGAATCGAAATCACCCCGATCTGGATATTGCGATGCTGATGAAACGGGCGACACCGGGTCTTGGCGATGCCGAAGCGGCTGGCTATGCCGCGCCCTTTCCCGATGCGCGGTACAAGGCGGGGGTGCGCCGCTTTCCTGAGCTTGTGATGGTCGAGGATGGGGAAAAGGAGGGCATTGAGACATCGCTGGCGGCCCGGAAATTCTGGTCCGAAGACTGGAACGGGGAAAGTTTTATGGCCATTGGCATGGATGACCCCGTGATCGGGGTAGGCGCCATGATGGTGATGCATGCGCTGATCAAAAACTGCCCGGAGCCGATGCGCCTCGAAAAAGCCGGCCATTTCGTTCAGGAATGGGGTGATCAGGTCGCCGATGCTGCGTTGGCGCAGTTTGGGTTGCTGTAAAACCTGGCGGCGCGCTGGCACTGAAACCGGCAGGCGAGGTCTCGGGGCCTTGTGGCGCCATGGCGGCGGTGGACGATTGTTCGGCTGGCCCGGTCGGTTCCTATCAGATCATGGTTTTTCCGGATCGGTCATTGGGGCGCCGCCGGGATAGACGCGCCCCTTCCAAGCGCCCCCCTTGCCAATCCAGTGTCGGCGGGCCGAGTCGATCGTCATGCCAATATAAACTAGTCCCGCCAGAGGCAAACTGAGGGCAGCGACAGGGCCGAGCCGTG
>CAYSMJ010000022.1:0-25567 GCA_964432075.1 uncultured Caulobacterales bacterium | reverse complement strand
CGCCGTGCTGGAAGCGCTTCATGCCATCGAGGCCGGGTTTTCCCGGCGTCGGGGCGGGCGCAATGCGCCGCGCACTCTCGATCTGGACCTGATCGATTATGCGGGGCAGATCTGCGCACCACCGCCGGGGGTTTCCGGGCCCATCCTGCCGCATCCGCGCATGCATCTCCGGCGCTTTGTTATTTCGCCACTGGCCGATTTCTGGCCGGAATGGTGTCATCCGCAAACCGGCTTAACGGCCGGACAAATCCTGGAAACGATCTCGCCTGATGAAAACGACACGGTCACGCTTATGCCGTAAATGTGCGATATTGCGGTTTCAGGCTTGAAACTGCCGGGCTTCCGGCCTACTCACAAGGTTTACTGAATATCTGGAGAAATTGTATGGCGCGCGTGACCGTCGAAGATTGTGTCGACAAAGTCAAAAACCGGTTCGACCTCGTTTTGCTCGCGGCCCATCGCGGTCGGATTCTTTCTTCAGGAGCAGAACTTCTCGTTGAGCGTGATAATGATAAGAACCCGGTTGTGGCTTTGCGGGAAATTGCCGACGGCAAGCTCAATGCGGACGATCTCGAAGCAGATCTGATCGCTTCGCTCCAGAAACACAATAATATCGAAGAAGCCGAGGAAGTTGCCGCGGAAGGCGAAGGCGGCGATGAGCCGGAATTCGATAATCTCAACGAAGCCGATTTCATCAAATCGTTGCAGGATGCGGGCATGACGACCCAGCAAAGCCTGCCAAAAAGCTGAGCCCGACAGGAGAATGTTGCCTGCATGGACGGTTGCGTGTCGTTTGGAAGACCTAACGGATGAGCAGGACCGACCGTGCCGAGCCGATCAAGACTGACAGCCAAGCGAACACGCAGACGGCTGCGCCGCCGCCTCAGTCAACGTCAGGTCAGCGCCCGGCGGAAGATGCGTCTGCTGCGCGGTCAGCGCATCCGGAACCGGATGCTGATGTTACGCACCCAGAAACAACGCAAACCATCGCTGAAGCGCTGAGAACGGACCCTGCGGTCAACGCCCCCACGGCGGCGCGGATGCCTCCGGGGTTCATTCGTCAGTATGAGTTGGTTGAACGGGTCCGTGACTATGCGCCTGAGGCTGACGAGGACCTGCTGAACCGGGCTTATGTGTTTTCCATGCAGGCCCACGGTCACCAGACGCGTAAGTCCGGTGATCCCTATTTTACCCATCCGCTCGCGGTCGCCGCCATCTTGACCGAACTCAAAGCCGATCCGGCCTCGGTTGTTACAGCCCTGTTGCACGACACGGTTGAGGACACCGACACGACCCTTGGCGATATCGAGACGCATTTTGGCAGTGAAATCGCGTGTCTTGTTGATGGTGTAACAAAACTGTCCCTTATGGAACTACGCTCTGACGAAACAAAGCAGGCGGAAAATTTTCGCAAGCTTGTCATGGCAATGGCAGATGATGTTCGTGTACTGCTCGTCAAGCTTGCAGACCGACTGCATAATATGCGTACACTGCATTATTTCGGCAATCCGGTGAAACAAAAGCGCATCGCCCGTGAGACGCTGGAAATTTATGCCCCGCTCGCCGGACGGATTGGCATCCAGCGCTTTCGCGACGAACTTGAAGACCTGGCCTTTCGTGAACTCCACCCCGAAGGATTTGAAACGCTTGAAAGGCGCTTGCAAAAGCTTCAGGCGACGACAGTCAAAGGGGTGGTCGAACTGTCACAGATATTGCGTGAGCGTCTTGAGGCATCGGGAATTGCCTGCGAGGTGACAAGCCGGGAGAAGCGCCCCTATTCAATATGGCGAAAGATGGAAGTCAAAAACCTTTCCTTTGAGGATCTGGCTGACATTTATGCCTTTCGGGTAATCGTTGAAACCGTTGAAGACTGTTACCGCGCCCTCGGCCTCATTCATACGCGCTGGCGGATGATTCCGGAAGAATTTGACGATTATATCTCTGCGCCCAAGCCAAATAACTACCAGTCGGTTCATACGGCCGTGATCGGTCCGCCAACCGAAGAGGGGGGGCGCCAGCGTATTGAAATCCAGATCCGTACACACCGTATGCATGACCACGCTGAACGTGGGGCTGCCGCGCATTGGCGCTATAAAGACCCCGGCCACGGTCGCGAAGCTTTCGATCTTCCCTCCAAAATCGACCTTGTCAGCGCTCCGGGATTTGATTTTTATCGCACGCCAAAGTCTCTCGAGACAATTTTTCAGAATGATGACCCGGCAGAAGCGCTGGAAAACGCCAAGCTTGAACTTTTTACCGATCAGGTTTTTTGCTTTACGCCGAAAGGCTCGGTGATTGCCCTTCCCAAGGGCGCAACGGCTATTGATTTCGCTTATGCCGTTCACACCGATATAGGGGACACAACAATTGGTGTCCAAATTAACGGACGAAACCGGCCTTTGCGAACGCCCCTGACAAATGGTGACGTTGTTAAGATCCTGCGTGCACCGTCAGCGCGCCCACCGGAAGAATGGGAAAGCATCGCGGTAACCGGGCGGGCGCGCTCGGCGATCCGTCGCAGGCTCAAGGCGCTGGCCTATTCAGACCAGGTCGCCATCGGCCGGAACATGGCCGAACAGGTCTTTTCCGGGGCACGGCTTAATTTTTCGCTCAAAGCCATCAAAAACGCGCTGAACCGGCTTGGCATGAAATCGCCAAATGACGTGCTTGCGAGGATCGGCCGCGGTGACCTTGCGGTTAGAGATCTGATCGAAGCGGTCTATCCCGGCGCGGCATCGCAAATTTCAGAACACGAGATCCGGGCGGCGAATGCCGGTGAAATCATCAAGCCGCGCACGCTTGTCAACGGAATCCCGCACGGCTTTCATGGCGATTTTGGCAGGTGCTGCCTGCCGATCCCGGGCGAACGCATTGTTGGTATTGTCGATACGGAAAATCATGTGTGTGTCCATACGATTTTCTGTGCCATGCTTGCTAGAGAGGACCCGCCCCAGGACCGCTGGATAGACCTGAAATGGCGTAAATGTCCCGAAAGTTTCAGGGCGGCATCGCGGATCACAATGACGCTGTACAATGCGGTTGGCACCCTGAGTGAAATCGCCAATATCATTGCTCGCTATAATGTGCCGATTACAAATATCAGCTTTGCCAATCGGACACCTGACTTCTTTGATCTGATTATCGATGTCGGCGTGAAGGATATAGAGAACATGACGCAGCTTCTGACGGCGCTGCGGGCAACCGAAACAACCATTTCCGTTGACCGATATGAGGCAGATGAAGATGCTTAAGCAGAATGAGGTCCTGGCTGAATTCGAAGCTGCAGGCGCGTTGCTCAAGGGGCATTTTGTTCTCTCTTCGGGGCTGCACTCCGATACCTATCTCAACAAATCGATCGTCTCCATGTACCCCGAACGCACCGAACGGCTTTGCCGGGCCATGGCGGAAAAGGCGGTGACCTTTTTTGGCAGCCGGATCGACCATGTGGTCGCGCCAGCTATGGGGGCTATTATTTATGGTTATGAGACGGCGCGGCATCTGGGCAAACCGTTCATGTTTACCGAACGGGTGGACGGTGCCTTCACCCTGCGCCGCGGCTTTTCTGTCTCGCCGGGTGCACGTGTATTGATTGTTGAAGATATCATCTCCACCGGCCTGTCCGCCCGCGAATGTATTGCCGCGGTCTCGGGTTATGGTGCCGAAATTGTCGGGCTCGTCTGTCTGATCGACCGGTCCGGCGGGACGGCCGAACTGGGAACGCCCTACCAGTCGCTGGCAAGCCTCAAGGTCGATGCGTGGCCAGCTGACGATTTGCCGCCTCATCTTGCCGATCTGCCAGCGGTAAAACCCGGCAGCCGAAATGTCAGTCAATAAGGATAGCCCGTGCCCTCCGAAATTCCGCGTCTTGGTGTCAATATCGATCATGTTGCAACCCTGCGAAATGCGCGTGGCGGCGATCACCCGGACCCGGTTCGTGCGGCCCATGCGGTGATCGCGGCAGGGGCGGATGGGATCACGGCGCATCTGCGTGAAGACCGACGCCATATCCGTGACGATGACATGGAGCGTCTCAAACAGGAAATCGGTGTGCCGCTCAACTTTGAAATGGCGGCAACGGCTGAGATGGTGGAAATTGCAAGGCGGATATGTCCGCATGCGGTCTGCCTTGTACCCGAAAACCGCCATGAGCGCACCACCGAGGGCGGGCTTGATGTGGCCGGTCAGCACAATATGCTCGTGCCTTTGATTTCCGAATTGAAAGACACCGGCGCCCGGGTGTCGCTGTTTATCGAACCGCAGGCAAGGCAGGTGGAAGCCGCCGCAAGAGCCGGATCCCCTGTCGTGGAACTCCATACCGGCCCCTATCACGAAGCCTGTCTGGCGACTGAACCGGCGCGTATCGAAAAGGAATTTGAAGCACTCAGGGTTGCCGCAAAACAAGGCGCCGAGCTGGGTCTTGAAATCCATGCCGGACACGGACTGACCTTTCATAATGTTCAGCCAGTCGCATCAATCCCGGAAATCAGGGAGCTCAATATCGGGCATTTCCTTGTTGGTGAGGCCGTCTTTATGGGGCTGCCGGAAACCGTCAAGGAGATGAAACGGCTTATCGCCGATGCCTGTACCGGTGGGCACTATTAGGGGAGGGAGGCTGGATGATACTCGGTATTGGCAACGATATTATTGATATCCGACGGATCGAAAAGACGCTTGAGCGCCATGGTGACCGGTTCGTGCAAAGACTGTTTACCGAAGTGGAGCAGCGCAAGTCTGATCGGCGCTATCAGCGCGCGGCGAGTTACGCCAAGCGGTTTGCCGCCAAGGAAGCCTGTGCCAAGGCTCTGGGCACGGGGATTTCCCGCGGCGTTTTCTGGCGCGATATGGGTGTTGTCAATCTGGTGAGCGGTAAACCCACCATGGCGCTGAGCGGCGGCGCGGCGGTTCGTCTGGCCAAGCTGACGCCAGCAGGTCACCGTGCCGAAATTCATCTGACCATAACGGATGATTTTCCAACCGCGCAGGCCATTGTCATGATTGAAGCCATACCCGATCGCGGGGGCCTCGCCGTCGATCCGGCGCAGGCTGTATTGTAGAGGTCGCGGATGGGAGTGCACCTTGAAAATCGCGACACGAGCGCAACACCGGCACAGGACAAATCGAGCGCGGGCGTTAGTACCTTTCGCGTTGTCCTGATTGCTTTCGCGCTTGCGCTCTTTGTCCGGATTTTCCTTGTTCAGCCCTTTAATATTCCATCGGCCTCCATGCGCCCGACCCTTGATATCGGTGATTTCATCTATGTTTCAAAGACCGCTTATGGCTATTCGCGAGCGTCCCTGGTCTGGCCGCTCAATCGCGTTCCGATCCATGATCGCGTTTTTGCGCAATCACCACGGCGCGGCGATGTCGTCGTTTTCAAAAACAAAAAGGGCCGAAACCGGGACTATATCAAGCGGGTGATTGGTCTTCCCGGTGAGACAATCATGATCCGGGAGGGGAGGATCGAGATCAACGGCGTTTCTGTACGCCGGGATTATCTTGGGCAGCGTCGGCTAAACTGTGGGCCGGGAACGCCGTTGACGGCGCCGGCCTGGCAGGAAGTGCTGCCAAACGGGCGCCGTTATATCGTTCAGGAATGTTCAGGAGATGATGGCTTTCTCGACACGCGCGGGCCTTACACCGTGCCCAGCGCGCATTTTTTTGTCATGGGCGATAATCGCGACCAGTCACGCGACAGCCGGGTGGAAGCTTCTGTCGGTACCGTGCCGCTTGGCGATCTTGTCGGTCGCGCTGACGGGGTATTTTTCTCTGTGGACGGTGAAAAAAGCCGGTTCTGGGAGATATGGCGTTGGCCGGGCGCCATACGCTGGGGCCGTATTGGTATGGGGATCAATGCAAAAACGGAATCCCGATGACCGGTGCGGACAAAAGCCTGTCAGCCATCGAAGACCGGATTGGCCATCGGTTTTCCGACCGTGCGCTTGTTGAGCGCGCGCTCACCCATTCAAGTCTTTCCAACCAGCGCAATGGCGTGCGTGACCTGGAGCGGCTCGAATTTCTCGGGGATCGTGTGCTGGGTCTGATGGCGGCTGATGCGCTCTGGCGGGCTTATCCGGACATGGAGGAGGGCGAGCTTGCCCCCCGGCTCAACATGCTTGTTCGCAAGGAAACCTGCGCCAAAGCGGCCCTTGCGTTCGGTCTCGACAAGGCAGTGCGTTTGTCGAGCCATGAAGAGGGCTCAGGCGGGCGAAAAAAGGTGGCGATCCTTGGTGATGTCTGCGAAGCCTTTCTTGGTGCCCTTTATATTGACGGCGGGTTGGAAGCGGCATGGAAGGCATTCGACCAGTTCTGGAAGCCAAACCTCTCGACACTTGCCAAACGTCACCGCGATGCGAAAACGGAGTTGCAGGAATGGTCGCAGGAGCGCGCCCTTGGCATTCCTGACTATCGGGTCATTGATCAGGCCGGCCCGGCACACCGACCGCACTTTACAATTGAAGTGCATCTTGACGGTTTCCAGCCTGTTTCGGCGGCAGGCAGTTCAAAGCGCAACGCACAGATGAAGGCCGCCGAAGCCTTCCTGATCCGGGAAGGAATCTGGTCCAATGGCTGATGAGGCGGTAAACAGACACAAAGCCGAAGACCTGCGTTGCGGTTTTGTCGCGGTAATCGGGGCGCCGAATGCCGGGAAATCGACCCTGGTGAACGCCATGGTTGGCGCCAAAGTCTCGATCGTCACCCACAAGGTGCAAACGACCCGTACGCGGATCCGCGGTGTGGCGATTAAAGGACAGACCCAGATCGTTTTTATCGATACGCCGGGCATATTTGCCCCGCGTCGTCGGCTCGACCGTTCCATGGTGTCGGCGGCATGGGAGGGAAGCCAGGGCGCCGATATTACTGTCCTGATGGTCGATGCACCCGCTTATCTCAGCGCCCATGAAGGTGAGGGCAAACATCAAAAAACAAAGGCCGATACCGATGCCATTCTCGCCCGACTGGCAGACAATGGCATGCGGCCGGTACTGGTTCTGAACAAGATTGACCGGATGCCCCGTGACCGGCTTTTGGTGTTGACGTCGCTTCTGACCGAGGGATGTGATTTCGCCGATGTATTCATGGTTGCCGCATCAAATGGCGATGGACTTGATCAGCTCAAGGACTATCTGACAAGGCAGATGCTGCCCGGACCATGGATGTATCCCCCTGACCAGCTTTCCGATATCACTGACAGGCTAATGGCGGCTGAAGTGACCCGCGAAAAGCTTTATCTGCGCCTTCACGACGAATTGCCCTATGCCATCACCGTTGAGACGGAGAACTGGACCCGGACCAAAAAGGGTGAATTACGAATCGACCAGATTATCTTTGTCGCGCGCGAGACCCAGAAAGGCATTGTTGTGGGCAAGTCGGGCCAGACGCTGAAGGCAATTGGCGCGGCGGCGCGCGAAGAGTTGATCGAACTCCTTGGCGAGCCTGTGCATTTGTTTCTCCACGTAAAGGTCCGCGAGGGCTGGGCCGAAGAAGCGGCCCGCTATCGCGAAATGGGCCTTGATATCGTCGAGTAACAGGACGTGGAATGGTCTGATACCGGGATAATCCTGACCGCGCGCGCGCATGGTGAAGGGCATGCGGTTGCTGATATTCTGTCGTCCGATCATGGACGCTGGGCGGGCCTTGTCTATGGCGGGAGCGGGCGCTCAAAAAGCCATATCCTGCAGCCTGGAAATCGTGTGCAGGCGCTCTGCTGCTGCCCCCCGGACAGCCCCAGCGCGTTGCGATCGAGACGATCTTTTTGGCCATTTTTCACTTGAGGTAGAAGATGCGGTCGCTGCCAAAATGCTTGAGAACCGGCTTGCGCTCACCGGCCTGTCGGCTGCCTGTACGCTTGCGGCTCTCTGTCTGCCCGAACGTGAACGCCATCCACGGGTTTATGCCGGGTTGAATATCCTGATCGATCAGTTCGAAGATGAAGAGATCTGGCCTGCGCTGTTTGCAAAATGGGAGCTTGGCCTGCTTGGTGACCTTGGATTTGGCCTGACGCTCGATCGCTGCGCGTCGACCGGCGCACGCGAGGACCTGACCTATGTTTCACCACGGTCAGCCTGTGCGGTCAGCCGGGAGGCTGGTGAGCCGTACAAGGATCGTCTTTTGCCGTTACCCCTTTTTCTGAAAGGCGAGACGGGGGAAGTTTCATATTCCGACGCACTCGCGGCACTTGCCACGACCGGCCACTTTGTCGAAACGCGGGTCTTGCATCTCTCCAATCAGACCTTGCCGCAGGCGCGTATCAGGATGATCGAGCTACTGGAACGCAAGCTGATCGAATGAGCTCTTACAGCGACCATCACAGCATCGTGATGCCAAAGTGGATCACCGGTTTGGCTGGCAACAATGCGCAATTGAAGACTCAAAGCAAGACACGGATCCAATCAGATCGAGTTTTGCCCCAGCGGGTCAAGCATTTTTCCATTGCGCGAACAGGATCACTATGGCCAAAACACTGCAGGATAAAATCTTCGAAGCCATTGCGATTGATGACGAAGGGCGGGCCTGCCAGGATATTCCCGATGAGGTTTATCGCGAGGAGGCGGGCAATTTCTTTACCCATGTGGGTGCGCTGGCCCTTTCAAAATCGGCAGATGGGCTGGTCGACCCCAAGCTTGTCCTGAGCTGGCTACTGACGACCCTCGGGGCGCCTGCGGCAATGTTGGGGCTATTAGTTCCGATCAGGGAGGCTGGGGCGCTTCTGCCTCAACTGTTTACAGCCGGTGGTCTGCGGCGTTTGCCGCGTCGAAAATGGGCGTGGACGGCTGGCGCGATCGGGCAGGGGGTCGCAGCGCTCGCCATGGCGTGGGCTGCAATTTCACTGGACGGCGCTGCGGCTGGCTATGCAATCCTCACGGCACTGACTGTTTTTGCCCTGTCGCGAAGTGTCTGCTCGGTATCTTATAAAGATGTTCTTGGGAAGACGGTGGACAAATCGCGGCGTGGCCGGGCGACAGGGCTTGCCGGTTCGGTGGCTGCGGGTGGGACAATCCTTTTCGCGCTTGTCCTGGCGTCCGGGCTTGTTGACCGGATGAGCGTTGTTCGTGTGGCGCTTGCACTGGCCGGGCTTTTCTGGATAGCCAGTGCTCTTATGTTCAGTACTTTGACGGAAAAAAAGGGTGCAACAGAGGGTGGGAAAGCGGCGCTCGTGGCGGCAATCGAAAATCTCGGCTATCTGAAATCCTCAAAACAGCTCCGCCGCTTCATTGCCGCCCGCGGGCTGTTGACCGCAACTGCCCTCGCCCCGCCATTCATGGTCGCAGCCGGGTCTGCCACGGATGAGGCTTACGGGTCGCTTGGACTTTTGGTGCTGGCGTCTGCCGGCGCGGCTCTCTTGTCGAGTTTTGTCTGGGGCAGGCTCGCCGATCACTCTAGCCGGAAGGTCCTGATCTTTGCAGCGTCTGGCGGCGCGCTTGCGCTCGCGCTGACGGTCTGGGCGGGAATGGCGGGTCGGCTTGAAACGCCGCTGGTATTGCCGGTGCTCCTGTTCACGCTGATGATCGCCTATCAGGGTGTGCGCCTGGGACGATCGACCCATCTGGTCGATATGGCCGACACCGAAACCCGGGCCCCGTTCACGGCCCTGTCAAACACGATCATTGGGGTTTTTCTGTTCGCAGGGGTCGGCTTTGGCTGGTTTGCCAGTGCCTTCGGAAATCTCGCGGTGCTTGGGTTTATGGCCGGGATGTGCCTGCTCGCAATTCCGGTTGCCCTTGGTCTTCAGGAGGTGCAGCAAGGATAGGGCTGCGGCTTGATCGGCGCTTTGCTGCGATGAAACTGCGCAAGAGCGTTGCAGGCACCTGGCCGCGCGATTATGGATGGGAGAGCCAGGAAAACCACGGCGGACCAAACCGCCGATTTGCTGAGGAGCCCGCCATGACCGACGCCTTTATATTCGATGCCGTTCGCACGCCCCGGGGCAAGGGTAAGCCCGATGGCTCGCTGCATGAAATCACGCCCGTTGAACTCGGCGCTCAAGCCCTCAAGGCGCTGCGGGATCGTAATAATCTTGACAGCAGCGAAGTTGATGATGTTGCCTTTGGCTGTGTCTCGCCCGTGGGCGAGCAGGGCGCGGTCGTGTCTCGCTCCGCGGTGCTGATGGCCGATTATGATGAAACCGTTTCCGCAATCCAGGTCAACCGGTTCTGCGCGTCGGGCCTCGAGGCGGTTAATATAGCAGCAGCCAAGGTCAAAAGCGGCGAGGCCGATCTGACGATCGGGGGCGGCGTTGAATCCATGTCGCGCGTCCCGATCGGCTCGGATGGCGGGGCGCTGGCGACCGATCCGGCGGTGGCTTTTCATACCTATTTTGTGCCTCAGGGGATTGCCGCCGATCTGATCGCAACCAAATACGGTCTCTCCCGCGATGATGTCGATTCGTATGCTGTCGAAAGTCAGAAACGGGCCGCCCGGTCACAAAGTGAAGGGCGGTTTAAAAATTCAGTCATTCCTGTCCGCGATGTGATGGGCGCCACTGTGCTTGACCATGACGAAACCATCCGGGCCGAAACAGACATGCAGACGCTGGCATCCTTGAACCCGGCCTTTGCCATGATGGGGCAGCAGTTTGGTTTCAACAGCGTTGCTGTTCAGCGCTACCCGGAAGTCGAGAAAATCAATCATGTTCACCATGCGGGCAATTCCTCGGGCATTGTCGACGGGGCCGCAGCGGTTCTGATCGGTAGTGAGGAAACGGGAAAACGTCTCGGGTTAAAACCCCGCGCCCGGATCAAGGCGATGGCCTCTGTCGGGTCTGAACCGACGATCATGCTCACTGGCCCCGAGTTTGCTGCAAAAAAGGTTCTTGAACGTGCTGGCATGACCAAGAACGATATTGATCTTTGGGAATTGAACGAGGCATTTGCTTCGGTGGTCCTGCGGTTCATGCAGGCGCTCGACATCGACCATGCGGATATCAATGTCTGTGGCGGCGCGATCGCCATGGGTCACCCGCTTGGGGCAACAGGTGCGATGATCATTGGGGTTGCGCTTGATGAACTAGAACGTTCCGGCAAGGAAACCGCGCTCGTTACCCTGTGCATCGGCGGCGGTATGGGCACGGCGACAATCATCGAACGGGTAAACTAGACACAGATAATCATTTTTTTCAGGGAGCTGAAAATGGAATTCAAAACACTTTCAATCGATATTGATACGGATGGTATCGCGGTGATTGAGATCGATCTGCCGGATGCATCCATGAATGTCTGGAATGCCGAGCTGATGGCGGATTTCGATGAGGCCGTTGACAGGGTTATCTCCGATGATGCGATCAAGGGCGCGGTTGTGACATCCGGCAAAAGTTCTGGTTTTCTCGCTGGCGCTGATCTGAACATGCTCGGCGCTGCCGCGTCGAAACTGGACAAGACGGATGAGGCTGCCGGCATGGACGATCTGTTTACAGAGATGTTCCGCCTGAACGCAACCTTGCGAAAAATGGAAACCGGTGGTCAGTCGGCCAAGGCCCTGGTAAAAGGCCAGGCGCATGCCAAGCCTTTTGCGGCTGCTGTGGAGGGTCTGGCGCTGGGGGGTGGTCTTGAGCTTGTTCTTGCCTGTCACCACCGTGTGGTTGCTGACAATCCGAAAATCCAGCTGGGGACACCGGAAGTTCAGCTTGGTCTTTTGCCTGGCGCTGGCGGGACGCAAAGGCTGCCGCGACTGGCGGGTCTGCAGAATGCAGCCATCATGGCGACCCAGGGTAAACCAATTGATCCTGAAACCGCCAAAGGCTATGGGATTATCGATGAGATTGTACCGGTCGGTGAGACCGTCCGTGCCGCGAAAGAATGGGTCAAAACCAATCCTAAAGTTACGGCACGCTGGGACAAGCAGGGCTTTAAAGTCCCCGGTGGATCGGGTGCGATGAACCCGAGATCAGTGCAGTTCTTTATTGCGGCCAATGCCATGGGTCAGCGCGAAACCCAGCACAACTACCCGGCCGTACGCTATATTCTGTCGGCAATGTATGAAGGCACGATTGTGCCCTTCGATACAGGAATCCGGATCGAGTCAAAATATATGACAAAGCTGGTTGCCAGCCCGCAATCGCGCAATATGATCCGTACGCTGTTTGTAAACAAGCAAAAAGCGGAAAAAGGCGAGCAAAGGCCGGAAGGCGTGCCAAAATCCGAAATCAGGAAAATAGGTGTTCTGGGTGCCGGCATGATGGGCGCGGGGATTGCTTATGTGTCGGCACGCGCCGGCATGGACGTCGTACTTCTGGACCGGGACATGGAAAGCGCGGAGAAGGGCAAGGCCTACTCCGAGAAAATTGTTGAGAAGGGCGTTTCCCGCGGCAAAACCTCCAAAGAGGAGGGCGACGCGCTTCTGGCTCGGATCACGCCGATCACGGATTACAACCATCTTGCCGATGTTGATCTGATCATCGAGGCGGTATTCGAGGACACACAGGTAAAGGCCGACGTTATCAGGAAGACTGAAGCGGTGATCCGTCCCGAAACGATCTTTGCCTCCAACACGTCGACATTGCCGATTACGGGCCTTGCGACGCACTCGGAACGGCCGGATCAATTTATCGGAATCCATTTTTTCTCGCCGGTCGAAAAAATGCCACTGGTAGAGATTATTCCGGGCGAAAAGACCGGCGACCGCGCCCTCGCGACGGCGCTGGATTATGTGGGCCGGATCAGGAAAACACCCATTGTTGTCAAGGATACAAGGGGTTTCTATGCCAACCGCGTTGTTATTCCGTACCTCAATGAAGCTATGCTGATGGTCAAGGAGGGGATCAATCCAGCCTTGATCGAGAATTGTGCAAAACGTCTTGGCATGCCAGTTGGCCCTCTGGCGCTGACCGACGAGACTTCCCTTGACCTTGGGCTCATGCTGTCAAAAGCCGCCCAGGAAATTGAGGGCGAGAATTACAAGCCGACGGGTGTCGAAGACATGCTTGAAACAATGGTCAATGATCTCGGCCGCAAGGGGCGTAAATCCGGCGGCGGGTTTTATGAATATCCGCAAGGCGGCGAAAAATATCTGTGGTCCGGTCTGTCTGAGTATTTTCCGCTTACTGAGGAGCAGCCGTCGGCCGTGGATATTGAAGACCGCATTCTTTACGGGCAATTGGTTTCCGTTGCTGAGTGTTATGCCGAGGGGATCGTGCCCGACCCGCAGTCAGCTGATATCGGTGCGATTTTTGGCTGGGGCTTTGCCCCCTGGACCGGTGGTCCGATGAGCTATATCGATACAATTGGTGTCGAGACTTTTGTGCGCAAGGCCGAGAGCCTCGCCCAACGCTATGGCGCGCGGTTCAATCCACCACAGCTTTTCCGTGACAAAGCTGCTGCCAGCGAGTGTTTCTATGCGGCCGCTTGACCGGCAAGCCTGAAGCCTGTCACCTTTTGATGGGCTTCATATTATGTTTGCCAAGCGTAACGTCGCGCGAAAGCGTAGCGCACTGCGCCCCGTCAAAGGTGATGGGTTTGCGATTGCCCTCTAGGGTCGTCAGGCCGCTGAATTTTGCTGCATTCTGCATGCCCATACTCCGGGCTCCGACGAGGGCACGGGTCTGCTCAAGTGGATTGCCGGCAATGATATCGTCCTGAAAATCGATAAACTCACTTGCCGTCTCAAGCGTTTCGTTTTTCAGGATTGCCGCTGCCGCGTCGTAACGCGGGCGGTTCCGGCGCTCATAAGACTCGCGCAGGCGCCTGTATTTCTCTTCATTGTAATTGCGCTCACAATAGCGCAGGCCCGCAATGGTCCGGCCATAGGTGCGTAGTTGTTCGGTTGCCACCAGAAACGGGTCATCGGCCGTCATGTTGGCTGCCGCCAGAAAAGCCTTGTTTTCGGCAAGCGTTTCATGACCGCCGGTCGGGTCATCAACCCGGTACCCCATCGCTGTGATTGATCGGCCAAATCCAATTTCGCCGGTCTGCACATAATTCCATCCAAGACCGGCCAGAAGACACAGAACCGGGAATGCCAGGGCCGAAACAAAAAACCGATTGCCACCCTGCCGCCCCGTCGAAGTCCGTTCACGGATTTGACCGCGCAAGGAATCCAGTTCTGACATAGCCGACGTACCCTCTGAAACTAATCCAGAAGGCTAACCGGTTTTGGTTGCAATTCGACAAAGACCAACAATCGAATTTTACGCAAAGCCTCAAGTATCTCAGCCCTTGCGGCCAGCCACAAGACTTTCCACAACGGCCGGGTCGGCAAGCGTGGAAGTGTCGCCAAGATTGCTGAGGTCGTTTTCCGCAATCTTGCGCAGAATTCGCCGCATGATCTTGCCCGAGCGGGTTTTTGGCAGCCCCGGTGTCAACTGGATGTGATCGGGTTTTGCAATCGGTCCGATTTCACTGCGGACCCTATCGGTCAGTTCGCGCTCAAGCTCTGGCGTCGGCGCTTTGTCTGCCATCAAAATCACATAGGCATAAATCCCCTGGCCCTTGACGTCATGGGGGAAGCCGACAACGGCGGCTTCTGCGACATCCGGATGATTGTCGAGTGCACTTTCAATCTCTGCCGTACCAAGACGGTGCCCTGAAACGTTGATAACGTCATCAACACGGCCTGTGATCCAGTAATAGCCATCCTCATCGCGGCGCGCCCCGTCGCCGGTGAAATACATGCCGGGATAGGTTTTGAAATAGGTGTCAATAAAACGCTGATGATCGCCATAAACGCTGCGCATCTGTCCGGGCCAGCTGCCGGTCAGTACGAGATTGCCTTCTGCTGGGCCTTCAAGGATCTTGCCCTCCGCATCGACGAGGGCAGGGTTGATCCCGGGCAATGGCCGTGTTGCCGAACCGGGTTTCAGGTCGGTCGTTCCGGGAAGGGGAGAGATCAGTACACCGCCAGTTTCGGTCTGCCACCAGGTGTCAACAATCGGGCAGCGTTCTTCCCCGACCACCCGGTGATACCAGTGCCAGGCTTCCGGATTGATCGGCTCGCCAACAGATCCGAGAAGCCGCAGCGATGAACGATCTGCCGCTTTCACAAACTGGTCTCCCTCGCGCATCAGGGCACGAATGGCCGTGGGTGCGGTATAAAGAATGTTGACCTTGTGCTTTTCGACGACTTTCCAGAAACGCGAAGGGTCGGGATAGGTTGGAACTCCCTCGAACATCAGTGTGGTTGCGCCATTGGCCAGCGGACCATAAACAATATAGCTATGTCCGGTGACCCAGCCGACATCGGCGGTGCACCAGTAGATTTCGCCGGGCTGATAATCGAAAACCGCCTCGTGGGTATAACTGACATAAACAAGATATCCACCGGTTGTATGCAGGACGCCTTTTGGTTTTCCGGTAGACCCTGAGGTATACAGAATAAAGAGCGGGTCCTCTGCATTCATGGTTTCGGCAGGGCAGCGCGTTGACACATCCTCACGTGCGATAGACCAGGCCAGATCGCGGCCTGCCAAAACAGGCAGGTCAGCCCCGGTGCGCTCAACCATCAGCACAAGGCGAACCTGTGAATTTGTCTGCAGCGCCTTGTCGACATTGGCCTTGAGTGGTACCCGCTTCCCACCCCGCACGCCTTCGTCCGCGGTAATCACGGCCGTCGCGCCGCAATCGGCAATGCGGCTCGCCAGCGCGTCAGGCGAAAAACCACCAAAAACAACGGAATGCACCGCGCCGATGCGCGCGCAGGCGAGCATGGCATAAGCCGCCTCGGGGATCATTGGCATGTAAATGACAACTCTGTCGCCCTTACCAACCCCTCGTGCCTTGAGAATGTTCGCCATCCGGCAGGTTTCTTCGAAAGCCTCACGGTATGTGATAGCCTTATCGTCGTCAGGCTCGTCCCCCTCCCACAGGATTGCCACTTCATTTTCGCGTTGCGGAAGGTGACGATCAAGGCAATTGGCGCACGCATTCAGTGTACCGTCATGGTACCAGCGAATGTGCAGATCATCGGCTTTTAATGAAGCTTCCTTAACCTTCGTATAGGGGGCGATCCAGTCAATCCGTTTGCCGATATTCGACCAGAACCCGGCTAAATCCCGCCCGGCATGCTCACGCATTGCTTTTTCCTTACGCGGATCGATGAGCGCGCGCTTTTTTGCGTCGGCCTTGACCGGAACAAGATCGGGCAGGTCTGACATGATTGGCCTCCAAAAAGATTTGTGCTGGAACACAGGCTAAGGGAGAACGGGCAAGCCTGACAATGGGCTGGTTCAGTCAACAGGCGGCGGTCTGCTACTTATCTTGGCAGTATTTTCAGAAAATCTGTAACCGCGCACGAGCGCCTGTTATTGCCCGAGCGGCATGTCGGTCACAAAACAGCCGATGCCAGCCTGCTTCAGGGTATTGCAACCGCTTTCGGCCGCGTCCGCGGTCGCAAACAAAAACCGGGCACGATATAACACGGCCTTGCCATTATCGGACAAGGGCAGGACTTTGCGTCGTGCGACAGCGAGCCCGGGCAAATCGGCGGCCTTTTCAAGCTGGGCTTCAGCGAATGCCTGGGTCGAATAAGCGCCGATTTGCACGCTATAGGTCAGATCATCCGGTCTGTCCGATGGATCGATATCGCCTTCGCTTTTTGCATAGGAGTTGTCCTCACGCTCGATCAGGGCTGCCAGCCTGTCGAATTCGCGCTGATTTAGGTCCGAGGCCGATTCCGACTGCCCAAGACTGGCGCCGGTCCCATAAGCTGGAAGGGCGTTGGACGTCTTGGGTCCGGCTGTCGCGTAGCCTCGGCTTGCCTCCTTGAGGGCAATTTGCAGATGCGGATTGTCAGCAATCGTAGGAACATTCTGACCGGGAAGCCCGAACGGAGGTTTGACGCGCGGAAACGGCGGACGATGGTGGAGCGCCGAGATCAGCTGCGGGTTCTTCTCGATATTTGAAAAAGCCGTGTCGAGGATTTCGCGCATATGTTTATCGCGCGTGTAAGACGACCGCCCGCCCAGAACGATCCCGATCAGCCGGTGCTCGCCGCGGGTTGCTGTCGTTGCAAGGTTGAAGCCCGAGCTTCTCGTATATCCAGTCTTAAGGCCATCAGCGCCGGGGTAATTTTTCACCAGTGAATTATGTGTGGTGTAGGTGCGCCCGCCATAGCTGAATGATCTGGCCTTAAAGTAATGCCGGTATTGCGGAAAGTCCTGATAGACCCGGCGGCTCAATTCGGCGAGGTCGCGCGCGGTCGTCAGCTGGCGTGAGTGAGGGAGGCCCGAAGCATTCCGGAATGTCGTGCTGCGCATCCCGATGGCGCGCGCTTTCGCTGTCATTTTTCTGGCAAACTGTGATTCTGTGCGCCCAAGCCGTTCGGCAACGACGACAGCAACATCGTTTGCGGATTTCACAGTCAAGGCCCTGATGGCCGATTCGACGTCGATTGTGGATCCTGTTGTGACGCCAAGCTTTGACGGCGGCTGACCGGCTGCGCGGCTTGAGACCTTCAACTTGGATTGCAGGGTCAGGCCGCCCGATTCCAGTTCTTCAAATAGAAGATAGAGGGTCATCAATTTGGTCAGCGAGGCAGGATAGCGGGGCTGCGTTGAGTAGCGGTCAAACAGAATATCGCCAGTGTCAGCATGGACGATAAAAGCCGCATATTTCGGGTTCGCCTGTGCCGGTTGCAAAATGGTGAGCCCGGCAAAGAGCAACAGAAAAATGATAAGGGCAGTGCGAAAGCAAGCCCTGAGCGGTGTTATTCCATGATTCATGCTTCAGATCGTTCCGCGTTTTGACGATGAAATCAATGTCCGGCACAGAAATATCTCCGGCCCGTTGTGCAATTATCATACGGTGATGGGAACACATTTCGGTTAACACCCCCCGGTCTGCGGCGACCAATACGCCTGCCCGTCTTTACCAGCCAGCTCGAACCGCCCTTGAGGCATGGCGACAGAGGTCCGGCCGCAAAATTCATGCCCATCGCCCGAGATTTTCATACTGCGAAAATCAAGGTTAAAGGACGGTTAATCTGTCGCGCTTTGTCCGGTTTCTGACAGGCTCCTCCGCGGGTCAACTGGTCGGAAAAATTTTTTGTGCACCGCACAAAAAACCTTGGATCAGGGCTTGAAAAAAGTTTTGTTGCAGTGCACATAAAGCATATCAACGCCACCACTCCATGTCCGACAGTGTCGGCCGGAGTAAAGAAAATACGGCAGGCCCAAGGAGAAAAAAAATGGCAGCTGCAAAGAAAACAACCACAAATACCAATGGCTTCGACGCGATGTCCGTGAACACCGAGGCATTCAAGGAAAATTTCGAGAAGATGAACAAATCTTTCGAACAGATGGCCGATTTCCAGAAGGAGTCGCTCGACGCCATGATGTCAGCCGCGTCTTCGTTTGCTGGGAATATCGAAAAAATGTCGTCGGAGCAGACAGAGTTCACGAAATCGGCTTTTGACGAAGGCATGAAAGCCGCCAAAGCCATTGCCGCCTGCAAAAGCCCGCAGGAAGCGCTTGACGTCAACACCGAGTTCTTCCGCACAGCCTTTGAGCGGAATATGGCACAGTTCAACAAAATGACCGAAATGCTGATGTCGACGAGCAAAGATGCCGTTGAGCCTCTGACAGACAGCTACAATCACTTTGTCGAAAAAGTGCAATCCTACCGTCCGTAACGGTATCTGACGCGTCAACTCCCCACAGTTTTTGTTGTGTCAAGTCGCGTATGAAGGGGTCCGGAGCGTAAATCCGGGCCCTTTTTTTGTTTTGAAAACCCAATGGCGTGTCGAAAGTTTGGAAATTTTATCAATGATGGACCCTGTAACGTCTTCTCAACGGGGAAACGGGCATTATCCTGTCGAGGAGAGAGTCAGATCCGGGTCTCGGCAAGCAATAAGGAATCAGACACTTATGGCAAATGAGGAAGACAATCAGGACGAAGGCGGTCTTGGTGTCAGCGTCATTTCCAAGACCACACCGAAGACAAAGCAGCCCTCCATGTACAAGGTGCTGCTGCTGAATGATGACTTCACCCCGCAGGAGTTTGTCGTCTGGCTGCTGGAAGTCGTATTCAAGAAAAGCCCCGAGGATGCCGTGCGGATCATGATGCATGTGCATCAGAACGATGTCGGCGTGTGCGGCGTTTACACCTATGAAGTTGCGGAGACCAAGGTCGCGCAAGTCATGGAATTGGCGAGGCGGCATCAGCACCCCTTGCAATGTACCATGGAAAAGGAGTGAACTCTTCCTACGTCTTCTATCCGGCGTCGCTGACGCTGACACCCGTAACTGAAAGTCTAAATTTCATGGCCTCATTCAGCAGAAGTCTCGACGAAGCGCTCCACCGGGCAATCGAAATCGCCAATGAATACCGCCACGAGGTGGCAACGCTTGAACACCTGCTTCTGGCCCTTGCCGATGACCGCGATGCGGCGGCGGTCATGCGGGCTTGTAATGTTGACATCGATCTTCTGCGCCGCGAGCTCTACGAATTCATTGAAAACAAGCTTGCGAATATTCAGCTGGATGAGCGCTCGGAAGAGACGGCTAAACCGACAACCAGCTTTCAGCGCGTTATCCAGCGGGCGGTTATCCATGTCCAGTCTTCAGGGCGTGAAGAAGTCACCGGCGCAAACGTGTTGGTGGCGATGTTCGCCGAGCGCGAATCAAATGCCGCACATTTTCTGCAAAAGCAGGACATGACCCGGTTTGATGCCGTGAACTACATTTCGCACGGTCTTGCGAAACGACCCGGCGAGCAGGGACCTGGGCGCAATCGTCAGGGCGCAGAGGACGCTGAAGCCGGTAAACCCGGTGAGACCCCGCTGGAAGCCTACTGCGTCAATCTTAATGACAAGGCACGCCAGGGTAAAATCGACCCGTTGATCGGTCGCGATTCGGAGATTGAACGGTCGATCCAGATCCTGTGTCGTCGGCGAAAGAACAATCCACTGCTCGTTGGCGATCCCGGAGTGGGAAAGACAGCGATCGCCGAAGGGCTTGCGCTCAAGATTGTTGATGAAGATGTGCCGGTTGTGCTGGCGGACGCCACCATTTTCTCGCTGGACATGGGGGCGCTTCTGGCGGGTACCCGATATCGCGGTGATTTTGAGGAACGCATCAAGGGTGTTCTGAAGTCGCTTGAAGAACATGAACATGCCATTTTGTTCATCGACGAAATCCATACGGTGATCGGGGCCGGGGCGACATCCGGCGGCGCGATGGATGCATCAAACCTGTTGAAGCCGGCGCTCCAGTCAGGAGCCCTGCGATGCATGGGGTCGACCACCTATAAGGAGTATCGCCAGCAGTTTGAGAAAGACCGGGCGCTCGCACGCCGGTTTCAGAAAGTCGATGTGATTGAGCCGTCGATCGCGGATACGCTTGCCATTCTTCAGGGGCTGAAAAGCTACTTTGAAGAATATCATAATGTGACTTATACTGATGAGGCTCTCAAGTCAGCGGTTGATCTGTCTGCGAAATATATGGCCGACCGGAAATTGCCTGATAAGGCGATCGATGTGATTGATGAAGCGGGTGCGCGGCAGCGCCTGTTTCCGGAAGAAGAGCGCAATAGCGTTATCGACGAAGCCGAAGTGGAAGAGGTCATCTCCAAGATGGCGCGTATTCCGCCAAAATCGGTTTCGACCTCGGATACCGAACGGCTGCGAACCCTGGGCGAAGATTTGCGCCGGGTCGTCTACGGACAGGATTCGGCAATCGACCAGCTTTCGGCCGCCATCAAATTGGCCCGGGCGGGGCTGCGCGAGCCCAACAAGCCGATTGGCTCCTATCTGTTCGCGGGGCCAACCGGGGTTGGAAAAACCGAGGTGGCAAAACAGCTCTCCTTTGCTCTTGGGGTCGAGCTTTTGCGGTTCGACATGTCCGAATATATGGAGCGCCACACCGTCAGTCGGCTGATTGGCGCGCCGCCGGGCTATGTCGGTTTTGACCAGGGCGGCCTTCTGACAGATGCGGTCGATCAGCATCCCCATGCGGTTCTGCTTCTCGATGAAATCGAAAAAGCCCATCCCGAAATTTTCAATATCCTCCTGCAAGTCATGGATAACGGCCAGTTGACCGACACCAATGGCCGCAAGATCGACTTCCGCAACGTAATCCTGATTATGACGACCAATGCGGGTGCATCGGATGCAGCAAAATTCGCGATTGGTTTTGAAGCCGGCAAGAAAACCGATGAAACCGATGCGGCAATCAAGCGGTTATTCACACCGGAATTCCGCAACCGCCTTGATGCCACCATTCAGTTTGCGGGCCTGTCACCAGCGATCATTGATCGGATTGTGGAGAAATTTATCCTCCAGCTCGAATCGCAGCTTGCCGACCGGAATATTTCGTTTGAGCTTGATGATGCGGCGACCAGATGGCTTGCGGCCCGAGGGTTTGACGATGAAATGGGTGCGCGTCCCCTGAGTCGTATCATCCAGGAGCATGTGAAAAAACCGATAGCCGATGAAATCCTCTTTGGCGCGCTCAAGGATGGGGGCACGGTCCGGGTGGAGGTCGACCAGAACGATCCTGATAAACTTGCCTTTGAGTATATACCCGAGCCGGTGAAACAATTGCCAATGCCGCCAAGATCCGGCGGCGGAGACGGCAATGTGCCAGCGCTCGTGGAATAAAAGGCCTGGGTGTGAACGTAAAAAACGCTCTGATATCAATATATCAGGGCATTTTATTGATGCATTGAACGAACCGGGAGCTAGAGCGCGTTCACAAAAGGTGTGATCGTCGATGGTTCCCATCCGTCGACTTGGTTTCGAACGCGCGACACCTCAAGAATTTAGACTGCGTTTTTGCTTCAACTAAATAAAATGGTACGCAGTCTTAGGCGTCATCGATTTACGTGAATTGCGTATGAAGCGCTTTCGAAAGCTCATCCAATACGGAAAACAGAGCGGGTTTCTTCTTGTTCCATAAAGGCTTTGGCGGCTTTCTTCCCGTCTTCGGTTGGCTTGCCATTCTCGTCGATCCAGCCTTGTTTGCGAGCGCAGTCCATTCCTGAGACACTCGGGTCTTCGCTAGCCAGCCGTGCGGCATACGCGGTCAGGATATCAATAATCTTCTGTTGCATTGTGTACCTCCACGCACTCTTTACGCGAGTTTGGTGAGTCCGGTTTCATTGTCCGCACCGCCCACCGCAATCAGCCAATTCTCAGTGCAGCTTCAGTTTCGGTCTGACAACCTGATTGACGGTGGAGACCAGAATATTGAACAAGCCACGCAGCCAGCCATGAATGGCGAGCAGGTGCATCCGGTAGAGCGAGGTATACATCATCCGCGCGATCCGGCCTTCTATCGCCATGCGTCCGCCGACCAGATTGCCCATCAGATTACCGATGGTCTCGAATTTTGAAAGTGACACGATCGAACCGTGGTCTCTATAGATGAACGGCTTGAGGGTCTTGTTTTCGATGTCGGCGAGGATGTTCTGAAAAACGCGGTCCGCCATCTGGTGTGCGGCTTGTGCGCGGGGCGGAATGGGTCGTTCGGCGCCCTCGGGTAGAAAGGCAGCACAGTCGCCGATGGCGTAGATCCGGTCATCGCGGGTCGTCTGCAATGTCGGCCGCACCACAAGCTGGTTGTTGCGGCTGGTTTCAAGCCCGGCAATGTCCTTTATGAAATCCGGTGCCTTGACCCCGGCCGCCCAGATTTTCAGATCGCCGCCGATCGTCTCGCCGTCTTTCGTCTTCATGCCATAAGGGGTGACCTCGACGACCTGTGCGTCGGTCTTCACCGTGACGCCGAGGTTTTCAAGCTCCTCGCGGGCGGCGTCGGCGAGCGCTTCCGGCAAGGCAGGGAGTATGCGCGGACCGGCTTCGATCAGGGTCACCTTCAACCGGCTTTCGTCAAAAACCTCCAGCCCGTAATGACGCAAGGCCCCGGCGGCATTATACAACTCCGCGGCCAGTTCCACACCGGTTGCGCCGCCCCCAACGATCGTGATCCGAACATATTCGTCGGCCGCAGGGTCCATCATCATCGTGCGTGAGACCCGCAGGCACTGATTGAGGAGCTTCTGGCGAAACCGGTCGGCTTCTTTCCGGCTTTCCAGAAACAGGCAATGGTCCTTCACGCCCGGCACGCCAAAATCATTGGCGACAGAACCGACCGAAATCACCAGATAATCATAACGGATCCGGTGTTCGTTCATGATCACCGATCCGTTGTCATCAAACAAGGCCTCGACAACCACCTCACGCCGGTCGCGATCAATGTCCTTCATCGCGCCGAGGAAAAACCGGTAGCGGTTCTGGTGGCCATGGCTGCGATAGCCGACCTCATCGAGATTGGCATCAAGCGAGCCTGCCGCTACTTCATGAAGCAAAGGCTTCCAGATGTGGGTCTGGTTTTTCTCCAGGAGAATGATGTCATATGCTCTGCGGCCCAGCTTCTTGCCAAGCTTGGAAACAAGCTCAAGACCACCGGCGCCTCCGCCGACCACCACAATCTGGGTTTTGCGCTCCTTGCCGGGTGCGGTGATGGCGCGCAGGGCGACAGCCTGATTATCGGCCATGGGGATAACGATATCATCGCCGCTGTCGCGTTTCAGAACCTGTTCGCTCATTGTGTCTTCCTCAATTGCCGACCCTCAGAACCCTGCGCCGGCAATCGTTAAAACCTTGCTGAAATATCTTTTCGCACCTGCGAAACGTCCCGGCAAAATAGTCAGTTGCGATGGTCTGCGCAATCGTCTTCGCGCCAATTCCGAGGCAATTATTTGCGATAATCGAGAGGCGGCTCGCGGTCACCAAGCAGCGATTGGTAGGTATAATTCTCACCTCTGCCGGCCTGAAATTCGGCCTTTGCCGTTTCGCGCAGATCTGTGTCGGTAAACAGATCGATCGCCATCAGGGTCATGGCTTTGGCGGCCTGATTGGCGCCCTTGAATCCGATCGGTGTCCCGCTGGCTGCAACGGCCTGCCAGCTGTGGGCCGCCGTGCCCGGCACCCAGGTGGCTGTGCGCACGCCAACCGTCGGCACCGCATAGGAGACATCGCCCACATCGGTCGAGCCATAGCCAAGAGAATTGGAATAGGGCTGAACCGTGCCGGCGCTTTCAAGGGCAGGCGCATCGGCATCGAAACTTGCGCGGATGGTCTTGGCAAATTTCATATCCTCGGGCGAATAGCTGATGCCTCCGACCGCGCGCAGATTGGCATCCATGGCTTTTGCCAGCGCTTCATTGACCAACAGGGGATTATTGCCGTGGATCACTTCCCATTCCACCTCGGTACCGGTGCCGAGGGCTGCGCCGCGGGCAGCGTCCTCGACCCGGCTCCAGATCGCTTCAACGCCGTTGGGCTGCGGATGGCGGACATAATAAAAGACTTCGGCAAAATCGGGGACAACATTGGGGGCCACCCCGCCCTCGGTGATCACATAGTGAATGCGCGCATCCTGTGGGACGTGCTCGCGCATCATGTTGACCATCATGTTGAAGGCCTCGACCCCGTCAAGCGCGGAGCGGGCGCGATCCGGGGCGCCTGCCGCGTGCGCCGAGACACCCTTGAAACGGAATTTGGCAGAGCGGTTGGCAAGGGTCGTCCGGGCCGCAGCAGAGTTTTCGTCGTCCCCATGCCAATGAATGGCAAAGTCGACATCGTTGAACAGGCCTTCGCGGACCATATAGACCTTGCCGCTGCCGCCTTCTTCGGCTGGCGTGCCATAGAGCCGGATCGTGCCGGGCGTGCCAGTTTCTTCCAGCCAGGCCTTGACGGATTTTGCAGCGGTCACAGAGCCTGCGCCAAACAGATTGTGCCCGCAGGCATGGCCTGCGGCCTTGCCGTTTACAGGGGTGCGGGTCGGCACCGCATCCTGATTGATTCCGGGCAGGGCATCGAACTCGGCAAGGATTGCGATCACCGGTCCGGCGCCGTCGCTGCCGGGCTTTGGCCCGCTTGTCCACTCGCCGATAAAGGCCGTTGGAATTTCGGCAACACCGGCCTCGACCGCAAAACCGGCCTGTTTGAGTTGCTCTTGCAACAGGCCAGAGGATTTTTCTTCCCTGTAGCCGACCTCGGCCCATTCCCAGAGCTGGCGTGCCACACGGGCCGTCTCATCATACTGTGCTTCGATCTTGTCGAGGACGGCGGCCTGTCCAACAGGCGCATCATCTGCACGCGGGGCGGCCTGCAATGCCGTCCCAAGCAGTAACGCCGTGAGGGCTGTCGAAATGCATTTTTTCATTGTTAACCTCTTTTCACGCTGGTGCCTTGACCTGGTGCCGGTCGGTGTTGGCGCAGCTTCACAATAGGCTTTTCGAAAGGCATGGCAAACCGAACCTTCACGATCGCAGGCTCTGCGTAGGGAAAATACGGTTGGCGCCGACGCGAAGGTGGGAGAGAGAGGAACGGGCTCAGTCGGTTTTCTGCTGGCGGCAATTCCGCAGGCCGGTGCCGAACTTCAGTGCGACGCAATGGGCGAAGAGCGCCTTGCGGCAAGACGAAGATGGCTGCGGCGATCTTCGCTTCGGTGCGGCCCTTCTCATGCCTCACGTCGGTCAACGACCGCGCCCTTGTCCGGCTGATCTCCGAGACCCATCACAAGCCCCCGGTGCTGCGCGGGCTTTTCGACAGCGACAAAGAAGCGGAGATCCTCGCAGAGATCGACGGCGAGACGAGCGCCCGCCTGATCGCCGAGCGCGAGGGCACCCCAGCGCTCGAC
>CAYSMJ010000021.1:0-25932 GCA_964432075.1 uncultured Caulobacterales bacterium | reverse complement strand
GCCATATCAACAATCGGTACAAATACCGTGTTTCCTGAAGCGGCCATTCCGAAATGAACGCCACCCTGTGTGCCCCCATGGCCAAGGCGTCGGGACCAAAGGATTTCCCCGTCATCGACATTGATCCCATAGGTAACGCCTGATTTCTGACCTACGACGATGATGTCTCGCCCATCCTCAAGGGTGATCAGAAGGGGCGCCGCTGATAAATCCACATCCGGACCATTTTCCACCGGACAATTTTCATTCCCCATCATGCAGCCTACATTCCATGCATCGCCGCGGGTCAGTTGGGTCTGCCAGACTTTTTCACCGGTTGTCGCGTCAACGGCGAAGACAGCATCTGAGTTTTCGTCAGCAGGCGATGAATAATTTTCACCGGATCCGAAATAGAGCCGAACACGTGTGTCATCATAGGCGATTGGTGACCAGACCGGCGCGCCCGAAGGCCCGAGAATGGACGTTCCGATGGAGGTTGTTCCCTGATTGCTTGGCGGATTGTCAATCGTATAGGTCCGCCAGAGGATTTTTCCTGTCTCCGGGTCTACGGCATTGACCGATCCGCGGAAGGTGCAACACGGATAATCAGGGTCGGCTGCAGATGTCACTTCGAGCGAGGAAATCGGAACAAAAAGGCGTCCATCAGCAAGGGTAGGGGTCGCGGTCATTGTTGCATTCGGGTGATCGTCTATTTTTGTCCGCCAGACAAGCTCGCCACTCTCTGCGGAAATCGCATAAGCGCGCCCGAGGACATCGCCAAAATAAAGGCGTTTTGCCTCCGGATCAGCGACAATCCCGGTACGGACTTCGGCGCCTGCCCTCATGGTCCAGCGCGTGCAGCCCGTATCAAGATCAAAGGCGTAGACGGTACCGTTCTGGCTTCCGACAAATATCGTATTCCAGCCGATGGTTGGTTGTGAGCGGGCCCGCACGGCATTGGGGAAAGCGAAAGCCCATTTCAAGGTCAGATCTTTCAGATCGTCGCGCGTCAGGCCTGCAACCTCCTCGGGAACAAATCGTCTGGTGTCATGACCCCAGCCGACCTTTGCCGGTGGTGTTCCCACAAGTGATGTCGATGCCTGTTCACAGGCCGTAGGCAGTGGCGGCGCTTTGAAATTCGCAAGGCTGGTGCGGGTCAGATATTCTGCAACCTGAACGCGTTCTTCCGGGTTGAGCATGGCGGCCTGTTCCTGCATCAGGCCTTCATTCATGGCGGCCAGAAGCGCATCCGGGGCCATCATTTCAAGCCATACTGTCGCAGGGGCCTTGTATACGCGACCATTATGGCAATCGGCGCAGTTTTCATTGAACAAACCGCGACCCGGATGGGTGTCCGGGTCAATCGCATCGCCCTCCCGGGCGACAAATTCATCCGTAGAGGCAACACGCTCGCCCGGTTGTTGCGGTCCCGGTGCCGGTTTTGTTTCCTGTACCGAACAGCCCGCCATTACGATCAGGCCTACAAGGAACGAGAGGCACCATTGCCAGCGGACGTTACAAGCTTGGGTTGGCATTATCTTTCCTCGCTCGGCGACATTGGCAAACAGAAATTTCACCCAGGGAGCATGCCATCAGTCGAAAAAAAATCAATCATGATTGTTTTTAATCGGATTTCGCCGATCTGGCGTGAGCGTATCCAGCCCGGGTGGCCGCCCGCAATCGTCGTGGAGCCCGTCTTCTCGCCAATACAAAGATCGGCTAGGTTGCAAGAAAAAAAGGCGAGGAAACATGAGTCAGGCCGTCGTTATCGGCTCGATCATACTCTATGCGGTGGTGATGTTCACGATTGCCTGGCGGGCAGATCGTACCGGTCAGGCTTCGCCCGATGAGCGATCTGCCGCGTTACCGGCCGGGCTCGTTTTTGGACTTTCCCTCGCTGTTTACTGCACATCATGGACCTTTTACGGCGCCGTCGGTACAGCCAGAACGAGCGGCATAGAATATCTTCCCATCTATCTGGGCCCGTTTCTGATTTTCAGTGCGGGCTACAAAATCATTCGCCGTATCGTAACAACGGGCAAACGAATTCACTCAACCTCAATCGCAGACTTCATGTCAGCGCATTATCAAAAATCAAGGTCGGTGGCGGCGCTGGTTTCCCTGATCGCTGTCATTGGTGCCTTGCCCTATATTGCGCTGCAACTAAAATCCGTGGCAACCAGTTTTTCCTTTATTACGGGGCTTCCCAGCGATGAAAGTGCCGGGTTGGGCGGTATCGGCATTGTGGCCGTGACGCTTGCCGTTTTTGCCGTCATGTTCGGCACGAGGCACATCGATATCACACGCCATAATCGCGGAATGATTGCAGCAATTGCTTTTGACTCGGTTTTCAAACTGGTTGCCCTGATCGCGGTTGGTCTGTTTGCAGTTTTGGTCATGGACGGGCCTCATCCTTCAGGCTCTGACTTTCTGGCCTCCCGTGATCCGGTCGACTGGGATCGGTTTATAACCCTTACGCTCTTGTCCATGGCTGCGGTCTTGTGTCTGCCCAGGCAATTTCATGTTACTGTCGTTGAGTGTCGTGATACCAACTATCTCAAAAATGGTAGTTTGATTTTCTGCATCTATCTTATTGTGATTTCGATTGTTGTCATACCAATCGTCAATTCTGCGGCAAGAATTCCATATGTTATGAATGCGCCGCCGGACTTGACTGTGCTGGCACTGCCGCTTGCTTTCGGCTCGGATTTTATCGCGCTTCTTGTATTTGTTGGCGGCTTTGCCGCGGCAACGGGAATGGTTATTGTCGCCAGTGTCGCTCTTAGCACCATGATTACCAATGATCTTGTTGCCCCGTTCTTTCTCAGAAAAAAACTGGCGTCAGCAAGATCAGATGATTTGTGGCGTCGCCTGTTGATCATCCGGCGATGCAGTATTGTTGTCCTTTTGGCCGGCGCATCATTGTTTGCGGTTTATGCGCCAAAAGGCGAACAATTGTCGAGCTTCGGAATTCTGTCCTTTGCTGCGGTCGCTCAATACATGCCCGCCCTTATGGGTGCGCTTTACTGGAAGGGAGTAAAGCCAGCCGCAGCACTTGCTGCAATGGGAACAGGTTTTTTTCTTTGGGGCCTTTTGCTTTTGGCGCCAGCATATTTCGGTGAAGGGAAGGGACTGTCTTTTTTCGTTCTTGGTATTCTGGAGGGCACGGGTTGGGACAAACTGAGCCGCGGCGTGTTTATGAGCCTGGCTGCAAATAGTCTTATCTTTATCGCCGTCGCGGTTGCGCTTGACCGTTTTGCATGGTCAGGCCGGGCATTGTTCACTCAGAACACCAAACGATCGCTCAATGATGAACGGGTTCGGGCTGGCGATCTTTATATCCTGATCCGCCAATGTCTCGGTGAGCAAGAAGCAAACCGAAAAATTGCGCTGTTTGAGGAATTGCACGGAAGGAGGCCAGACCCAGAGCGGATCGCCGGCCCGATGCTTATTGCCTTTGTGGATGAGCAGATCTCAAAGGCGATCGGAGCATCATCAGCGAGTATTCTTCTCAAAAGCGTTCTGGCAGGCGGGGGGCTGCAGCTTGACGATGTTGTGACCCTTCTTGGTGAGACAAGCGGGCGGGTGCAATTCAGCCGCGATCTTTTGCAGACAACTCTTGAAAATATCAGCACAGGTGTTTCGGTTGTCGATAGCGATCTGCGTCTTGTTGCATGGAATGCGGCCTATGCGGAAATGTATCGCTACCCGCCCGATCTGCTGCGTGAAGGATGCCCCGTGGCAACCCTCATTCGTTACAATGCAGGATGCGGCGAATGTGGCCCTGGTAGTGTTGATGGCCATGTTAAAAGGCGCCTCACGCATTTGAAGGCTGGCAAACGCCACGCTTTTGAAAGAACCCGGCCGGATGGTCGCGTGGTGAAAATCGAGGGCGTTCAATCACCAAGCGGAGCCTATGTAACGACGTTTACGGATGTGACGGATTACAAACGCATCGAAAAAGCGCTGATTGATAGTGAACGCTCAATAAGGTTCTATACCGATAATATTCCGGCGATGGCATCCTTTGCTGATGCAAACGAGGTTTTGCGTTTCGCCAACAGTGTCTATCGGACCGTGTTTCAGGTGAGCGAGAATGATATCGACGTAAAAAAGCTTGCTGAAATTTTGAATAGAGAAGACTACAGTCAGCGTAAATGTCATATTGACCGGGCACTGAGCGGCCATCGGAGCACATTTGACATCGAACTGACTCACGAAGGCCAGCTTCAGGCGATGCAGGTCACCTATGTGCCGGAGTTTGATCCTGATGGTCGGGTACGCGGATTTTTTGGTATCTACCAGGATGTTACTGCCCGACGTGAAGCTGAGGAGGCGCTGGCCCGAACCAACGAAACCCTTGAGGATCGCGTCCATGCACGCACGCGCGAACTCATAAACGTTAACGCAGCACTTGAAACGGCGCGACGAGAAGCGGAAGAGGCAACCGCATCGAAAACGCGGTTTCTTGCAGCAGCCAGCCATGATGTCCTCCAGCCGCTTAACGCTGCGCGCCTCTTCACATCGGCCCTGATCGAAGCTGATGCAGATAACCCAGAAATTGCAGACCTGTCGCGGAAAATTGACGCCTCCATTGCTTCCGCCGACCGGCTTCTACGATCCTTGCTGGATATATCCAAGCTTGATGCCGGTGGCATAAGTCCAGACATCTCAGATTTTCCGCTGGATGAGCTTTTTGCGCAGGTCAGAAATGATTTCACAATGATGGCAAACGAGAAATCGATCAAGCTGGACGTTTTGTTGACTGGTGTTTGGGTGCGCAGCGACCGCGATTTGTTACTCAGTGCGCTCCAGAATATTGTGTCCAATGCTGTTCGGTATACCGATGAAGGTAGAATTTTTGTTGGGGTGCGCAGGGCAGGTGCTGGGTTGCGGATTGAGGTCTACGATACCGGCCGGGGTATTCCCGAACACAGACGCCGCGAGATTTTCAGAGAGTTTCGCCGGCTTGACCGGGACAAGGACATTTCTGGCGCAGGGCTTGGGCTTGCCATGGTTGATCGGATTTGTCGGCTCCTGTCTATTGACCTTAAACTTCGCTCAAAGGATGGACACGGGTCTGTCTTTGCCATGACGGTTCCGCGGGCATCAGTGAATAAACGGCACCCCCATGCGACGCCCCGTGTCACACAATGTGCGATGACAGGTCTTGACGTTATTTGTATCGATAATGACGAGATGGTTCTTGCCGGGATGGAATCGGTATTGAAACGGTGGGGGGCAGACGTTCGGACATTTCAGTCTGACCGGGGAGCCCTTGGTGGTGTTTCCGGTGACGTCGCAACAATGCCGGATCTTCTCATTCTTGATTATCAGCTTGATCATGGGCGTACCGGCTTTGACGCTCTCATGGCTCTTGAGGCCCATTGGAAAGCCCGGCCTGTCACAATTATGATCACAGCTTCATTATCCGGATCCGCACAGGAAGAGGCGGCTGATATGGGAATCCCCGTACTGTCAAAACCGGTAGAACCGGCACAGCTTCGTGCCCTGATCAACCATATGTGGGTTCGTGCGGCAGAATAGTCTGTTCAAGGCCTGGTTATTTATGGTCGTGGACCTTCTCCGGGGCAGCGATCAGGGCGCTGGCCGCGAGTGCAGCCTGGGTACGTGTATGAACCTTCAGTTTTCGCATGATCGCTGTCATATGGGCTTTGACGGTGGCCTCGGAAATCGACATTTCATAAGCGATTTGCTTGTTCAAAAGTCCCTGTTGCACATAAAGCAGAACCCTCAGCTGGGCGGGAGTAAGGCTCGCCAGTTTTCCAGGGAGGTCATCATTGGTATTCTCGTTCCGGCTTTGTGGTGGAAACCAGTTATCGCCATCAAGAACGATTTCAACCGCGGCGCGGATATCTGAAACATCGAGAGATTTCGGGATAAAAGCGGCTGCTCCAAAATCGCGCGCGCGCCTCGCTATGGAAGCCTCTTCGCTGCCCGAAATTACGATAACGGGAAGAGCTGCGAAAGACTGCCGTATACCGATCAAACCTGCAAAACCATCGCTGTCTTCCATATGCAGATCGAGGCATAAAAGCCCCGGCTTGCTGGTTTCGATCGCTTTGCGCGCCTCGGCGAGGCTTGCTGTTTCGATGATCTCCCTGTCTGGCGCGGCCCCTTGTACCGCCTGGTGCAAGGCCGCCCGAAACAGGGGGTGATCGTCGGCAATGACGACAGGTTTCGCCATCTTCGGTTCTCCGAATTCGCTTCGAAATCAAAGCTTAGCGGTTCAGTCGGCCTGCAATCAAATGATCGACAACGCCCGGGTCAGCCAGCGTCGATGTGTCGCCCAGGTTCGCAAATTCATTCTCGGCGATCTTGCGCAGGATCCGACGCATGATCTTGCCAGAACGGGTTTTTGGAAGACCTGGCGCGATCTGGATATGATCGGGCTTGGCGATCGGCCCGATTTCCTTGCGAACCCACGCCGTCAACTCCGTAACAAGGCCAACGCTTGACGTCTGACCTTCCATGAGATTGACATAACAATAAATGCCCTGGCCTTTGAGATCGTGGGGGAAACCGACCACGGCGGCTTCGGCCACGGCCGGGTGAGCGACAAGGGCACTTTCGATTTCTGCTGTTCCCATACGGTGACCCGAAACGTTTAAGACGTCATCGACACGTCCGGTAATCCAGAAATAACCATCCTTGTCACGACGCGCCCCGTCGCCGGTAAAGTATAAGCCCGGATAGGTTGCAAAATACGTATCAATAAAACGCTGATGGTCGCCATAAACGCTCCGCATCTGGCCCGGCCAGCTATCAGTGATTACGAGATTGCCTTCGGTCGCGCCATCCAGAAAATTACCGTCATTATCAACGAGGGCGGGTTTGATGCCGAACAGCGGTTTGGTAGCTGAACCCGGCTTGAGATCGGTTGCCCCCGGCAAGGGTGATATCAGAATACCCCCCGTTTCCGTTTGCCACCAGGTATCGACGATGGGGCATTTGCCTTTGCCAACCACACGGTGGTACCAGTTCCATGCTTCCGGGTTGATCGGTTCACCGACGGAGCCGAGAAGCCGTAAGGTAGAGAGGTCGCATTTGTTGACCGCATCCTCGCCCTCCCGCATCAAGGAGCGGATTGCCGTCGGCGCTGTGTAAAAAATATTCACCTTATGTTTTTCACACACCTGCCAGAAGCGCGATGCATCGGGATAGGTTGGCACACCCTCAAAAATCAACGTTGTTGCGCGATTTGCGAGCGGTCCGTAGACGATATAGCTATGTCCGGTGATCCAGCCAACATCTGCTGTGCACCAATAAATATCACCAGACTTATAATCAAAAACTGCCTCGTGGGTGAATGAGGTATAGACCAGATAGCCAGCCGTGCTATGCAAGACGCCTTTTGGTTTTCCAGTTGAACCGGAAGTATACAGAATAAAAAGCGGGTCCTCTGCATTCATCGGCTCGGGGGGGCAGTCGGCTGAGACAGTTTCCCTCGCTTCGTGCCACCAGATATCCCGGTCAGCCGTCCAGGCGATATCGCCGCCGGTTCGTTTGACCGTCAGGACGGTCGTAACGCTGTCGAGGTTTTCCAGGGCCTTGTCCACATTCTTTTTAAGTGGGACGTGTTTGCCCGCGCGCAGGCCTCCATCTGCGGTGACGACCGCGGTTGCGCCGCAATCTTCAATGCGGTTAGCAAGCGCATCGGGTGAAAAGCCGCCGAAAACAATGGAATGAACCGCACCGATACGGGCGCAGGCAAGCATGGCATAGGCGGCCTCAGGGATCATCGGCAGATACAGGATGACCCGGTCGCCCTTTTTTACGCCCCGGGCCTTGAGAATGTTTGCCATACGGCAGACTTCCTTGTGTAGATGATTATAGCTGATCACTTCGTGGTCATTCGGATCATCGCCTTCCCAGATAATGGCGATATCGTTTCCATGCTCTGCGAGGTGCCTGTCGATACAGTTTGCTGAAACGTTCAGTACGCCATCCTCAAACCAGCGGATATGCAGATCATTCTTGTCAAATGAGACATCCTTGACCTTGCTGAAGGGTTTGATCCAGTCAAGGCGTTGCGCTGTTTCGGCCCAGAACCCCTCGGGATCGTCAATCGATCTCTGATAATGCTCTTCATATTTCTGTTTGCCATAAAGAATGGCCGTTGAGGCGGGAATTACGGTTTATCCCGGTTCCTTGGAAAAATTTCCGGATGCATCTGGCATGAAAAGCCTCCGTTTACGTTGTGACCGGCTTACATTCGGCCGGGCAGGGTGAGCAAGAAATCACAAGCGTTATGTCGGGCTTGCGGCGGGGCGCGTCCATTCGACCTTGGTATCAACAAGCTACGACCTTGGTCTGATAGACCTATCGCCAATGGCGCTATGGCAACATTTCCCTAACCTTCCCGATAGTTGGAAACGTCAATCAGGGAGCGTGGTAAATGACCCACACTGAATTTAAACCAGCGCAGCGAAAATTGCGGCGGATATGGCTTGCCTCGACAATGATCTGTTCGCTGGCGGCACCGGCATATGCCGGTGGTGATGAGGACCAGAATGAGGGCCCCAGCCGCGCCGAACTCGCAGCCCGCATTGAACGCCTTGAAAATCGGCTTGACCGAATACTCGACCGGCTTGAATCCGATGACGCGATGTTGACCCGTGATGAAGCGGTCTCCGTGCGGCAGGCTTCAAAAGTCATTTCTGAACTGCCATCTCCCACGTCGGCCCCGGCCCCGACCTCAGCATCGACCTCAGCATTGACATCAACATCCGTGCCGATTGTACCGGCTGTCGATCCGGCGCAAAGAATGGCGGCTGTTGAACCGGATGCGCCTGGCGGCGTCAACGCCCAACAGACGGACCCGCCAATGTCGAACAGGATTTCCTTCAAGACCGGTGATACCGAATTCACCTTCAAAGGCTATGTGAAACTTGATACCGCAATTACCAATTTTTCAGGCGGGGAGCTACCGTCATCCTCAATTGGTCGCGATTTCTATATCCCGGCATTGATCCCCGTGGGCGGTGAGGGTGATGGCGCTGACTTCGACTTCAACCCACGCGAAACCCGCTTTATTTTTGCGGTTGATACCGTTCGGGGTGGCCATGATATCGGCGGCCTGATCGAGTTCGATTTTCAGGTAACCGATGGCGGCAATGAACGCGTTTCGAACAGCTTTATTCCCCGTATGCGTCAGGCCTATATCACGATCGATAACTGGTTGTTCGGTCAGGCCTGGTCGACCTTCCAGGATGTCGGCGCGCTTCCGGACAGCGTCGACTTTATCGGACCGACAGAAGGCACGATTTTCAGTCGTCAAGCCATGATCCGATATTCAAAAGGGCCTTTCCAGATTGCTATTGAACAACCAGAAACAGAAGTCACGGGGCCAAACGGGGCACGCTTGCTCCCTGGCGATGATTTCGCGCCGGACGTCGTCTTGCGCTATAACTACAAGCGAGACTGGGGCCATCTCACTCTTGCCGGAATCGGTCGTGCCCTGAATGTCGAAGAGGATGTTGTCGCAGGTGCCCAGGCCGATACCGTTTTTGGCTATGGCATAAGTGCTTCGGGGAAAGTCAAGCTCGGTGAGCGCGATGATTTTCGATTTATGGCGACTTATGGCGACGGTATCGGCCGATATGTCGGGGTTAATCTTGTTAATGACGTCGCCGTTGGTGCAGATGGTCAGCTGGTGACGATTGCCACCTATTCCGGTTTTCTTTCCTACCGCCATTTATGGTCTCGCGTTCTGCGTTCGAGTGTAACCGGCGGCTACTTCAAGGCGGACAATCCAGTGGCGTTCATCGGGGACGGCGTGACCGACGAGGTTTACTCGATCCGAACCAACCTGATCTACACCGTTGCAAAAAATCTCGATGTTGGCATCGAATATAGCCATGCCAGCCGTGAACTTGAGAGCGGTCTTGATGGTGAGATGAACCGACTGCAATTCTCGACAAAATATAGTTTTTGAAATCTGCCCGGTGCCAGCATGGGGGTCGGGCTTCAGACCAAAGTCGCGTAGCCGGATCGCAAACCGGTCCCTAAACTGAAAATGCTCAAATCCAAAACAAGGAAAGGGAGGATCGCTATGAGTTCCAAAAGTCTAAATCCCGGCGCACCGATCACCGCAGAGATGGTGGTGAATGATGAGCCCTATCACCATACCGGTGATAACATGCCACCCCACACCCATCATGACGATGAAATAATGGCAGAGAAGACCGCAAGCAGCTACTGGAAGGAAAATATCAACCTCCTTCTTTGCCTTCTCGCGATTTGGTTTGTCGTTTCATTCGGCGCTGGAATTCTGTTCGTTGACCAATTGAACAATTTCATGCTCGGCGGCTATCCGCTTGGCTTCTGGTTTGCGCAACAGGGGTCGATCTACACCTTTGTCGTACTGATTTTCTTTTACTCATTTCGTATGCGGCAGATCGAACGGCGCTTTGGCGTCGATGATGATGAAGACTAAGGAGCACTGACAATATGAGCACACAATTCATGACATATATTGCCGTCGGGCTGTCTTTCGCCCTTTACATCGGCATCGCGATCTGGGCCAAGGCCGGATCGACAAAAGAGTTTTACGTTGCCGGTGGCGGCGTTCATCCGGTGGCCAATGGTATGGCGACCGCCGCAGACTGGATGTCTGCGGCTTCCTTTATTTCGATGGCGGGTATTATCGCCTTTGCCGGTTATGATGGCTCGGTCTATCTGATGGGCTGGACCGGTGGATATGTCCTGCTGGCATTATTGCTCGCGCCATATCTGCGCAAGTTCGGTCAGTTTACCGTGCCCGACTTCATCGGTGAGCGGTATTATTCCAAGACAGCGCGTGTTGTCGCTGTCTTTTGTCTGATCGTGATTTCCTTTACCTATATTGCAGGTCAGATGCGCGGAGTCGGGGTCGTCTTCTCGAACTTCCTGCATGTGCCGATCCATATGGGCGTTTTTATCGGGATGGCTATCGTATTCTTTTATGCGGTTCTCGGTGGCATGAAAGGGATCACCTATACCCAGGTTGCACAATATTGTGTACTGATCTTTGCCTATATGGTACCGGCGATCTTTATCTCAATGCTGGTGACCGGCAATCCGATCCCCCAGCTTGGTCTTGGATCCACTGTTGCCGACGGATCGGGGATGACGGTGTTGCAGAAGCTTGACACAACATTGGTTGATCTCGGGTTTAATCCTTATACTCTAGGTTCAAAATCGACGATCGACATGTTTGCCATCACACTGGCTCTTATGGTTGGCACGGCGGGCCTCCCCCATGTTATCGTCCGCTTCTTCACGGTGCCGAAGGTCTCGGATGCGCGTGCATCTGCTGGTTATGCGCTGGTATTCATCGCGCTTTTGTACACGACAGCGCCTGCCGTTGGAGCGTTTGCCCGGATCAACTTTATCGAAACGGTGCATGGTTCGACCTATGCAGAAACTGATGAAGCTGCTGGTGGAACGCCGAGTTTTTTCAAATCGTTCGAGAAAATCGGGCTGATTGCCTGGGTTGACAAGAACAAGGATGGAAAAATTCAGTATGCGGCAGGAAGCGCGTTCGAAGGAAAGCCGGCTTTCTATAATGGCGGGCTTGGCGAGAGCGGTGAACGGCTGCTTTTGAATAAGCCGACTGATAATTCGAACGAAGCTTACGTTGATCGCGATATCATGGTGCTTGCCAACCCTGAGATCGCCAAGCTGCCGGGCTGGGTGATTGCGCTTGTTGCCGCTGGTGCGGTCGCTGCGGCCCTGTCGACGGCTGCCGGCCTTCTCCTCGTCATTTCGGCGGCGATCAGCCACGATCTCCTGAAAAAAACCTATATGCCGGAAATCTCAGACAAGGGCGAACTGCTTGCCGCCCGTGGCGCTGCGGTGTTTGCAATCACCGTTGCCGGCTATCTTGGCATCAACCCGCCGGGATTTGTCGCGCAGGTCGTTGCTCTTGCCTTTGGCCTTGCTGCCTGCTCGCTGTTCCCGGCGATCCTGATGGGCATCTTCTTCAAGGGGATGAACAAGGAAGGTGCGGTTGCCGGGATGATTTCCGGTCTGATCTTTACGATTGGCTATATCGTCTACTTCAAATCGCCCTCGTTTGGCGCGGTGAACACTGCAGACAACTGGCTTTTTGGCATCTCGCCGGAAGGAATTGGCTCCATAGGTATGCTGATCAACTTCATCGTTGCGATTGTTGTCTCCCGGGTGACCAAACCGACACCCATTGAGGTGAAAGACATGGTCGACGATATCCGGATCCCCTCCGGTGCGGGTATCGCCCACGCCCATTAGGCAAGAGAACAAACGTCCGTACCCTTCCCACGGACGGACCCGTCAGCGGTGTGAATGCGCTGCTGACGGTTTTTTTTCCGCGGAAGTGTAAACTGGTTCGCAGGCTTTCAGGGGTGCACCCAGGCCGCGGCCACCTTACCGTTTTCGTAGGTAAAAACGGCTCTGCGATGGTTTTCGCGCTCAAGCTTGAGCCAATCCATTTGTATGACGGTGGCGACAATGACGCAAAAGTTATCGCGGGCTGTATCCGGGGCTGTTTGCGGCGTGGGGCCCGTGTCGGCTGAGTCCGCAATCGCAGTTCCAGGCGCGATGGCACTTTCATAGTCGTTTCGTCCACGGGGTGGAATGGTCTCCAATATTTGGTCGCTGAACTCATTTTTGTGATGGATTTGTGCAGGCCCTGACAAGCGCAATTGCTCCATTTTCTGCCTGTCAAAGGCCATGACCGAAATGATATTGTTTTCACGCAGATTTTCGACTTTGACGGTCCTCAAATCTGTATAGAAATGAATGCATTGTTTCCGGATATCGGCATACCGGGTGACGACAGTGCGACAGTGCGGGATATTGTCACCAGATACTGTCGCGAGTGCGACCCAGCGCCATGGCGAGCGTGAATCTGCTCCGGCGCGCACAAGCCGGTTCCAGATGTCGCTTTCAAGGGTGTCGAGGCTGTTCAGGTCCATGGGCTGGCTTCCTTGCGTAGTTCTTGACGATGGGAATTACCGGGCAATGTGCCCCTCTGATCCGTAATGGATGCGAGGATCTGTCATTATCAAGGCAAAAGGACAAGACGATGACTGACATAATCAAGCTGCTTCTGGGCTCGCTTTTCGGGGGGATGATCTTTTTTCCCGCTATTGTCGCGCCTCGGGTATTCTCGGTCCTCGACGAGGAACGCGCGGGGCAATTTCTCCGCAAACTGTTTCCAGCCTACTACTTATATATCATTGCCTTGAGTGCCGGCAGCGCGGTTTTGCTGCTCGTGTCGGAGCGATTCGTTTTGGCAGGGGTAATGTTTATCCTGGCCGCCATGACGCTTTGGGTTCGGCAGGTTCTTGTCACGAATATCAACCGTGACCGGGACGCGGCAAAGGCGGGGGACAACGCCGCGAAAACGCGATTTGACCGAAACCATCGCCTTTCTGTCACGATCAATGCCGCGCAGATGGTTGTAATCCTTGGAGCATTCTTCCTGCTTTAGCACAAACCACTGACGTCTTTTTTGCTATTGCCGTGATCCGATACCTTGGTTCATAGGGTGAAACTGAGGTAGATCGATGATATCACTCTATTGCTGGTGGATCGACCCAGACATTTGAGTCCGTACCGTTCATCGTTTAACGACTGATATCTCACTCAAATGGCTGGATAAGTTGATCCATCAGAAAAATACATGGTGGTGCGAAACGTCAGATTCGCACCACTAGATCGGGGAGCGATGATTCGCGCCCCGGGATGGAAGCGGACCCGCACTAACCGGCAAGAAAATGAACGACAAAAATCCTGATCCTGAAAATCCTTCCAATTTATCGCCACGGATGGTGCCCGTCGGTACGTTCGACATTGTGGTCTTCGGCGCAACCGGCGACCTTGCCATGCGCAAGCTGTTCCCGGCCCTTTTTCATCGCTGGCGTGATAACCAGATCCCGGACGAATCAAGAATTATTGGCGCGTCGCGCTCATCGCTCGACGGGCGGTTGTTCTCCGATATTGTGGTGGAACAATTTCGTGAGTTTCATCCGAACGAAACCATTGATCAGGTTGAGTGGAACAGGTTTGCAAAATTGCTGGACTATGTTGAGATTGATGCGCTTGACGCCTCGGCGCCCTGGCAAAATCTGGCCGACAGGCTTGCTGCCGACCACAGGGAACGGATATTCTATCTTGCCTTGCCTCCTGGTCTGTACGGACAAGTCAGTGCCAATCTGGCATCCGCTGGCCTTGTCAGCGACAAGGCAAAGCTTGTCCTTGAAAAACCGATCGGGAAGGACCGTGCCTCGGCGCATGCCATCAACGAAGCGGTTGGAGAGGCTTTTGATGAAAACCGGATTTTCCGTATAGACCATTATCTTGGCAAGGAAACGGTTCAGAACCTTCTGGTTCTGCGATTCATGAACTCGCTGTTTGAACCGGTTTGGAATGCAAATAATATTGACCACATCCAGATCACGGTCGCAGAGACCCTTGGCGCCGGGAGCCGGGCTGGTTATTATGACAGGGCGGGGGCACTTCGCGATATGGTGCAAAATCACATGCTCCAGCTTGTCTGTTTGACAACGATGGAGCCGCCAAACGATCTTGATTCCGACAATATTCGCACAGAGAAAATAAAAGTTCTGCGCGCCCTGCGCCCAATTACGCAAGATGTTGTGAAAAAAGTTTCCGTGCGGGGACAGTACCGGGCAGGCGCAATCAATGGGCAATCGATCCCGGGATATGCCGACGAGGTCGGGTCGTCTACCGATACCGAGACCTTTGCTGCCATAAAACTCAATGTTGATAACTGGCGTTGGCGGGGTATGCCTATCTATCTCAGAACCGGAAAACGGATGTCTTCAAAACGTTCTGAAATTGTTATTCAGTTCAAGGATGTTGCCCACAGCATACTCGGTCAGCGTAAGGAAATTGAACCGGCGAGACTTGTAATCCGTTTGCAGCCGAATGAAGCGATGCGCCTGATGCTGATGACTAAGGATCCGGGACCAGGGGGGATGCGTCTTCGCTATGTTCCGTTGAATTTGTCTTATGCGGAAGCTTTTGATACGCGGTATCCGGACGCTTACGAGAGACTTCTGATGGCCATTGTTCGTGGCGATCTCGCCCTGTTTATGAGCCGAGACGAAGTTGATGCGGCCTGGGCGTGGGTTGATGGGTTGTTGGGCGCCTGGACAGAAGATGAAACACTTGCCCATCCATATCAGGCCGGTACGGACGGACCGTCAGAGGCAGCGGTTCTCCTTGCGCACGATAATCGCAATTGGTTCGATGGGGAGTAAACCGATGCTGCCCCGTCTGATTTGCTTTGCCGACACCGCGCAGATGGTGACCCGCCTTGCGGATCTGGGCGAGAATGTGCTGAGGGCGGCGATCGCTGAACGAGGCTCAGCAACACTCATCGTGTCTGGCGGTTCAACCCCGAAACCGCTATACCAGACCCTCGCTGGCCGTTCGATAGATTGGTCTTGTACGCAACTTATTCTGGCCGATGAACGCTGGGTGCCGCCATCGGATGCCGGCTCAAATGAGGCGTTTATCCGTGATGCGTTTGCTGAGGCTTTATCCGATGGCGCGCAATTCACCGGTTTCTGGGAAGCGGGCATGTCCTCACCTGAAGCGGCGCAGCGTGCGGCAGATCGATTGATATCAGTACACAGACCATTTAATTTCGCCGTTCTGGGCATGGGTGAGGATGGGCATACCGCATCCTGGTTTCCGGATGCCGACGGGCTGACAGATGCCCTGGCCGATACAGACAAGGCACCGCTGGTATCGGCTGTCGTAGCAAAGGAAAGTCCGGTCACGGGTAAATACACAACCCGTCTGACCCTGACCATGCGTGCCTTGGCTGATGTTAGCATACCGGTGCTCCTGTTAAAAGGGCCCGCTAAACGCGAGGCCTATGAGGCAATTTGTGCAAACCCCGACCCGGAGCGATATCCGGTTGTGGCTTTTTTGAAGCGACTACCCGATTGCTGGGTCTGCTGGGCCGAACACTGAGGCTTGGTCGTTTCGATAACAGACAGGATTTTGAATTTTTATGGCAAAGCTGAACGAACAGATTGACCGGGTAACCGATCGTATTCGCGAGAAAAGCCGTCCGACACGCGAGGCCTATCTTCGGCAAATGCATGCCGCTGCGCGGGATGGCCCGCATCGTTCAAATGTTTCCTGCGGAAACCTTGCCCATGCGGCTGCTGCCTGTGGGCCGGAAGATAAAAAACGGCTTGCCGGAGACAATGGTGCAAATATCGCTATCGTCAATTCGTATAATGATATGCTGTCAGCGCACGCACCACTTGTCGACTATAATGAGATGATCAAGCAAGCAGCACACAGCGTTGGGGCTGTGGCTCAGGTTGCAGGCGGCGTACCGGCGATGTGCGATGGGGTCACCCAGGGCCAGCCCGGAATGGATTTGTCATTATTCAGCCGTGATGTTATTGCAATGTCCGCTGCGGTTTCGCTGTCTCATAACGTGTTTGACGCCGCGTTGATGCTTGGCGTTTGCGACAAGATCGTTCCCGGTCTGTTTATTGCTGCAGCTCGGTTTGGTCATCTGCCAATCCTCTTTCTGCCTGCAGGCCCTATGCCAAGCGGGTTATCGAATGAGGAGAAAGTCAGGGTACGACAGCTCTATGCTGAGGGCAAGGTAGGGCAAGATGCACTGCTCGAAGCAGAATCCGCTTCCTACCATTCGCCGGGCACCTGCACCTTTTACGGCACGGCGAATTCAAATCAGATGATGATGGAATTCATGGGGCTCCATCTTCCGGGCTCTGCTTTTGTTAATCCGGGTACAGCGCTTCGCGAGGCTTATGTCCGGGAAACTGCAAAAAGAGCCGTGGCCATGACGGCCTTGGGTGAGGGTTATCTGCCGTTTTATGAAGTGATTGATGAGCGCTCAATCGTAAATTCCATTATCGGGCTGCATGCGACCGGCGGATCCACAAATCATACGATCCACGTTGTGGCCATGGCGCGGGCGGCTGGTATCTGTGTAGACTGGACTGATTTCGCAGATCTTTCCGCCATCATCCCCTTGTTGACGCGGATCTATCCCAACGGCTCGGCCGATGTGAACCGGTTCCATCGCAGTGGCGGGCTCGGCTTTGTGCTCCGGGAACTGATTGAGGCTGGGCTTGTCCATGCTGATGTGAAAACGGTGATGGGGGAGGGCTTAACCGCTTTCGCCTGCGAGGGTTATCTTGACGGCGAAGCGCTTGTCTGGCGTGATCCGCCTGCTGAAAGCCTTGATGACAGTGTCGTTCGGAAAGTCGCAGACCCGGTTGCCCTAACCGGCGGGCTTGAGCTTTTGCAAGGCAATATCGGTCGCGCTGTCATAAAAGTCTCATCGGTAAAGCCTGAAAACCGTCAGATTACCGCACCGGCAATCGTGTTTCGGTCGCAACAGGATCTGCTTGACCGTTTCAAGGCGGGCGAGCTTGACCGTGACTTTGTAGCCGTTGTTGCGTTTCAGGGACCAAAAGCCAATGGCATGCCTGAACTCCATAAGCTTACACCGCCATTAGGCGTTTTGCAGGACAAGGGGTTCAGGGTGGCTTTGGTGACAGATGGGCGGATGTCCGGGGCAAGTGGAAAAGTGCCCGCTGCGATCCATTTGACCCCGGAGGCACTTGACGATGGTCCGATTTCTCGCCTTCGTGATGGCGATAGTATTACGATCGATACGGTAGCGGGCACACTGACAGTTGATGCTGACCTTGAAAGCCGGGCATCGGAGGCGGCGAAGCTGGACGCTGAGCACTTTGGGATCGGACGCGAACTTTTCGCCGGCTTCCGTGCGCACGTGACGGGGGCCGAAGAGGGGGCGATGACCTTCCTTCTGAAAGAATTTGGTCACAGCCAATCGGCCAAATCGTGACGGGATCTGGGGGCAAGCCGCGGCGAAGGAACGCCTTGCTATGAGATTTTGTTTCCGACAATACAGGGATCTTGTTAGCATTTGGTTCGAGCACAATGATCTTAACCATCGAAGATGTGGCAAAGTCCTATCAAACCCTGCAGGGGCCTTTAGAGGTTCTCTGCGGTGTGAGTTTTGCCCTGTCGACCGGGGAGAGCGTCGCGCTGACGGGCGAGTCCGGTAGTGGAAAATCAACCCTTTTGCATCTTGTCGCAGGATTAGATACGATCGACCGTGGTCGGATTGTTGTTTCTGGCATTGATGTCGGGATGCTCGATGAAACCGGGCGCGCTAATCTGCGTCGCCTCTCGCTTGGGGTTATTTTTCAGCAATATAACCTGATTCCAAGCATGACTGTATCTCAGAATATTGCTTTTCAGGCGAAGCTTGCGCGCCGGCATGACCCGTCATGGGATGCCCGCCTTCTGGAGCGATTGGGCTTGGCTGGCCTGGAAAGTCGCTATCCTGAACAATTGTCAGGGGGCCAGCAACAGCGTGTTGCGATAGCGCGCACCCTTTCAGCGCGTCCTCCGCTTGTGCTCGCCGATGAGCCGACTGGAAATCTTGATGAAGCGACTGGAGATAGCGTTCTTGATCTGGCATTGGAACTGGCCGGGTCCACCGGAACTGCCTTTCTTCTCGTGACACACAGCCAACGGCTGGCTGAGCGGCTGCCCCGTCGGCTCCATCTCGAACGCGGTGTCCTGACGTCATGACGATAAAGCGTGAACCGATCGGTCCTGTCTTCGCCGCCCTGTTTGGTCATTGGCGTCGGAAACCAATGCAGTTGATTACCATGCTGATCGGGCTTGCTACCGCCACCGCGCTTTTTTCAGGCGTGCAGGCCCTGAATGCGGAGGCACGTGCCTCATATGATGAAGCATCCGGCATTCTCGGTTCAGACCAGTTTCCGACAGTCAAACGCGCGGATAATCGACCTGTCAGGCAGGAAACATACATAGCGTTGCGCCGTAAAGGCCTGCCCGTCACGCCGGTAATCCGACAGGAGATCAGGCTTAAACAGGGCTCATTTTCGCTTCTGGCAATCGACCCGGTCACCTTGCCCGCGCAATATTCGCCGATTAATCTTGCGTCCAATAACAGCGAAACGGACTCGGCAGTTGATATCGTTCAGTTCCTCACGCCGCCCTGGCTTGCAGCGACGAGCCCGGAAGTCCTGGATCAGTCCGGCGTCAAGCCCGGACAAAGCATTGTATTGCGCGATGATCGAACCCTGCCACCAGCATATCCGGTTTCCGGGATGGCTCCGGGTGTCGTGATCGTCGATATCGGCGCGGCGCAAAAGCTGCTTGATATGGACAATCGTCTTACGGAACTGTTGTATACACAGGAAAATATCGAGGAAGACGATAAACGTCAGCTAGAAGCCGCAGGTCTGAAAATAATCGCACCGGCGCCGCAAACCGATATCGAACAACTTACCAGGAGCTTCCATCTGAACCTGACCGCGTTCGGATTCCTGTCATTTCTCGTCGGACTCCTGATTGTGCACGCAGCCGCCGGGCTTGCTTTTGAACAGCGTCGTCCGATTTTTCGGACCCTGCGCGCCTGCGGGGTGTCACAACAAAAACTCACAATCGTTCTTGTGACTGAGATTCTTTGTATCGCGCTTCTTGCAGGTCTTGCCGGGATTGTTCTTGGCTATGTGATCGCATCATTTCTGATGCCCGGTGTTGCCATGACATTGCGTGGTTTATACGGCGCGGCGATCACCAATCAGCTTGTGGCTCGCCCCGGCTGGTTGCTTCTTGGGCTTGGCATGAGTGTTATCGGAGCCTTGTTTGCGGCGCTCCGGTTTATCCTGCAGACACGCTCACTTCCGGTTCTCGCAACGGCAGCCCCACAGGCATGGCGGCGGAAACAAAGTCGATCTTTCCGTGTACAGGCGATACTGGCAGCAAATGTTTGCATCAGTTTGATCCTGCTTTTGGCCTTTGGCAAGGGGCTGGTTGCCGGTTTTCTTATTATGGGCTGCCTTCTTGTCGCTTCGGCATTATTTCTGCCGCAAAGTCTCAGCCTGTTGCTTGCGGGTTTGCAGCGAGTCGCCCCGAAAGCGGCTTTTGTCGAGTGGTTTTTCGCTGATACACGCCAGCAATTGTCCGGACTGTCGCTTGCCTTGCAGGCCTTGCTGTTGGCACTCGCCGTCAATATTGGCGTCGGCTCCATGGTAGCCAGTTTTCGCCATACCTTTGATGGTTGGCTGGATCAACGTCTTGCAGCTGAAATTTATGTGAATCCTGGTACGGATGAAAAATCCGTCGAGATTCGCAGATGGCTGACGAAGCAGGACGGTGTTGAACGTGTCTTGCCTATGGTGTTTGCCGAAACACGGCTCAACGGTCAGCCGCTTTCAGTTTTTGGCTATACCCCGGATAAAACCTATCGTGATAATTGGCCATTACTCGCGGCAACCAAGGACCCTTGGGGCGATGTTGTTCAGAAAAGCGGTGTTTTGATTAACGAGCAGCTTGCCTATCGGGATGATTTGTCGGTCGGTGACCAGATAATGTTTGATATTGATGGAGGCGAAAGGCCGGCAAGAATCCATGGAATTTATTCTGATTACGGAAACACAACGGCACAGATCATGGCGCCGCGTCAAGCTGTTGCGTCCTGGTTTCCAGCCGCTGAAGCAAGTCTTTTCGCGGCCCGCATTGACAAAGATCATGTTACCGAGATTTTGCAGCGGCTCAAAGAGCGATACGGGCTTGGCGAAAGTGAATTGATAGACCAATTGGCCCTGAAAGATTTTTCCCTTTCGGTCTTCAACAGGACCTTTGCTGTCACAGCAGCCCTCAACGTGCTGACATTCATAGTCGCTGGGATCGCCCTTTTTGCAGGGCTGCTGAGCCTTGCCAATGCACGCTTGCCGCAGCTTGGTCCGGTCTGGGCGATGGGGGTCAGGCGCCGGATTTTGTCTTTGACTGAACTCATTCGCGCTTTTTTCCTCGCCTTGATCACTGCCACGCTTGCCATTCCGCTTGGGCTTGGTGTCGCTGTAATTCTGACCAATGTCATTAATGTTGAAGCTTTTGGCTGGCGTTTACCGCTGACGTTTTTTGCAAAAGACATTGCATTCCTGATCATTCTTGCCGTCCTGACTGCTGTGGCGGCAGCTTTTGTTCCGGCGGTGCAGTTGGGACGGATGAAAACGGTCACGTTGTTACGCCTATTCTCGGAGGAACGATGAGAGTACACTGCCACCACCGTCTCAAAAGCATGTGTGTCGGGATATCCCTGTTTGTGAGTTTTGCGCTTATGACACCGGCAACAGTGGGCCAGCAAGGATATGCAGGTCTTGGCAGGCAGTCTGAGGGGTATACTGACGTTCGACCGGGGAAAGTTCTGAAGTTCCCTGAAGATCATTTAGCGCACCCGGATTATCGTATTGAATGGTGGTATATCACTGCCAATCTCAGTGATGCGGAAGATCGGCCCATGGGCTTGCAGTGGACCTTGTTTCGAAACGCGTTACTTCCGGAAACCGGCGAAAAAGGTTGGGCTCAACCTGAGTTCTGGATGGCTCATGCAGCGGTTACCGATGGGCGTCGCCATCGATTTGCCGAACGGTTTGCCCGCGGTGGGATTGGCCAGGCCGGCGTGACGGGTTCGCCATTTACTGCGTGGATTGACAATTGGATGATGTACGGAACATCAGAGACAGGAATAGATAAGCTGGGACTTAAGGCAGAGGGTGATGATTTTTCCTACGATGTCACGCTGGTGGCCGAGGGACCGTTTGTCCGACATGGTGACAATGGTTTCAGTGAAAAATCGGAAAAAGGTCAGGCATCATACTATTACAGTCAGCCTTTCTATCAGGTGAAAGGTGAACTGATTATCGATGGTGAGAAAAAAGCGATAACCGGCGTGGCTTGGCTTGATCGCGAATGGAGCAGCCAGCCACTCAGCGAGGACCAGTCCGGATGGGACTGGTTTTCACTACATTTTGACAGTGGTGATAAACTTATGATCTTCCGACTACGGGAAGGGGTAAAAGAAGGCTTTACATCGGGTACCTGGATATCTGTAGACGGCAAAACAGAGAATCTTGTAAACGAGATCATCCGCTTCACCCCGCTTGAAAAGCGAAAAGTAGCGGGACGGATGATCCCGGTCAGTTGGACGATTGAGATTCCTGATCGCGGAATAAGTGTCAAGACAGAAGCATTGAATGAAGACGCTTATATGGCGACCTTATTTCCCTATTGGGAAGGGCCTGTGCGGATAAGTGGGAGCCACCCCGGACGCGGTTATCTGGAAATGACCGGCTACTGAAAAAATCGTGGTCAAAAATCGTCTTTGAGAACTAAATTTATAGGCAGGTTTTTGTTCTCAATGAAAATCCCGGCTGGGAAAAAGAGTACGGGCCTGATCCCTGGGATGACGGGGTCTGCTGGCGGGGCTTTTATGGGGCATGGATTTTCCTGCGTTGGCCTCTGAAGCCGAACGTGTATAGGCACGTGGCGTGGATTCTGGATTACGCTCCCAATATTTCTCCAGAGGAACCGGGCGTTTGACCTCATCGGCCCCCATCCAGGTGGGGTCGATTCTGCCTTTGATAATATCAATATCGCTCAGCGTATCCAAAAGCCGGGACCGATCTTCGATCCGGTTTGCAATGATATGGATCACATTGCCTTCTCGCTGAAGTTTGCCGCTGACCACGAGCAGTCGGCCAGCTATAACAGCTTTCCGGAAATGTTCAAAAGTTTTTGGCCAGACAATAATATTGCTGTTACCCGTCTCATCTTCCAGTGTGATGAAAATCACACCGCTGGCCGTGCCGGGTCGTTGTCGGGTAATAACGAGACCGGCAATAGTTATGATGCGTCCGTTCGGGCACTCCCGGAGTGCGCTTGCGGTCAATGTTGACCCGGGAAAATCGTCGCGAAGCAGACATACAGGATGCTCACGCAAGGTTAAACGTGTACTGACATAGTCTTCAAAAATATCTTCTCCAAGAGTAGATGCAGGCAGATACACAGGCGGCTCAGCCCGGTTTTCCCCTTCCAGATCGGAAAACAGCGGTAGCGGCGTTTCGGCGCGGACTGCCTTGATCTGCCATAGTGCTTCACGTCTGGTCAGGCCAAGACTATGAAAGGCATCGGCATCGGCCAGTTTTTTCAAAGCCGCCGGCCTTATCCCCGCACGGCGCCAGAGATCTTCCGCAGCATTATAGCCATGACCGCGAGCCCCTGAGAGAAAATGGGCATCCTCTTGCCTGAATCCCTTGATTTGACGAAAGCCAAGCCGTACCGCCCACTGTCCGGATTGATCCAGCTCAAGATGATTATCCCAATAACTTTTGTTGACGCAGGCCGGACGCACCTCAACGCCATGTTCACGGGCATCCCGGACAAGTTGTGCCGGGGCGTAAAACCCCATTGGCTGAGAGTTCAGGATCGCACAACAATAAACGCCCGGGTAATGGCACTTGATCCAGGCCGAAGCATAAACCAGAAGCGCAAAACTTGCTGCATGACTTTCCGGAAAGCCATAGCCGGAAAAACCCTCAAGCTGTTTGAAGCATTGCTCGGCAAAGCGATGATCATAACCTTTTGCCAAGGCCCCGGCGATAAAGCGATCCCTGAATTTTTCAACTGAGCCGGGCCCACGGAAGGCGCCTAGCGAGCGGCGTAAGTTGTCGGCTTCTCCTGCATCGAACCCGCCAGCAACAATGGCGATCTGCATTGCCTGCTCCTGAAAAAGCGGAACGCCAAGTGTGCGGCGCAAGACCTCCTCCAGGGCCGGCGAGGGATACTCGACCACCTCATCTCCATTGCGACGCTTCAGGTAAGGATGGACCATATCGCCTTGAATTGGCCCGGGGCGGACAATGGCAACTTCAATAACCAGATCATAAAAACATCGTGGCTTCATTCGTGGCAGGAAATTCATTTGCGCGCGGCTTTCAACCTGAAACAGGCCAACGGAATCTCCCTTGCAAAGCATGTCATAGACCGCGGGGTCTTCGGCCGGCAGGCTTGCCAGATCATAATCCAGCCCATAACAGGAGCGCAAAAGATCAAAGGCCCGTCGCAAGCAACTCAGCATGCCAAGAGAAAGGATATCGACTTTGAGCATGCCCAACGTGTCTATATCGTTTTTATCCCACTCTATAACTGTCCGATCCTGCATTGCAGCATTTTCAATCGGGCAAAGCGTATCAAGCCGATCTCGGGTTATGATAAAGCCACCGACATGTTGAGATAAGTGCCGTGGGAATCCGATTAATTCGCGTGCAAGCGACAATGTCCTGCGGATATGAGGATCATCAGGATTGACACCGAGCCTGCGCGCCTGGTCTTCGCCCAGCCCTTCCCCTGACCAGCCCCAGATATCAGACGCCATGGCAGCCACAATATCCTGTGAAAGCCCCATCGCCTTGCCAACTTCACGGATAGCAGCGCGGCTTCGGAAATGAATAATTGTAGCACATATACCCGCGCGATGGCGGCCATATTTTTCATAAATATACTGAATAACCTCTTCGCGGCGTTCATGCTCAAAATCAACATCAATATCAGGCGGCTCATTACGCGCCTTGGAAACAAAGCGTTCAAAAACCATTGAAATAATGTCAGGCCCGATAGAAGTCATGCCCAGTGCATAGCAAATCACAGAATTTGCAGCAGAACCTCTGCCCTGACATAAAATACCCTGAGAACGGGCAAAGTTAACAATATCGTGTACGGTAAGAAAATATCGTGCATAATCAAGTTCTTTGATGAGTTCAAACTCTTTTTCAACAAGTGTTCGTACTTTTTCAGGAATACCGCTTGGATAGCGATTATTCAACCCCGCTTCAGTCAGTTTGCGCAGGCGATTATTTGGCATTTCGCCTTTGGTGATTTCATCAGGATACTCATATTTAAGTTCATCAAGAGAAAACTGGCAGAGCCTTGCAATGGCAAGGCTGTTTTCGAGAGCATCCGGGTGATCACGAAAAAGAACCTTTATGACTTCAGGGAGCTGAAGATGATTTTGGTCATGGGAAAGTGCCGTAAGACCCAGCCTGTCAATTGTGGTTCTGAGGCGGATACAGGAAAGAATATCTGCAAGGGCGCGTCTTTGAGGGATGTGCATCATCACATTGCCCAGTGCAGCCTTGGGGATGTTGTAGGCAGAGGATATGGCGTCCAGATAGGTAAATCTTACGCGATCAAGGCCATCGTAAGCTGGCACAAGGCCAAGAAAAAGATCGGTTGAAGCGTATTTTTTGAGGGTAAGGATTTTTTCGGGAAGAGAATCATCATAATCTTTAGGAATAATAATAAGGCAGCTTTCCGCAGACCAGCGACAAACATCGTCAAGAGATAGATTGCACTGGCCCTTTTCAGCCCGGCGCTTGCCTATAGTCAAAAGACGACATAATCGCCCATAGGCAGCACGTGTTTTGGGGAGCGCGATAATTTCTTGTCCACAGTCAAGATGCAGCCTTGTGCTTACAATATTTTGAATACCAATTTTCCTGGCACTGGTATGAGCCCGGACAATTCCGGCAAAGCTGTTGATATCACCGATAGCGATAGCTTTGAGACCAAGGGCGCAGGCACGGTCAACCAGTTCTTCCGGGTGCGAGGCCCCTTGAAGAAAAGAAAAATTCGAAATTACCATGAGCGCTGCGTAACTCATAGAAAAGCCCCTCTGACTGTCAATTTCGTTTTGCCTGTTGATATGGATTGCCGTGGGCTTCGGCAAAGCCAGAAGCGGGGCCCTTGTCGGGTTTGTACCCACCAATAGGTTTTGGACCCTTTTTCATCAAAATAGTCGTTATACGGCCATAGTTCAGATATGGCTTCAGCTTCAAGATGAGCTTTCAGATGAAAGCTCTCTCCCCGCCAGATAAACTGAGCCGGCGGAATCGAAACATCATCGGTTGAGACAGGGTCTTCAGAAAACAAGAAAAGCGGGCGATGACAAAAATGATGCAAAAAGCCAAAAACGGTATTTGTCGAGGGTGGGGCAGGAAAGTCAATAGCGGGTTTGCGAATATCCCTTAGCAGAAAAGA
>CAYSMJ010000020.1:10690-25943 GCA_964432075.1 uncultured Caulobacterales bacterium | reverse complement strand
CGCCGCCGATCTGAACCTCGACGCCGCCGCTTTCGATGGCGGTGACGGTGCAGGTGACGTCGTCGCCGCGCGAATCGCCGGCGACGGCGTCCATCGGATCGCCTTCGAGGTGCTTGATCGAGAGCGAGATGCGCTCGCGCTCCGGATCGACCTCGTGGACCTTGGCCTTGATGACCTGGCCCTTCTCATAGTCCTTGATCGCGTCCTCGCCGGAGCGGTTCCAGTCGAGGTCCGACAGGTGGACGAGGCCGTCCATGTCTTCGGTGATGCCGACGAACAGACCGAACTCGGTGATGTTCTTGATCTCGCCTTCGACGATGGAGCCGACCGGGTGACGTTCGGCGAAGTTCTCCCACGGGTTAGAGAGGCACTGCTTCAGACCGAGCGAAATACGGCGCTTGGCTTCGTCGACTTCGAGCACCATCACCTCGACCTCCTGGGAGGTGGAGACGATCTTGCCCGGGTGGACGTTCTTCTTCACCCAGCTCATTTCGGAGACGTGGACGAGGCCTTCGACGCCCGGCTCCAGTTCCACGAATGCGCCGTAGTCGGTGATGTTCGTCACGCGGCCGTTGAACTTGGCGTTCAGCGGGTACTTCAGCATAACGCCTTCCCACGGATCCGGGTGCAGCTGCTTCATGCCGAGGGAGATGCGCGCCGTCTCCGGGTTGATCTTGATGATCTTCACGGTGACTTCGTCATTGACGTTGATGATTTCCGACGGATGGTTGACGCGCGACCAGCTCATGTCGGTGACGTGCAGAAGACCGTCGACGCCCGGCGCGAGCTCGACGAACGCGCCGTAGTCGGTGATGTTCTTCACGACGCCTTTACGGGTTTCGCCCTCGCTCAGCTCACGGACGACCTCCTGGCGGTGTTCCGCACGATCCTCTTCGAGGATGGACCGACGCGAAACGACGATGTTGCCGCGCCGCTTGTCCATCTTGAGGATGCGGAAGGGCTGCGGAATGTTCATCAGCGGGGTTGCGTCCCGGACAGGGCGAATATCGACCTGGCTGCCCGGCAGAAACGCCACGGCACCGTCAAGATCAACCGTGAAGCCGCCTTTTACGCGGTTGAAAATCACGCCATCAACACGCTCTTCGGTTTCAAACTGCTTTTCTAGACGATCCCACGCTTCTTCCCGGCGGGCCTTTTCGCGGCTGACGACCGCCTCGCCCTGCGCATTCTCGATGCGCTCGACGTACACTTCCACCTTGTCGCCAACAGCAAGGCTTGGTTCCTGGCCTGGCAGCGTAAATTCTTTTAAAGGGACACGGCCTTCGGTTTTCAGGCCTACATCAATCACGGCCATATCTTTCTCGATGGCGGTGACGATACCTTTGACAACAGTATCTTCGAAGGAATCCTGATCGATCAGGGACGCTTCGAGCATGGTCGCAAAATCTTCTTGCGACGGGTTAAAGCTTTCTGTTTCAGACACTTGTGATTAGACTCTTTCAGGTTTTGGGGTTCACTTCGTTGCCATCCGGTTGGTTCCGGCGGTCTTTCCGGTTCTGCCATTTTTCAAAATGGCGGCAGAAACGCGGACGCCTGTCACGCAGTTGAGGGTTTCACCCGATTTCCGATTTCAGTTTGACAGCGCAGGCACCTGACCAAAAAACACACAAACACCTCTCATCGATTGCGGCCGGGCAATCGCGAAACTTCTACGCATCCGGCCTGGCAAGGAGAGGTTCGATCAGAGGCTGCACCGCCGCGAACGCCGCGTCTATAGACAGATGAGTGGTATCAATCAAGTGTGCGTCCGTTGCCTTGAGGAGCGGCGCCGCAGCGCGATCCCGATCCCGGGCATCGCGCTCGCGGATATCGGCGAGCATCTCGTCTTCGGTAAGCGCCGGGTTTTTGGTGACCAGTTCAAGCCAGCGGCGCCGGGCACGGGCTTCTGGCGATGCGGTCACAAAAAGTTTCAGATCAGCGTTGGGGCACACCACCGTGCCGATGTCGCGGCCATCCAGGACAGCCCCGCGATGGCCTGGAGGCGGATTGGCGGCAAAGCCGTGCTGAAAATCAAGCAGTGCTGCGCGCACACCCTCATTGACCGCGATCTCGCTCGCGGCCGCTCCGATGGCCCGTGTGCGCAGGTCTGCCCCCTCAATGGCCTGAAGCGAAAAATCTCGCGCGGTCGCCTCGCCGGCAGCCTCGTCGCGCAGATCAAAGCCGCGTTCGCGCATGAGCCATGCCACCCCCCGGTAGAGCCCGCCAGTATCGAGAAAGGCCAGCCCGTATGTTCGGGCAATGCGCCGGGCAAGGGTTCCCTTCCCGGCGGCGGCCGGTCCGTCAATGGCAATCACGATTGAAGGGCGCGCAGCTTCCATTCGGGTAGCCAATAGAAAGGATGCGGCACCGACGCAATAACACTCCGCCCAGCGTGCGGGCGTTTCGACGCATGCCCTGCCAGAGGAAGAACCTTCACGGACGGCAAACCCGTACTGGCGCTCATACGGAAAGTATCAGACATGAAAGTATAATATGTCGTTCACACTCCTCGACGGCGGTATGGGCCAGGAATTGATCACCCGTATGGGGCGGGCCGCCACACCGCTCTGGTCTGCCGATGTTATCCGGGATCAACCGGACCTTGTCGAAAACACCCATGCTGATTTTCTGAAGGCGGGTGCCGACGTCATCACCCTGAGTGCTTACTCGGTAACCCCGTCCCGGCTGGCAAGGGCCGGACGGGAAAACGAATTTGCGACCTTGCAGGAATCCGCGCTTGGCGCCGCAAAGCGCGCACGCGATCGGATTAACCCGCAGGCCCTGATCGCCGGTTGTCTGCCGCCTCTACCCGGCAGCTACAGACCCGCAGACCGGCTCAGCGCAGAACAGACCGCCGATGAATATGCACAAATTGTTGCGACACAAGCCGATGGGGTCGATCTCTTCCTGTGTGAAACACTTGGATCGATCGAAGAGGCACAACTGGCCACACAGGCAGCACATGGCGTCGGCATACCGGTCTGGACAGCCCTTTGCGTCGATGAGCTGGATGGGACGCTTCTGCGTTCGGGCGAAGCCGTGACCGCCGCCGCCGAGGCAGCCTTTGACGCTGGCGCACATGCCGTCCTGATTAATTGTGCACCGCCTGAGGCAACGCAAACCGCTGTGTACGACCTGCTGGCGCTCAACAAGCCTGTAGGTGCCTATGCAAACGGTTTTACCACCGTCGCGCCGCTTCAGGCCGATACGACTGTTGACCTGCTGACGCGGCGCGAAGATCTGGGTCCGGAGGCTTTCGCAGACCATGTCATGAAACTAGCCGAGGCAGGGGCAACAATCCTGGGAGGGTGCTGCGAGATCGGCCCCCGCCATATCGAAGAAATAAATCGCCGCCGGCAAATCCGGTTTCCCAAGGCGGGCTGACAAAGCGCAAAAAGACCCACGGTCATTTTGGAATGTTTGCTTCCAGACTGGCTGAAACAGCACCCATCACAACGGCTTGCGAACAACAAGACGGTTCACCGGCATGGAAAACCGCGACACGGCGCCGGTAGACCTGAAAAATTCCGTCAAATCCGCGAGCATAAGCAAACGATTTTCCGATGACAGGACATAGGAAGCATAAAAGAAATTGGCTGCTTCTTCGGCGAGGGCCTGTGCGTGCCCCTCCATTGAGAGAAGACTGGGTTCCACCTCAACGCCCGCACCGGGAAACAGATCAGCGACCAGCCCACGCAGACTGTCGTCACGGCGAACCCTCGGGTCACCAAGTTCATAGGCTGCATAGTCGGGAAATTCGCGCGTCACCTGGTCATAAATCAGATGACTGACCTTCGCATAAGTTGAATCGGCACCATCCCAGCCATCGACGATAGCGGCAAAGACCCCACCCGGTTTCAGAATCCGGTTTACCTCTTCAAGAGCCGGTTCAACAGGCGCCATCAGCGTCAAAGCCCAGTGGCACAAGACGACATCAACGCTTGCATCAGCCATGAAACTCATATTCTGTGAAACCCCTTGGTGAAGCTCAATCGCTTGTGGCAGCCGCTCGCGCGCCAGCGCCAGTTCATCAGGGCTCATATCAACCCCGATCAGCGTCGTTTCATCGCCAAAACGCTCGTGACATAACCCAACAAGGGCCCCGCCACCGCACCCCAGGTCAAGCAATTGATCGCAAGAGGCCGGATCGACAATTTCCAGAAGCCACTCATAGCTGTTGCGACCCTGCTCGTCCCGGCAGTTCAACGCACAGGATTCGGCAAAACCTGCATAACGCTCATGAACGGCACGCAAATGCCGGCGAACATCATCGGCATCCGGCTTTTCGCCGCGACGAATTCTTTCCGTCCACGGGCTTTTTATCTCTGAGATACCGTCCTTGCATGAATTGTTCACTAGTCTTGTGTTCCTTGAAGATTTGCCGTCACGGCTTGGAAAAGAAAATTAGCTCTACGATCTGCGAAAATCGCCATTCCCCGTCCGCAAGGCAGCTTCGCAAATATTTCCCCGTGTACTGGTCTTCCAGCATGGTTTCCAAAGTCAGCTGATCGTCAAACACACAACGCTGCAAATAGCCTTCGACTGTCGCACGAGAGGCTTCCGGGCAAATGTTAGTATACGAAATTGTCATTATTTCGACCGGCAAACCCTGACGCCGGAGCGCCTCCTCTATGGTCTCTGCACTGAGATAGGGCTGTGCAGTGGAAGGACCAAGAGACGCAAGATACAGATCGTAAAACCGCAGATAATGTGAGTCAGACCGGGCATGCGCGATCACACCCTTGTCAGCCACAGCCGCTGTCATCCGTTGCATTGCCAGGTCGATGTCGTCGCCCGGTACGGCGTACAAGGCGTGTGTCGCCCAGGCAATATCAAAGGTACCCTCGGGAACGTTCAATGCCTGCAAAGGTATGGGATATTCTGTACCTGGTACAAAGGGAGAAGAAAGGGCCTGCCGTGCTTCTGCGATCGAAAAAGCCGAAGGATCGAGTAGCGCATAGTCTATCGGCTCAAGCCCGGCCTTGCCGAGGTCACCCGCCGAAACAAGCGTGGACGGAAATTTGCCCGACCCGCACGCAACATCAAGGAGCGAGAGCCGGTCGCGCCCGCGGGCAATTGCTTTTGTTTCAGCGCTCCGCAACCAGCTTGCCCAATCACAGGCACTTGTCAGCTCACGGTAATCAAGCGAGGCGAGCGCGTAAAACTCATCCATTTCAGCGCGTTTGGCTTCGCTCCAATGGGCGCAACTGCGGTCAAACGTATCACTCATATTGCATCCATTTTCGTCCTGTCCTGACAATCAGTCCAGCAAATCGGGTTAAGCGGGCTTTTCGCAACCTCACCGGGCCCTATGCCAGGCAGGAATTTCTGCCAGTCGCCTGACACCATAGTCGGTTGATCAACAAGACGGGCGCCATCTGCGAAATAGGTATTGGCCAACACGATCCGGCTTTTGCGGGTTCGGTTCGGCCCGGCGGTATGAAAACTCAGATTATGGTGAAAGCTGACCTCTCCAATCGAAAACGGACTATCCTCAACAGCAATCTGATGGGCACGGAATATTTTCGCCACATGCCGGTCATAGCTTGTATTCGTCTTATCAAAGGGCACATCTCGGACCAGCTCCCACGCCTTGATTGGCCTGGCAAAGGCAAGTGGGCCCATCTCGCGGGGGATTTGCTGGCCCGGAATCCATGCGGTTACGACATCATTGGTTTCCAGGGGAAAATGATGATCGTCATAATGCCACGGCGTTCGCCCACTGCCCGGCTCCTTTGACAATAGATTGTCATGATAAAGCCGGACCCCCGATACCCCGAGAAGCCGGGCACAGATTCCGGCAATCCGTGGACTGAGCACAAACATTCTGATCGTGACATCATCAAGCCAGACCATCTCCTCACTGAGGAACCGGCTCTCTACCGCTCCATCAAGCGATACACCAAAAGTCTTTTCCAGCCGCTCTTTTATCGCCGTGCGTAATCGCAAGACAGCTCCTGGCGAGACAACCTCCTGCAGCTTGATAAAGCCATTGGCCTTAAAAAAGGTGATCTGTGCAGTCGTCAGCGGATAGGGTTCGGAAAGGGTCTTTTCGAGGGCCGTATCGGCCAATCGGGGCGCATCAATCTCGGGCGGTCCCTCAACAAGCGGGCCCACGGGTGCACCGGCATTATCGGCGAGCGTCAGATACCAATCCCACCACGCCTGATTATCCTCTTTCCACGGTACATTGACATTTGTTGGATCGTCATCGTCGCCTGAAAACGACCTTGCAATTTCGGTGATCGGACTGTCCTCGTAGTGTTTTTTTCCATTGCGCAACGGATCATAAACAACCGCCGATACAATTCACAGGAGAAACAGTGCGGCAAAAGCGCGACTTTTTCCTAGGCGCATCCACCGATCCGCGATAACCTCTGACTACACAACAGGGAGAGAACCGATGCAGACCTTTGACCAGATTTTCTATGTTGGCGACAGCCTGACCGATGCTGGCGGAATTTTTGGCATTACCAGCGCTCTCATCGATGCGGCGGACAAGGCCGGCATCGACACCACCGGGTTTGACCCGATCCCGATCTCGCCACCCTATGCGGGCCGGTTTTCGAATGGTCCCGTTTACGCCGAAACCGTGCCCGGTCTCCTGGGCGTTCCCGCAGGGCAGGTGTTCAATTTTGCCTTTGGCGGCGCCGAGGCACTCGGCGAGCAAACCCTGCTTGATGCAGCGGGCAGCCTGATTACGCCGGCGCTTTCCGCCATGCTGCAGTCCGAACCAGCCGCCGCAGCCCTTATCAACCAGAACCTCAATCTTGACGGCCAGCTTGACCTGTTCGATGCCGCCCTGACCGGCATGCCGCCGTCACCGAATTCCGCCGCCAGCATTTTCATCGGGCTAAACGATTTCGCAGCCTTTGAGCCCTCAAGCCTTCTTGCGGCGCCATTTGAGATTTTCGGGCTCGCCGCCGACGTGATTGACGCCAATCTCAACGCCGCACGGCATTTTGCCAATGCAGGTGTCGGGACCATTATCCTCAACACCCTGCCCGATGCGACCTTCTTCCCGGCCAGTAATTTTCTTGACCCCTTCATCAACACGATCGGCGATCTTGCCATTGATACTGTAAATATCGGCTTGCGGACCGGGGCCTTCCTTTTGGGCTTTGAGGGGATTGAAGTGGAAATTGTCGATCTCAATGCTTTGACCGACGAAATCACCGCGGATGGGTTGACCTTCGGTTTTCTTGAGCTTCAGGAGCCGGTACAACTCGGCAATGGCACGGTCGACCTGCCCAACCCAGCGGTCGATCCCGAGGATATACCGACAACCGCGTTCTTTGATCCCGTACACCTGACCGCGAACCTGCATGGCGTTTTTGCGGCGTTCACCGAGGCGAGCCTTAACAGCAACACCCAGTTGCGTGGCGACGGTTTGGACTTTGTGTTTGGTACCGGTCGTGATGATCTTGTTCTTGCCGGCGGGGGACGTGATTTTGTCTGGCTGCATGGCGGTGACGATGTCGCCATCGGTGGCACGGGCCAGGACAGGGTTTTTGCCGGCAGCGGCTCTGACCTTGTGTCCGGCGGTGCTGGCAATGACCGGGTCAAGGGCGGCGCGGGCTCGGACGTGATTGCCGGCGCTTCTGGCAATGACCGGCTTTATGGCAATGACGGCAATGACGCGTTGATTGGCGGTCTTGGTGCTGACAGTCTGTTTGGCGGCGATGATGATGATATTCTTGTCTTTACCGACGGCGCTCTTCTTGGCGGCGACAATACCGCTTCGGACCGGTATGACGGCGGCAAAGGTTTCGATATCCTCCTGATCCTGACAACCGAGGAAAATAAGGACGCAGACCTTTCTGTATTCAATCTTGTCATCAACAGCATTGAACAGGTCATTTATGCCGTCGACCAGACCGTCACCGAAGTTCTCGAAAGCTTGATGCCTGCGGATTTTTCTGGGCCCAACCCGCTGACCCCCGATCTCTCCGATCGCCTCGCTGAAGCAGATCTGTTCGGGTTTATTTAAGCCTTTTTTCCTGACACCCGGGGCCTCTTGCACCTTGCCGTAAAACCTGATCAGCACGCGCTTTTAAAAATGGTGAAGACCGCATATTGTGGTTTCACCGCAGCGGCTCGGGGAATTCTGGCAGCGTCGCCACGTCGGCAGGCTCATGCTGAATGATGACGCGCGCGCCCAGGGTATCGGAAATCTTTTCAAACCGCTCCATGGACCGGCGTGTTTCTTCCTCGTCAGTATTAAAACGTGGTACACGACGCAACTGGCGGCTTTCCGCCCGGTGATACAGATCACCGGTGAGCAGCACAGGCCCCGCCTCCGGCATCATCAATTGCAGGGCTGTATGGCCGGGCGTGTGCCCCGGCAATTCAAGAATTGTCACGCTGCCATCGCCAAACACATCATAATCGCGGGTGAATGTCTGGCGATCTAAGCCGGTGAAGGCAGCATATTGCTGTGCTGTCTCATCATCCGCAAACATTGCATCATATTCTCTCTGATGGACAAGCCAGGTCGCATCGCCCGCGGCCTCCGGCTGGCCGGTGTGATCAAAATGCCCATGTGAAATCGCGACATAGTCGATATCTGACGGTGCAAGATTGAGTTTTGCCATGGTGTCGGCGAGGGTTTCATCGATATTGACCGTAAACACACCATTGACCACGCCATCACCCAATGTTGCCGCCGGCAGACCCAGATCCCACAGAAGATCCCCCTCAGGGTGGCGCACAAGATAACATGTATCCGTAAACGTATCACTTTTTCCGGCATAATCACCGGCCGTCGAAAACCCGTCAAGATCCGAGATTTTGATCGTACCGCAATTCATGATGTAAACGGTCAGTGCCTGAACGACTTCGGGCGCAAGGGCGGATTCCCGATTTCCACCCATGGCGGATTTGGCTTTCTCCACATTTGTACCGGACGCACTATTCCGTCCGGCCGCCTCATCTGTTTCTTTGGCGCAAGCGACAACAATCAGCAGCGTCGCAACCAACAGAAGAGAGCCTTTAGAAAACTGAAAAATATCCATGGCAAGCCTCACCTTCCGGGCACTTTTTTTGAGAATGCATGCTCACCAGTGTGTGGCAAGTCTATCCGGTTGACCTGGTTTATCGTCAAGGCAATCAAAGCCTTCAACCATGTATTAGCACGTTCGCACTTCTGCGCCAATATGTGGCAGACGCGATAGGGCTCAGCACTTTTGTGCTTCGTAATAATGGGTGTCGGCTTCGTCTGTATGGGTCTTGACGAGAACCATGCCGCTGTCTTCAATAAGGTTTCGATAGGCCTCAAGGCCAAGCGAAACTGACGGTCGACCGGTCAGCACATCGTTCCAGGTTCCGGTCTGAGAAGGCGCGGAAAACAAAAGTCGGCCGCCCGGAACAAGACTATCGGCAAACCGCATCAGCACTCGTTCCTGCTTGTCGAACGGAAGCAAAAAGAGCAAGCCAACGCATAGGACAGCATCAAACGTCCTGTCAAAAAACGAACTCTCCTCGGCGGTCTCGCAGGCAATTTCAGTATCCGGAAAGCGGGATCGGAAAGCTGCAACCAAACTCGGTGAGGCGTCGACAGCAAAGACCGTATATCCCCCCTCGATTAAAAGAGCCGTGAGCGGCTCGCCGGAGCCACATCCCACATCAATGACCGAACCGCCGCGCGGCAAAGACTGGGCCCATCGACGCACAAGATCACGTCCGAATGGTCTGCGTGCCCGCATGAATTCGTCAGCAACGGCTTCATATCCGTATGAAGGATCATCAGTCAAAAGAGCTTCCCGCGCTGGCCGACAGTCTGAACATGAAATACCCGCTTACCCAATATGTTTTCCACCAAGGGACGATTTATTCCCACGCGGGGGAGCGGCGATAAATCACCACCCGGATCATCAAGGTTGGCCATATAGTGGCAAAAATCTTCAGAAATGTCAGCCCCTGCATCGACCAGCGGCGGCTTTGCCCTGAAGAAAATCAGCATTGTGCCATCAGGCGAAACGCCTCGCCAGCGGACCGCGAACCATGAAGGTGATACGGCGTGGCGCGTCGAGTTCAAGCGTGGTCCGGTAGACCGGCGCATCGTCCGGCAAAATCGGTGAATACCATTCGCGTGGCTTACGGATGATCTTATTCCTATCGCCAGTTCCACCCGACGTGGGGCCGCGATCAAACCCGTTCCCGGTATCTGCGTCACGAAAGATAACCTCTGTAACGCCCATGCCAGAGCCGATGGATTTGGCGTCTTTTGACAAGGCGCGAATGGTGATCCGGGTTTCTTCCGCAGCGGCGGCGCTGGTAAAAAGCAAGCCAAGCAGGATGATTTGCAACCGAAACATCATCGCTCGCTCAGGCCGCTTCGGCTGGCGGGGTCGCTGGCCGGTTCATCTCGGATTGTGAAGGGCTGATTTCAACCTGCTGGCCATCGCGCAAACGTTCTGCACCCCGAACAATCAATTGGTCCCCCGGCAGAACATTTCCAACCAGTTCGATAAGCTCACCCTGGGCAATACCAACCTCAACGGAAATCTTACGAGCCATCCCCTCACTGTCGACCTTGAAAACACTGATGCCATCGCCGCGGATCAAAAGCGTATCGCGCGGGGCAGCAACGGCGAGACGGGGCTGCGCGGAAGGCAGTGTCACCCGCACTGCCCCGCCGACATACCACGGCGTTTGTGGCGGCAGTCCAACACGTAATTCCAGCGTTCGGGTTGTCTCGTCACCAACCGGAACGACGGCGCGAACGGTTCCGTCTATCGTCTCGTTCCGGCCCACAACGGCAACCTTGTCACCGGGACGAACGGCACTCAGCAGGCGATCACTCGCCTGCGCCCTGACTTCAAGGCTGTGAGTATCGACAAGTCTGATAATTTCAGCACCCGGATTGGCGAATTCACCAAGCTGAACCGCACGCGCCACCACATTCCCGCCATAGGGCGCCCTGATTTGGGCCCGGTCAAGCTGCCACTCTGCACGCTCGAGGGCAACGCGAGCACTTGCGAGTTGCTGGCGCGCTTCGTCGCGCTCAGACCGCATCTGCATCAGGGAGGTTTCGGACTCGCCAATCTCATCGCCAAGATCAGAAAATCGTGTGTAGCGATCATCAAGGAAGGCGAGACGCGCGCCAAGACGCGCCACCTCTGCACGACGCTCGCGGACATTCAGCTTTGCCTGCGTATCGTCGAGAATGGCGACGACGTCCCCATCTTCGACCGTCTCCCCGACTTCAGCAACCCAGTTGACTTTGCCGCCAACCTCGGCGGCAAGCCGGGCATCCCGACTTGAAATTACCGTTCCAGGCACCGGCGTTGACGGCGCCATCATTTTTTCCTGCGCTTCGGCCACAACAACCCGGGCCGCCGGAAAGCCACCGCGACCAACGCCCGGTTTTCCTTTGGCGGAGGAGCTTGCAGGCCGTTCATCAGCAATTTGATCATTTGAGAACAGACCGGCCTGATAAGCGACCCCAGCGAGGATGACAGCGGCGATGGCAAGTAGCGGTGCGATACGTTTGATCATGATGATTTCTCCAATACCCCTTATTCAGCCGGCACCGGCGAAAGCGCAACCTTGCGTTTACTATCGCCAAACTGGACCTGAAGCAGGGCAGGCAGCAGGATGAGCGTGAACAGGGTCGACACGAACATCCCGCCGACGATAACGGCCGCGAGACCGCGATAGATGAGACTTCCGGTGCCAGGGGCAAGCAATAATGGCAGCATCCCCATCAGCGAGGTCGACGTGGACATGAAGATCGGACGCACACGCAGGCTCAGCGCATCGCGCACAGCTTCTGTACGAGACTTGCCTTCAGCTTCAGAGGCACGGGTCTGAGCGACAAGCAAAATCGCATTATTGACGACCAGGCCCAACAGAATGATAAATCCAATCATGCCCAGCAGGTCGAGCGGGGTTGGCGAAAACAGATTGATGATCTGCAGCATGATGACCCCGCCTACCGCCGCCATTGGCAGAGTGATGATCACCATTGCCGAATCTTTTACCGATTTGAACAGCGCGGCCATGATCAGAAACAAGAGCATTACGGCGAGGGCAAAATTTCCGCCCAGATTGCTCACAGCCCGCTTGAGCGCATCCGCATCGCCGCCATAAACAAGCCCGCTGCCCGGCGGCAGCAGAGCGCGAATTCGCGGCTCGGCTTCCGCCTCGATTTTTGCAACCGCCGGGCCAAGCGCCATGCCTTCGGGCGGGTTGATACCAAGCGAGATCGTCCGCCGACCATCAAGCCGGAAAACCTGCGCCGGGCCGGCCGTCCGCAAAATGGTTGCCAATTCCCCCAGCCCGACAATACCACCGCCAGGTGTTGCAACCGGCACATTGTCGAGGAACTCAGGCTCGTTCCAGCCCTCGGTGCGCAGGAACATATCGATCCGTTCACCCTGATAGAAGAACTCTCCGAGCCATAGCCCGTCCCCGAGCGCACGTACAGTTCGGGCCAGGGTTTCCCGGGTCATACCCACTTCGGCAAGACGACGGTCATCTGGAATAAGCCGAATTTCAGGGGTCACTACCTGAGGATCGGGATTGGGACGCACCTGCGAACCGGGGAGCACCTCACTGATAATCGATGCGGCCTCGTCAGCAGCAAGGGCAAGCGCAGCCCCGTCACTGGACTGAAGATCCAGCTGGATCGAAGCATTGCCGCCAAAGCCACCAAAAAGATTTCCCTGCTGAGCAAACGCCCGGACATCGGGCAGACCGGCGAGAATTTCCTGATTCACCACCCGGTTTAGCTCGCGCACCTGGCTCTGGTCTTTTGCCCGCACCCCAAGATTGCCACCCCAGGACCCGGTAAAGAAATAATAGTTCCTGAGACAGGGCTCTTTTTCGCAATCCATATAGGGCTGCAGGCGATCAATCACCACGCCGGCAACCTCTTCTCGCACGGCAGAAATACTTGATCCCGCAGGCAGCGAGATAAAGGCATCAATCGCATCGCGTTTGACTGGCGGCAGGTAATTGAGTTGTGGCCAGAGCAGAGCCACAAGCCCGATCGGAACAATGGTCAGCCCCCCAATGGCTGCCCAGCGGCGGCTCGGCTGCGCGCTAAAGCGCATCAGCCAGTCGGCCAGTGTGTCCCAGACGTTGCTGTGTGTTGTTTTTTGCCCGGGCGATCCGGAACGAATGAACTGGGCCGCCCCGGTTGGCAGAACGGTGAGCGCCACAATCAGGCTAAACGAGACCGCAACGGCAATTGTCAGCGCAAGATCGGCAAAAAGCTGGCCTTCGACATCCTCGAAAAACAGGATGGGGATAAAAATCGCAACCGTGGTGACGGTGGAGGCAAACAGCGCGCCCCCAACCTGTGCCACCGATTTTTCAGCCGCAGCCCGCCGGTCAAGACCGCTCTCGCGCAGACGGACAAAGTTTTCAAGAACAACAATCGCCGCGTCGAGCACCATGCCCGTCGCAAAGGCCAGTCCCGCCAGCGAGATAATATTGATCGTCCGACCGAAAAGGTTCAGGGTCACAATCGTTGCCATGAGGCAGATCGGTATCGAAGCGGCAATAAGGAAGGTCGCGCGGATCCGGCGGATGAACAGCCATAGCGCCCCGACAGCAAGGCTGATCCCGATGACAAGGTTTGATGACAACAGGGCAATCGCCCGTTTGATAAACACGGTGGGATCAAAACTTTTTTCAATCCTGATCCCGAGCGCTTCAAGTTCGCTCTTGTTCAGACGTTCGAGCACATTCGTCAGTTCAGCGATGGCTGCGAGGGTATTCGCGCCCGGCTCTCGCAGCACCGGCATGCTAATCGCCGGATTACCGTTCTGATAAACCACGCCGCGTGGCGTGTCCGGCCCGACATCGACGCTCGCCACATCGCCAAGGGTAATGGTTGTGCCATTGCGAAAAAGGAGCGGTGTCTCGGTCAGCTGATCAGCCGCAAACCGTCCTTCCAGACGCAGGGTGTAATCGCGCCGCCCCACTTCAACAGCGCCGCCGGACACATCGGTTGAACGATTAACCCGTTGCGCGATCTGATCAACCGTAAGACCGTACTGGGCAAGGCGGTACGGGTCGAAAACAATACGTACGATCTGCGTGCCCGTGTTGCGGTTCAGCTCGACGCCGGCAACCCCTTCCACCTTCTCGATCTCCGGGATCACCCGGGACTCAAGAAAATCGCCGAGCGGCATACCAAGATCGGGCGCGTCGGGGAGTTGCTGGGCAAACAGGAAAATCAGCCGCTCTGCATCGCCGCCCCCACCGCGGCCCCCACCCTTGCTTAGCCGGGGCGGATCGACTTCGGCCGGCAAACCCGTCACGCGCTGAAGCCGGGCATTTACCTCATTGAAGGCTTTGTCCATATCCGTGCCAATCGAATATTCAAGCCGGATCCCGGCGCCACCGCGCCTTGCCGATGAAGAAATCGAGCGCAGATTGGGCAGGCCCTGAAGCTCGCGCTCAATCGGTTCGATGACTTCACTTTCGACCTCGCGGGGACTCGCACCGCGCCAGTTCGCATTGACCGAAAGAAGGGGGCGATCAATATTCGGCAAGAGCTTCACGGGCAATTGGCGGATCGAAATCACGCCCATCACGACGATCATCGCCAAAGTCACGGCAACGGCAGCCGGGTTATTGAGACACTGGCGCGTCAAGTTCACCGCGTTCTTCCTTTCCGCTGGGCGACGATGGTCCCTGTTTCCAGGACACACCGACATAAATAGGTGGTGTCACTGTTAGAGCATGAAATGCTAACGACTGTTCTACGCTGTGCCGAAGGCGCCTGGTTCAGGCAAGTCACGAACAGATGAGGGGAGGCAGATCTGCGCCGGGTTGATGTTTTTTGCCCGTCATGCGGACACCATCATTCTTGGCGGCCAAGAACCTGCAGATCGTCCACCATCTTCGGGGCCCATTCATAGGTAACGAAGATCAGGGTGCCAAAACCAATCACAAAGGCCAGAACAAGACTCAACGCAGCAAACCCGACCTTTGCCGGTATTGGCCAAGCGGAAACAGGCGCGCGAATAAAAGCTTCGGCAATCAACAGGTTCGGGACGTAAAAGCCAAAAGCCATCAGATAATCAAACCAGCCGCGAAAGTCGTCCGTGTGACCACGATAGTCATTCAGGGTGAGAATGAGGCCGTACTCGATCCGATAAAGCCAGGAGGCGATTGCCAGGGCAAACAGGCGAATGGCCCAGGCACGGTGGTGCTCAAAAGCCCCGCGCATGGCGTGGAACGGCGTGAGCACACCGGCGGCCAGCATGAAGAGGCCATAAAGGGCAAAGCCTGCATT
>CAYSMJ010000020.1:0-10680 GCA_964432075.1 uncultured Caulobacterales bacterium | reverse complement strand
CCGCCGCGATATAGGTAAGCCCACCCAGACCGGTGGCCACTGCCGCAACACCGTAGGTGCGACCCGTCCAGCGATGGATTGCTGGCGCCTTCTGCCGCAAGGACCCGATCAACGGGATCGGGCCCAGCACCAGGAGAAGCGCGCCCGCCATGAAATGCAGAAAAATGGCGCTATTGCTGAACGGCGCCCCGGCGCGCAGCAAGTCCGATGGTCCCGCATTCCAGCGCTCAGCATGCCCCGCCAGAAGCGATCCGCCAAAATGAACGAAAATGTAGGCCGCAAAAGAAGCCATGGAGACCCAGAGGCTTGCGGTCATCAGTAGCACAGGAATGCGCAGCCATATCGGGCTGCGCTGGCGAGCCGAAGCCCGATAGCATTCTGAAATGTCAGCGGTTGCCATCAACATGCACACCCCTCTTGACCCGGATGGTTCGCAGCCCAAATCAGACCCTGAACGCCGAAAACAATAGCAAGTATCGGCAGAAACCGGTCACGCAAAACGCCTCAGCGCTTCAATTCCGCCATTGCCCGGTCAATGCCGGAGAGTGTGAGCGGGTACATCCGATCACCGATCAGCTGCCGGATCATCTTTACCGAGCCGATATAGTTCCATGTATTCTCGTCGACCGGATTGAGCCAGACCAGCCGTTCATAAACATGCGCCAGCCTTTGCAGCCAGACCGCCCCTGCTTCTTCATTCATATGTTCAACGCCGCCGCCAGGCATGGTGATCTCATAAGGGCTCATGGAGGCATCACCGATAACAATGACCTTGTAGTCATGGGGATATTTGTGAAGCAAATCCCAGGTCGGGATTTTCTCGGTCCAGCGGCGGCGATTGTCTTTCCACACAACATCGTAAAGACAATTATGGAAATAGAAAAAATCCATATGCTTGAACTCGGCGCGCGCTGCAGAAAACAGCTCTTCGCACACCCGCACAAACGGGTCCATTGAGCCGCCGACATCAAAAAACAGCAGGACCTTCACCAGATTTCGCCGCTCGGGTCGCATTTGTATATCAAGATAGCCCGCCCGGGCCGTGGCCGTGATTGTCTCGTCGAGGTCGAGTTCATCGGCAGCGCCCTCACGGGCAAAACGGCGCAGCTTGCGCAGGGCCAGTTTGATATTCCGGGTGCCGAGCGCAACATCGTCGTCAAGATTGCGGTAGTCCCGTTTTTCCCAGACTTTGACCGCGCGGCCCTGGCGTTCGCCTTCATTGCCGATGCGCACCCCTTCCGGGTTGTAGCCACCAGATCCAAAAGGCGAAGTCCCGCCGGTGCCGATCCATTTGTTGCCGCCCTGGTGACGACCTGTTTGCTCCTCCAGCCGTTGTTTGAGCGTCTCCATCAACTTGTCCCAGCCGCCCAGCGCCTCGATCTGCTTTTTCTCTTCTTCTGACAGATATTTCTGGCTGAGAAGCCTGAGCCAATCCTCCGGGATTTCTGCCGTTTCAACGCCATCCGTCAGGCTTTCAAGACCCTTGAAGACATGGCCGAAGATCTGATCGAACTTGTCCAGATGTTTTTCATCTTTCACCAGGCTTGCCCGGGCGAGAAAATAGAAATCATCCACCTGGCGACCTGGCAGATCCGCTTCGACGCCCTCGATCAGGGTCAGATATTCGCGCAGTGAAACCGGTAGCCCGGCAGATTTCAGCGCGTGAAAGAATTTTGTAAACATGGCTGCTGTCATAGACGAGCCGATCGCAAGCGTCATCCCGTGAGTATTTGCCGCGCCGGCCAATAAGCTGATAAGCAAAAACGGCGAGATCCAAAACGGAGGCTTATTTCTGATGGTGAAACCGCTGATCGCCGGAAACTGGAAAATGAACGGGCTGCGCGCCAGCCTCCGCGAAGCCGAGGCGATGCTGGAGCGATATCAGGGGGAGCCGCCAGAACATTGCGATGTGCTGGTCTGCCCCCCGGCGACGCTGATCGCGGAACTCGCCAATCTGTTCGGCGATACCGGCTTTGGCGTTGGCGGGCAGGATTGTCATGCGGTGGAGAGCGGGGCTCATACAGGCGATATCAGCGCGGCCATGCTCGCTGACGCTGGCGCCAGTCATGTCATTGTCGGGCATTCCGAACGCCGCACCGACCATGGTGAAAGCGACGATGACATCCGCGCTAAGGCCGAAGCGGCCATTTCAGGCGGCCTGTCGCCCATTATCTGTGTCGGTGAACGCTTTGCGGATCGCGAAGCCGGACAGGCGCTGCAAGTCGTTGAGAAGCAGTTGCTCGGCTCCCTGCCCCGATCCCAGACGGACAGTATCCTGATTGCCTATGAGCCGGTCTGGGCCATCGGCACGGGGCTGACGCCGACGCCGGAGGACATTGCCGAAATGCATCGTCATATTCGCGGCCATCTCGGACGCGCAACGCGCATTCTATACGGTGGTTCGGTCAAACCCGGGAACGCCGCCACGCTGTTGCATGTTGACGATGTCAACGGTGCGCTTATCGGTAAGGCCAGCCTGAAGGCAGCGGATTTCTGCGCGATTATCGACGCAGCCGCCTGAACCACGTGAGGCTGTCATGCGGCTGACGATTTTACTGATTCTATTCACGGTCTTCATGACCGGCATATCCGGATGTTCAAGCTGGCGGATTGAAGCCCGGCATCCTCCAATCGGTGGGTTTGTCAAGGTCGGCGAGGAACAGCTCCATTATATTGACATGGGCCCGCGTGAGAGCGACGGGCCACCGATCGTGCTGATCCATGGGGCGAGCGCGAACCTTCAGGATATGAAGATTGCACTTGGGGACAGGCTCGCCATCCGCTACCGGGTGCTCGCTTTCGACCGGCCGGGTCGCGGCTATTCAACCAGGCCAAAAGATGGACACCGCCTCGACGTTCAGGCGCGCCTGATCCATGATGCCCTCGGGAAACTGGGGGTTGAGAAACCGATTATCATTGGCCAGAGCCTTGGCGGCGCTGTCGCCCTTGCCTACACCCTTCAGTACCACGATGAGATGGCCGGCGCTGCGTATCTGGCGCCCGTAAGCCATCAGTGGCCGGGCGGCGTTACCTGGTATAACGAAGTCTCGGGCTGGCCCGTGATTGGCCTCGTTCTGCGGCGTGCGATCATCCCGGCCTATGGTCGCCTCAAGGGTCCGGCCGCCGTTGAGGGCGTGTTCTGGCCGCAGGAAGCTCCGGAAAATTATTTTGATCAGGCCGCGATCGCGCTTTTGTTCAGACCGATGGACTTCAAGCACAATGCGGAAGATATCCGAAAACTCAAACCGCAGATAATAACAATGATGGACCGCTATGATGAGATTTCTATCCCGACCCTGATTTATCACGGCACCCATGATACGACCGTCAGCCCGACAATCCACAGCTACGCGCTGTCGCGCCAGATTACCGGGAATAAACTGGTGTTCCTGCCGCGTGAAGGACATGGGCTGCACCACACGGCAAGTGATAGGATCATTGAGGGAATTGACGGCCTGGTGGCAGAGATCACCGGACCGGCGGCACAACCGATCAAGGAAAATGATACGCCAGCACAAAAAGAAGAAGCCTCGGTCACATCTCGGCAGTAATCAGGCCTTTTTCAAACGCCCACCGCAACATCGCACGCAGCGCATCATCAGGCGACGCCGCTTTCCATCCCAATTCAGACTGTGCCTTTTTTGAGGAAAACCGGACCTGACGACCGGCAAGACGAACACCGGTCAGCGGTGCCTTTGGCGGGCCGCCAGTCAGCCGCACATTGATATGGGTGTCCAGAACACCGGCGGTCAGCGCGACCCAATAAGGCAATTTGCGTTGCGGCATTGCCCGACTTGTCAGGGATTCAAGCCGCTCAAGCAGATCGGAAAGCGCGATATTCTCTCCACCAAGAAGATACCGTTCGCCATTATGCCCCATATCACGCGCGGCGAGCAGGCCGTGGGTAAGGCAGTCAACCGGAACAAAATTCAGTATGCAATCGATAAAAGCTGGCGTCTTTCCATTGACAAAATCGAGGATCATCTGCGTAGGCGGGGTCAGGGCGTCATCGCCCGGCCCCAGGGGTTCGGTTGGCTGCGCAATCACCACACGCATCATATTGGCCTTTGCAAACTCTTGTGCAGCGAGTTCGGCCAGCCGTTTGGACCGTGGATAGGGACCAAGCATTTCGGCAGCCGGCAAAAAGATCGTCTCGTCAGCATCGGAAAGGCCAATCGGAGTTTTCTCGCCGACCAGCGTTGTCAGGGAGGAGCAATGAACAAAGGTCGCGACGCCATGGCGTTCAGCCGCATCCAGCATCACCCGCGTACCGATATGATTGACCCGCTCAAAAACAGAAGAGTCGGGTGACCATAGTTGCGCATTACCGGCCAGATGAAAGACGCTTGTCACGCCTTCACAGGCCTTGATTGCCACGGTTCGGTTTGTAACCGAACCGATCATCACATCGACCGGAAGCTGGCCGATATGCTCAGCTGACAGATCGAGAACGCGAACGGCCTCGCCGCGCCTTAGCAGGGCCTGCACCAGAGCCTGGCCGACAAATCCGTTTCCACCAGTAACAAGGGTAATGTCATTCATTGTTCGCGCCGACAAACAAGTAGCCCGCTATCGAGGGCCGATCCGGCAATCAATAACCCCTGCACCTCAACCGCTGCTGTTGCGGCGCTGAAAAGGGCTGCTTGCGGATCATCAAAAAGTGTGACTACCGTTCCTCGGTCAGGATCGATACGGACGATACGGCTTCCTGCACGGCCAATCCCCAGCTTGCGCTGTAGACCAAGCCGCAACAGATTGGGGTGCACGGCAGCAATCACCGCGCCATCTTCGGTATGGGTAAGGTTATCAGGTCCACCTGGTAATTTTATTTTCTGTATACGGTCTTTTTTGACGCCATCGAACAGAAAGATCGCCTTGTCGCGGGTAGCCGCTAGCGCAAACCGATCAACGCCAAGTGCAACTAGTCCATTGGCATGCCTGACCCTCCAACTCACACCGGCGAGACCGCTGTTTTTCAGATTAAACACATCCTCAAGACCAGCGCGCCAGCCGCAATCGCCGTGGTCAGTCGAGACGTGATGCAACCCTTGTCGAAAGACAAGATCATTCGAGTGACAGGGAAGCGGCATGCGACTGGCCAGGATCCGGGTTCCGTCGCCGCCAATACGATCATGGACCGGTTGCATCTTCCACTTCGAGCCGGATTGTCTGTAGTCTCGATTGATGAAATGCAGAATATCGGATGTCGGATCGTAGCTGATGCCATGCGGGCGCAGTCCAGCCGGACGATCCGTGCGCCGCAGAAGGGGTTGAACGTCAAGCGGTCCATCTTCGGCATTGCGAAGGGCCGAGAGGCTGATCGCGTAAAGCCCGCCTTCTGGAATCCTTTGTCGTCGCGAAGACGCAGCTCGTTCGGCTGCGCGCCGATCATAGGCAGAAATGAAAAGCCGACCCCGGGCGGGGTCATAATCGAGGTCTTCCGCGCCGGTGATGACCCAGCCGGTTTGCGGGTCCACAAGCTCAATGCGCCGGCAGGACGCGTAGGGCTCGGTTGCCATGGCCGGGCCTGCGAGCATGACCGCAATCGCCAGGAAGCCGTTCCGCACCCTTTCCTTTGTCTTGCCTATGGCCCAGCCCATACGCTGATGTCCTAACCCCGCTGTCTTGCCCTGCCCGCTTTATGCCACGGCGGACGGGCGTTCATATCCCCATTTTTCGAGAAAAGGGTGCCACCGGGCCTCGACCTTCAGCGCAGCAGCTTCCGGATAATCAAAACGGTTTTTCTCAAAGCTCTGGATCGAAGTCAGATAGGCTTTAAAATGCAGCCTGGCGGCATCAAACCCTGGTATTGAAAGCTGATCATAGATTTTCTCAATTGTCCCGACAGGATCTCGATCAAGCCTCGCATAGCTGACCTCAATATACTGGTCCGCCCGCAGGTCGGCTGCATCGCGGGCAAGCGCCGTCATCATTCGTGGATACACCGTCAGAATGACCTCATCGATATCCACATGGTCATAGGGCTGCAACGCAAATTCCTTGAGCAGCTTTATGTAGAAATTCTGCATCGACCGAAAAACATCATAAGGGTTGCGGTGAATGTGAATGAATTTTGCCGTGGGAAACAGCCGACGCAGGGTCGCCAGACGGCCGGTATAAACCGGATTCTTGACCAGAAGCGGCCGGCGCCCCTGATGCACATAAAGCTTCCGCATAAGATAAACAAAACGGTTTTCCCACGCGGCGATTTCGGAGGCGGAACATCCGTCAAAAAAGAGGCCACGGGACAGAAATTCGGTAAATGCCTGCGGAAAGTAGATCCCGTGATAAAATGAGAGCGGCGACATGTTCGCGACCGCAATTTCATCCTCCTGCGGGCTATCGGGCGTGACGGGGATCTTGTCGATATAGCGGTGTTCCGGCAGGGCCCGCTCAAGGATCGGATTGAAAACCCGTGCCAGCCCAAACAGATCCCACGGAAGGCCGGTCGCTACCGGGGGTACAAACCCCCACGCACCGCTTTTTACCATGGTGTTGTACAGATGGGTTGTGCCCGAACGCCAGTGGCCGAGGATGAAAACGGGTGGCGGCATGTCGGAGACCGGCGGCAGACGGGGATCCATCACCAAACGTTCCAGCCCAGAAAACGGCGTGCGAAACAGGCTTGCCAGAACGATCGTTCCGCCTGCAAAATATTTTGTCGGGACCCCGCCCCGACTCATAACCGCTGCCAGGGTCCCTGGATCAGCTCCACTGAGCGGATGCGCCATCGGCTCCTATATCCCTGTCGAAATCAATGCTGGCAAGCGCCCGCGCCTTGCCGCAGAAACCGGGTCTATCGGAACGGAGTCACAAATTCCAGTGTTGCCTCGATCACTACCGAATGCCGTCCAAAAATTGACGCGAATTCAGCGGTAAAATGACCCAAAAGCGTTTTTAGCCTGAGTTACCATCTTGTTGGACCAAAACGCAGTCTGGATTTTCTTCGGGTCGCGCGTTCAAAACCAGAAACCGATCCCACCTTTTGTGAACGCGCTCCGGGAGTTATGGTTAACGCTTTTCTGCGAATACCAAGACAATAATGAAACATGAGTTGCGTTCGGCAACGGTATCGAACCGGAAAGGAAGCGGCCTTGCCCTATACTGTCAGGGTGACCATGGCGATGGGCAAAGACATCGCCCTCGGTGGCCTCATGCTGCTGGCCGGCCTTGCCACAAGCCCGGTCCATGCCCAGTCGCTCCTTTTTCCCGATCTTGCAACCGCCGTTGAAAAGCCAGCGTCGGCAAGCGCAACAGCCGCTGACCCGGGACGACCCGTCGCAGAAGCGCAAAACAAACCAGCAGACAACAAGACCAGTCCTGCCGGCGAAAAAACGCAAACCGCTGATCACACAGTGAATTATGAGGGCGTGCCCAATGGGCTCGCCCCAAAATTCAAACTTGTGGCCAGTCTTGACGACAAGGACCGTGTTTTCCCCACGACGATTTCCCTGCGCCGGGCCGCAAACAGCGATGCAACAGAGTTCCGTCGTCTGCTTACCGCCGCTGGCTACTATGCCAGCACGGTCGATTTTCGTATCGACAATCGTGGCGATAAACCGAAGGTGACATTTTCTGTCGATCCGGGCCCGTTATTTTCGATCAGTGAACACCGGATTGCCTATCAACAGCGCCGCGAAACGGGCCGCCCGACCACATTCGCTGACCTCAAGCTGGCCCCGACCAATACGGCAGATGGCGCAAGCCTCAAGGCCAATCAGGATTCCTTTCTCTCAGGGCTCTGGAATGCAGGCTATCCCGGTGCAAGCATTACCGGACGACGGGCGGAGGCGCAGATCAGTACCGGCACGGCGACTGCGATTTATACCTTCAATTCAGGGCCCAGGGCGTTTTTTGGCGAGCCCGATATCAGCGGACTTGACCGTGTTAAGGAAAGCTTTGTCCGTAAACTCACAAATTGGGAGCCGGGCACCGTATATCAGAAAAGCAAGATCCTCGATTATCGTGACCGGCTCTCTGAAACGAACCTCTTTTCCGCCATCGACGTGCAGCCAGGCACCACAGCACCGGATGGTGAAACACCTGTTCTGGTCAGTGTGGAGGAACGCAAACACCGTACGATTGGCGCCGGCGTCACGTTTTCGACCAGCGAAGGGCCGGGCGTACGCGTGTTTTTTGAAAACCGAAATGTTTTTCGAAATGCTGAACGGGCCCGTGTCGATATTGAGGTCAGCCAGATCGAGCAGTCCATTGGCGGCATACTGGAAAAACCATTGGTAACCCTTCCGGGTACGGCTTTTGTGACAGGTCAGTTCGCAAACCAGACAACCGATGCTTTCGACGCCCGGACCTTCGAGATCAATGGTGGAGTTTCTAAATTCTGGCTCGACCGGCGGCTTGAGACACGCGGCGGCATTGGCTTTGAGGCCACGCGGGTCATTCCCGCCGACGAAGCCCCACGCGAGACCAACACGTTCTTCAAATTGCCGCTATCGGCGATCTGGGACAATGAGGACAGCTTTCTGAACCCGACAAAGGGCGTGCGGGCCTCTCTGACGGTCGAGCCAAATATCGGCACTCAGACTTTCACACGGATCGAAGCAAATGTTCGTACACGGTTTACATTTGGCGCTGAAGACAGCTTCATAACGGCTTTTCGTGGGCGTGTTGGCGCTACGATGGGCATCGACCTCGCGACATTGCCGCGCAATCGACGGTTTTTTTCCGGTGGCGGCGGATCAATCCGTGGCTGGGGGTTTCAATTGGCCGGCCCGATCGAAGAAGTTGTCAATCCGAATTTTGATCCGGAAAACGACAATCCCGACGGGGAATTCAATATCGTACCGATTGGCGGGCGCTCGGTTGCCGAAAGCGGCTTTGAAGCTCGGTATGAAGCCTTTGAAAATATTCAGATTGCAGCCTTTATCGACGCGGGCACGGTTTTTGACACAACCCTGCCCGATTTTAGCGAGCGCTTTTTTTTCGGTGTTGGAGGCGGCATACGCTATCTGAGCCCAATCGGCCCGTTAAGGGTTGATCTTGCCTTCCCGATGAACAAACGCCCTTCCGATTCGCCAGTACAGTTTCTGATCTCGCTGGGCCAGGCCTTTTGAGATTGGAAAGGAGTTTATCATGACGAAACCTATACGGATCATTCTGTATATCCTTGTCGCGCTTACAGCGGCTGCACTTCTTGCCTATCTGGCGGTTCTGAAAACCGGTCCGGGCCGCAATTTCATGGCTGGAATTGCGCAGGACCAAATCCAGGCGGCTCTGGGTGGTCCGGCAAAAATCGGGCGGATCGAAGGCAATCTCCCAAACACAATCATTCTGTATAATGTTAATCTAGACGATGATACGGACCCGGAAACACCGCCCTTTGTCACGCTTGATGAGGCAAGGCTCGAATGGAAGCCTTTGGCGCTCTTGCGCAATCGCATTCGGGTTTCGCAGTTCAGCGTGTCCGGTGCGGTGGTCAACCGGCTTCCCGTCCTGCCTGACGCAGAAAAGGCAAAACCCGCCGAGCCTTTATCGCTGCCCCAAAGTCTGCCTGATATCGCCATCGACAGAATACAATTGCGCGATATCATGATCGGGGAAGCCGTTACCGGGCGCCGGGTGAACATGAGTGGCGAAGGGCAGGTCCGCACCCACGGACGATATGCCGAAATTGATTTTTCTGCCGAGACAAAAAAAGAAACCGACACAATACGCCTCGCCGGGACGATCGATCTCGCGGAGAAAGTCTTTGATATTGACAGCGCAATCAATGGGTCTGCGGACGGTCTTATAGCCACCCTGGCGCAAACCGGGGGCCCCATTGACATCACCATCAGGGGCCGCGCTGAGGATAAGACCGCCATCGGCACTCTCACTGCGGACCTGGCTGATTACGGCATCGGCACCCTGTCACTTTCAGCACCCATGATAGGAGAAACTGTTGTTCGCCTCGAAGGCATGCTGCGGCCAGGGCCTGGCTTTGCTGACATCGCGGATTATACCGGCGAAACATTATCCTTTGCCCTCAGGGCAAAACCGTCGGGCGATGGCGCCAGGGTTGACATAGAAACCCTGTCCCTCGCTGCCGCTTCAGCGCGGGGCACGATTTCCTGGGATGATAATCAGAATATTCTGGGTGCGGTTTCGGGGCGGCTGGAAGCCGATCTGTCTCCGGAATTCCTGTCAGAATTCCAGGATGTTCTAGGCGAAAGCCTGACTGCAGATTTTCAGTTAAGAGAACAAAAAGGCGATCTTCCCTATGGCCTGTTACTGGCCGCTCGGGCGTCAAGCGCCTCAATAATGGTGGAAGAGGGGCAGACCGATCTCGCCGGACAGTTTCAGGGCCGGGTGTCGCTGCAAAGCGATGGTGGTTTCAGGTCTATGCCATTTCTGCAGGACGGGGGATCGGCGTCCGCTGACCTGATGCTTGACGAGAGTGCCATAAACGCCCGAAACATCTCCGTCAGTCTTGCAAGCGGAGCCCGGGCCAGCGGGAGCGCACGGTATGGCTTGAAGGATGAAAAGATCCGTACACAGCTTCAATCCCGCCTGACGGCCGCGGCGCTGGAAAGCCTTTTGCCAGCGCTCGATTCTTCCGGTGACCTGACCGCCATCATAAAGCTTGACGGAACGCCCGGGCGGTTTTCGCTCGACGGGACAATCGATGGGTACTGACTTAACGCTCCTAGAAAGCCGTTTATATTATCGTAAGCTCCACGC
>CAYSMJ010000019.1:0-25965 GCA_964432075.1 uncultured Caulobacterales bacterium | reverse complement strand
TCACCACCAAGCCGACCGGCAAGGGCACCGGCCTCGGGCTGTCGACGGTGTACGGCCCTGCTCGCCGGGGTTGTTATCAGCGGGAGTCTGCTTGTCGGCGCTCATATCTTCGAAGCCGTTGGTTATCCGCCCTGCGATCTCTGCCTTGACCAGCGCGAGGCGCACTGGACCGGTCTGTTTGTTTCACTGCTCGGGCTTGGCATCAGTCTTTTTTTCAAGGCCCCCCGGGTCGCGATGGCGGCGGTTGGCACAGCGGCAATGATTTATGGTTTTGGGACGGGTCTTGCCTTCTACCATACGGGTGTTGAATTTGGCTTCTGGCCCGGCCCGGCCACCTGCAGCGGGCGCGATATGATAACGGACCTGACAAAGATCGGTGCCGCACTTGACTCGAATAAACCACGGGTACCCTGTGATGAGATTCCCTGGTCGATGTTCGGAATCTCCATGGCCGGGTATAATTTTCTGATTTCTGGCGCCCTTTTTGCCGTGATGTTTATTTCTACTCTCGGCGCCATCCGCCGGGCCCGTCGTTCCGGAAGGCTGGTGACATGACCGGGAAGAATTTTTTCAAGACAGACGCCCATCATGTGCCGGGCCCGCGGGCAAAAAGGGTCAGGGAAATGCTGCGTGTTGATCATGCCGGGGAATATGGCGCGGTCCAGATCTATCGTGGCCAGCGCGCGGTTTTTCAACATCTCCCCCACAAACAGAAAACCACCGATCTGCTTGAAGAGATGGAGGCCGGTGAACAGCGCCATCTCGACACATTCGACCGTTTGCTCTTGGAACGCGGCATTCGCCCAACCCTGCTGGCCCCAATCTGGAACACCGCCGGATTCGCACTGGGTGCGGGAACCGCGCTGCTGGGCGAAAAAACAGCGATGGCCTGTACGGAAGCTGTCGAAGAGGTCATCGAGCAGCATTATGCCGAACAGGCAGATCAGCTCAGGATCACCGAGCCGGCCCTCGCTGACATGGTGCTCGAATTCCGCGACGATGAGCTTGAACACAAAGACACAGCCGAAGCGCAAGGCGCCCGGGACGCGTTCGGACACGGTGCCCTGAAAACCGTCATCCAGGCCGGATGCCGGATCGCGATAAGGCTGTCGGAAAAGATTTAATGGACCGACCCGGACATTTGATACCAATATGCGCGGATGAAGACTCATCCGCGGTTACGGCGCATAAGCGCCGACGCGCAGTCGCGCTTGCCCGGCGCTGTAAGAACCGGTTCCGATCCATGCAGCTTGGTATGAGTCCCTGCCGTTCAACGTTTAACGACCGCACTCTCACTCAAATGGCTAGAGCGCGTTCACAAAAGGTGTGATCGTCGATGGTTCCCATCCATCGACTTGGGTTCGAACGCGCGACAAGTCGAGGATCTAGACTGCGTTTATGGTTCAACAAAAAGGGTACGCAGTCTAGATAAGTTGATCCATCCGGCTCCCTATTGGAACAGACCTCAGGCTTGAAATCGTTCTGTAATGGCCTCAAGCGCTGTCACAACCTGTTGGCGGGTATTTTCAAGTGAACTGTCATTTTCAATAACAAAATCAGCGTGCTGTCGTTTTTCGCTATCCGGCATTTGCCGGCTAAGGATTGTTACGAATTTCTCTTCCGTCATGCCGGGACGGGCGAGGACGCGGGCGCGCTGCACATCGGGCCCGGCTGAAACGACAAGTACAGCATCAAAATCAGCCTTCTGATTTTTTTCAAGCAGGAGGGGGATATCAAAAACAATTAATTCAGCACCGGCATGTTCTACCGCTTCGGAAAATCGCTGACGGTCAGCGGCCACAAGCGGATGAATCATGGCTTCCAGAAACGCCATGGCTTCGGGGTTGCCCAACACATATTGACCAAGCCGGGCCCGATCAACGCCTTTGGCCGACACCGTATCCGGGTATAACGTCCCGATGGCGGATACCGCACGTCCACCGGGGCCATAAAGATCGTGGACGGCCTGATCGGCATCCCAGACGGCACATCCGGCATCGGCAAACATTTTCAGTACTGTACTTTTCCCCATACCGATCGACCCGGTGAGCGCGATATATCGCGTTGTTTTCCTGGTTTTTTTTGTCAACAGCCCGGTCAGATGATCACGCAAAGATAGCGTCACATCGGGGCGCTTACCAAACCACCGCGCGAAGCCCGGAACCGCCTGGTGCATCAGCATATCAAGCCCGTCAACCGTGGCGAGGCCGCGTTGTTGTGCATCACGTAAAAGCGCTGTCGGAAGGGGCGAATAAATGATGTCAACGACAGCTGATGGGTTCTTCAAGGCGGCAATTTCAAAAGGCAGCGGGTTTTGTCCCGTCATGCCGAGGGACGTGGTGTTGACAACGAGACTTGCCGGGCTTGCGTGACGATCCTCCCAGGGCACCGGCGTGAGAGTTGCGCCGGGCGGTTTACTTGAGCCAAGTCTTGCACATAAATCTGCGGCTTTGCTGGCGGTTCGGTTGGCGATGGTGATCGTCTGTAGTCCGCAGTCAAACAAAGCAAGGACAATCGCACCGGCTGCACCACCCGCCCCAAGAACAAGGGCGTTTTTGCCAATCCGTGCCGACGGGAGGCTCGACAGAGCTGCCGCGAAACCGGCGATATCCGAATTGTCGGCTTCAAACCCCTTTGGGTCGCGTGTTGTGAACGTCACCATGTTTGCAGCATTGACAGCCTCGGCGCCACCCGATCGTGTGGGCGCCAGCGAACAGGCCCGGTGTTTGTGGGGTAGGGTGACATTTACACCGACAAAACCAGCCATGGCGAGCGCCCGGAGGTGAAGCTCGAATGCATCCTCAGTGTCGGGAACTTCAATGCTGATAAACTGACCCTGAATATCATAGGCCTCTCGCCAGAAGCGATTGATGGCAGGCGAAAGGGAGTGCCGGACCGGACTGCCAATAACACCGGCCAGTGGTGGCGTTGGGTGCTGACTGTCCATCTAGAAATCTATGATCCCGAGGTCGCGCAGTACGGGCAGGAGCGGCATCAGGGCGAGGCCGAGAATGGCGTTAAATTCTCCGTTGATTTCCGAAAACAATCTGATCCCTGTGGATTCTACCTGATAGGCACCAACGGAGTTAAGGATATTCTTGCCTGCCTCGGCAAGATATTGATCAATTTCTGGTGGCGTAAATGGTCTGAACGTCAGGGTACTTACCGCCGTGTGACGATAAACGCAGTCTTCGCCGCGATAGATGACCGTGCCATTGATCAGGACATGGGGCTGCCCTGCCAGTTTCAGAAATCGCTCCCTGGCCTCGCTGAAGTTTGCCGGCTTGTCGTAGAGGGTTTCTTCGTGGACCATCACCTGGTCAGAACCCAGCACATATTTGTCAGGCCCCATTCTTTTTACAACAGCACCCGCCTTGGCCCTGGCCAATGACAACGCAATATCACTGAAGCTATGTCCAGCGGAAAGCCCGGCCTCTTTGATCGGCGCTTCGTCTACCCCGGGCCTCGAGACCTCAAACGGGATCCCTGCATTGCGCAGGATTTGTGCGCGGATGACGCTTCCGGACGCCAAAATGAGTTTAGCCGGCATGCTTTGGGTCCACTCCTTTAGCGGTTTCGGGCAAGGCGTTCTGCCGCGCTGACAGTTTGGTCAGAATTTGTGCTGCCGTCTCTTCGACAGAACGCCTTGTGACATCGATCACCGGCCACCGATTTCGAGCAAATAACCGCTTTGCTTTCAGCAGTTCATCACGAATCATGGAGTCATCTGCATAGTCCGTATCTACATCCGCATTCATGGCGCCAAGGCGGTTTTTGCGGATTTGCTTCAATCGATCAGGACTGACAATTAATCCGACAACCAGCGGTTTTTTGAGCGAGAAAAGCTCAACCGGCGGATCACAGGTCGGCACAAGCGGGACATTTGCGGCTTTGATTCCGCGATTTGCCAGATACATGCAGGTCGGCGTTTTTGATGTACGGCTTACGCCCACCAGAATAACATCAGCTGATTCCAGATCCCACGTCATTTGACCATCATCATGGGCAAGAGTGTAATCCACCGCAGCAATCCGGCGAAAATAGGCATCATCCATCTTGTGCTGGGCACCCACATCCGTGGTCTGTTCGCGATCAAGATAACGCGAAAACGCGTTTGACATCGGGTCGAGGACCGAGACGCCCGGTAATCCCAGCTCACTGCAACGCAACTCCAGATGGCGGCGCAGAACAGGATTAGAGATCGTATACAGAACAAGACCCGGGGCGGCTTCAATGCTCAGAATTGCCTTTTCAAGCTGTGTCTTTGTTCGGATCAGCGCATAGATATGCTCAAGCGGTGTTGCGTCCAGAAATTGCGAGCTTGTAGCCTTCAACATGGTGTTGAGGGTTTCCCCGGTGGAATCAGATACAAGGTGAACGTGGAAATAAGTTGCGGCAGGCAAATCGGCTGAATCAGTTTGACCGGAATTATCCACTTTGTTCGGCTTTCGTTTCTGAATATCATTCGAAAAAACTGGGTTTGCTTTTGCGACGGCACGGTAACACCGGGTCTGACCCGGTTCTACCGTGTTTTCCCCCAGGCCCAGGATGCCTATGTTTTCCCTCTGGAAAAATATGACAGCTTTGTGAAAAACCCGCTGAGGTTCTCCGGTTTTCCTGTTATGATCGCGATTCAAGCTTTATATTCAAGCGGAAATGCAGCAATCATCGGGTAAAGAACGGTGCCCGTTTTCCCCATGAAAGGCGCAAAAAGTGCCCTTTTTGCATATCATATGCGATTGGCGTGTTTTTCCCCTGTTTCAACAGGAATAACCTTATTAATCCTTGATTAAGATTCATGAAGAATGAGTTAAGAAAGAAAGATCAACGTCTCCATGACCGACTCCCGTTTTCTCGCAACATTAAAAGGCCAGCAGATCAAATCACCACCCATGTGGTTTATGCGTCAGGCCGGCCGGTATCTGCCTGAATATCGGGCTATTCGCGAGAAGGCAGGCGGGTTTCTCGATCTATGTTACAACCCTGATCTGGCCAGTGAGGTGACCCTGCAACCGGTTGAGCGGTTCGATCTTGATGCGGCCATCCTTTTTGCGGACATTCTTCTCATTCCCCATGCACTGGGTCAGAAAGTCTGGTTTGTTGCCGGGGAGGGTCCGCGGCTCGACCCGGCAGTCACCGCCAATCATCTGAGCGCCCTGCGCGATCAGTATGACCCGGCCATTCTAGAGCCGGTGATCGAAACGGTTCGGCTGACCCGCAAACGGCTTGCTGATGATAAGGCTCTTATCGGGTTTGCGGGAGCGCCCTGGACCGTAGCAACCTATATGCTCGGGGGCGGTCCGAGTAAGGATCCTTCAGCCTGGCGTAGGCTTGCTTACAGTGAACCGGATTTTCTGGATGGTCTTATCTCGGTCCTGACCGAGGCAACCATAGATTATCTTGACCGACAGATTCAGGCAGGCGTTGATGCGGTGCAGCTTTTTGATAGCTGGGCGGAAGGATTGCCCCCCGCCGTGCTTGACCGGGTCTCGCGCCAGCCGATGGTCAGGATTGCCGAAACGCTCCAGGCGCGTCATCCGGGTTTCCCGGTCATTTTCTTCCCGAAAGGCTCGGGCGTTGAACTGCCTCTGTACGCAAAGGAACCTGGCTGTACGGCAATCGGTATCGATACAAGTATCCCGCCAGCCTGGGCGCGGGCGGAACTTTCTCCTCATACGATCGTTCAGGGCGGTCTTGATCCGTTGGTTGTTGTTGTGGGTGGCGACCGGATGGAGCGCGCGGCTGCCGCTTATTTTGAAGCCTTTGCTGATGTCCCGTACATTTTCAATCTTGGACACGGGTTTATACCGGAAACACCACCTGAAAATGTAGCGCATCTGGTTTCGTTTGCGCGGCAGTGGGGGTAAGACGCCCCATGGACACCTTGCTTAGTGTTTATTCCTGGTTGAAAGTTGGCCACTTGGCCTCGGTCATCGCATGGATGGCGGCAATGCTTTATTTGCCGCGTTTGTTTATCTACCATTTTCAGGCGGCGGCCGGGGGCGAAGCCGCAGGATTTTTTAAAGTGATGGAACGGCGTCTGCTTAAGGGGATCATGACGCCGGCGATGCTGGCCAGCTGGGTCTTTGCAATCCTGATGCTGTCCGCCAATCCGGCTTTGTTTTCGGAAGGCTGGTTTCTTGGCAAGGTTGCCCTTGTTATCGCCATGACGGGTGTCCATGGGTTTTATGCGGCTCAGCGCAAAAAGTTTGAAGCCGGGACCCTGCCGCGAAGTGAGAAGTTCTGGCGGCTTATGAACGAAGTGCCGTTTGTGATCATGCTGGGCATCTTGATCTTGGTGCTTGTCAAACCGACATTTTGAAGAGATAAGACTTCATCAAGAACGCCTGCTCTTTACCCATGTGCAGGTTTTCCCCTCCTATGCGCGGGCTGTTTCGTGTACCGCGTCTCCCATTTTCATACTGAGAACGAAATGCTGCCGAATTCAATGACCCTTGATGAACTCAAGGCGAAAACCCCAACCGATTTGCTGACATTTGCTGAAGAGCTGGAAGTTGAAAACGCTTCTGCCAAACGCAAACAGGAATTGCTTTTCGAAATTCTCAAAGAGCTGGCCGACCGCGATGTTGAAATTTCGGGTGGCGGCGTCCTCGAAGTCCTGGCCGACGGATTTGGGTTTCTGAGGTCGGCCGATGCGAACTATCTTGCAGGTCCTGATGATATTTATGTTTCACCAACCCAGATCAGACGCTTCGCGCTGAGAACCGGCGATACGGTGCAGGGTGAAATTCGCAGTCCGAAAGATGGGGAACGCTATTTCGCCCTGACAAAATTGGGCATGTTAAATTTTGAGGATCCGGAACGGGCCCGCCATAAGGTTCACTTCGATAATCTTACCCCGCTTTATCCCGACGATCGGCTGCGCATGGAAATCGAAACCGAGACAACCAAGGATTTGTCCGGGCGGGTGATTGATCTCGTTTCTCCGCTTGGTAAAGGACAACGATGTTTGATCGTAGCGCCGCCACGTGTTGGTAAAACGGTCATGCTGCAGAATATTGCGCATTCGATCGCAACAAATCATCCGGAATGCTTTCTTCTTGTTCTGCTGATTGATGAACGTCCCGAAGAAGTTACTGATATGCAGCGTACGGTGAAAGGTGAAGTGGTGGCATCGACATTTGATGAACCGGCGACGCGGCATGTGGCTGTTGCGGAAATGGTGATCGAGAAGGCAAAACGCTTGGTGGAGCATGGACGCGATGTTGTCATTCTCCTCGATAACATTACCCGGCTTGGCCGGGCCTATAATACGACCGTTCCTTCATCCGGAAAGGTGTTGACCGGGGGGGTTGATGCCAATGCCTTGCAGCGGCCAAAGCGGTTTTTCGGTGCAGCACGGAATATCGAAGAAGGTGGGTCTCTGACGATTATCTCAACGGCTCTGATTGAGACCGGCTCCAAAATGGACGAAGTGATCTTTGAAGAGTTCAAGGGAACCGGTAACGCAGAAATTGTTCTTGACCGAAAAGTCGCTGATAAGCGGGTTTTCCCCGCAATTGACATCGCTAAATCGGGAACAAGAAAAGAAGACCTTCTGGTTTCCAAGAGTGATCTGCAGAAGGTGTTTGTTTTACGTCGCATTTTGTCGCCGATGGGAACAACGGATGCCATCGAGTTTCTGATCGAAAAACTTAAGCAGACAAAGACAAATTCCGATTTCTTTGAATCGATGAACACCTGATCTTATCTGGGCGCACGGCTTATCCCGCAAATGCCGCCGTCGGGGACGGCATGTCCGGTTTGTTCAAGTTGTGCCTGGGTTTCAAGGGGCCGGTCGGTGGCGATAATGTCGACGCCAGCCCGCGAGAGTTCCGTATAGACAACGGGATCGTCTCCGGCTTCAACGCCGGCATCTATCGAGTCCGGCCCACCAAGTGTGCCAAAGATCACTTCAATATCGCGGCCATTGAGAATTGAAAAAAGACGCCGTTTCGGATCTCTGGTGCCGGTAAAGGCGATGATACGGTCGGCGGGTAAGCCAGCCGCAATAACGGAATTGAGGCCGGAGGCTGAGTTGACGGCAACGGAAATCATGGCCTCAGGTGCGAGGGATTGGAGTTTGCGGGCCTGGGCAAGGGTGTAGGCGATATAAACCACCCGGTCCTGCGTGCCGGTTTTTTTTACCATCGAAATCACATCTTCATATCGGGTGGACCGCTTAAAATCGATTTGAACAAGGGCTGTGCCCTTTACCCATTGCAGAAAGTCCTCAAGTTTTGTGGGCTGAAAGTCGGTTTTCTTTCCGTCATTATCGACCCGGTTCAGCGCGCTGATTTCAAGCCATGATAGCGTTTTAAACGGGCCTTTGCCTGTGGTTGTCCGGTCCAGCGTGTCATCGTGGAGAAGAAACAGAACGCCATCAGCACTTGTGGCAACATCAATCTCATAAATGGCAGGCATCTGGCTATTCAGCGATTGGGCGGTTTCGAGGGCGTTTTCCGGCAGACCCGGATACGGGCCGGTGCGGTGGGCACTCACCAGCGAAATGGCTTCTGCTTCAAGACATTCGAAAAAGACATTGAGGCCATCGTCAGGGTTAAAGACCCAGCCGCCTGTTACAAGGGGATCAGTTTTAGCCGTATCAATTGAATGCGGGGCGGTGGCATCATCGCGACAGGCTGCAATGACGGAAACGGCCAGAAGCATGGATATGGAGACAAAACTTTTTGGAATTTGCATTAACTCTTCCCACTTTATCAAAAGGTTTCATTTTGTACCGGTATGTCCGATCAACCGTAAGAGAAACAGATGATATGAAGATGACAATTGATATTGAGTGCACCCCAGAGGAGGCGCGCCGATTTTTTGGAATGCCCGATGTGACCCCGGTCAATGAGCTTATTGTTGATGAAATGCGCAAACAAACAAGCGAAAATATCCAGACTCTTGGCGATCCTGAACGGCTGATGGCGCAATGGATGGCGATGAGCGGCAAGGGCCTTGAATCGATGCAGAGCCTGATGGCGACGGTTCTGGCCGGTTCGGGAACAAAATCAGATAAATCGTGATACGCAATGACACGATTTTTGCCCGGGCGACAGCGCCAGGCAGAGCGGGTATCATGGTTGTCAGGCTATCAGGGCCCCGGGCGATTGAAATCGCTGAAACGATCACCTCGCGGGTTTTACCGCCGCGGACTGCAAAATATGTCAGTGTAAAGAATGATCGGGGGACGGTCATCGATAAGGGGTTGGCGTTCGTGTTCCCGGCGCCGCACAGCTATACAGGTGAGGATAGCGCTGAACTACAGCTGCACGGGTCGTTGGCGGTAGAACAGGCGGTTTACACCGTGCTTGCACAAAAAGGCGCGCGTCTGGCTGAACCTGGGGAATTTACCCTCCGGGCCATGCATCATGAAAAGCTGGATCTGTCACAAGCAGAGGCACTTGGGGATCTGTTGAGTGCAGAAACCGAACGTCAACGCGATCAGGCGAGGCGCCAGCTGGACGGTGCGTTAACCAGAAAAATTCACGAATGGCGCCGGAATGTGTTGTCGCTGCTGACCATGTTGGCGGTTGATATTGATTTTCCGGATGAAGGCGATGTTGAAGCGGGCGCCGCCGCCCGGGCCATTCCAATATTAGAAACCCTGATGAATGATCTGTTTGATGAATGTGCACGCGGGCATGGCGCAGCGCTGATCCGCGAGGGTATGCAGATTGTTCTGATTGGTGAGCCAAATGTTGGGAAATCAAGCCTTCTGAATCGCCTTGCCGGGAGCGATCTCGCCATTGTTTCCGATATTCCTGGAACGACAAGGGATATCGTGGAAACCCGGCTTGATCTCCGAGGGTATCTGGTTCGCCTCGTGGATACGGCGGGTTTGCGGTCGCAGACGGCGGACCCGTTGGAACAGGAAGGCATGCGCCGGACGGTCAGACGCGCCGCAGAGGCAAATCTTCGAATTGGCGTCATCAATGCCACAAAAGTCGATTTCAATGTTCCACGTGAAACATTTGATCGTCTTCGCTCCGATGATATCGTCGTGGTCAACAAGGCTGATCTCGTGCCTGCGCTTAGGCGCGCAGACATCACGAAAAAGCTGAAATGGAATGGGCCAGTCATCTGGACTTCGTCTTTGTCCAATGATGGGATTGCGCCTTTATTAACCGCGCTAACGGACCGTTTGGAAACGCTTCCGGCTTCTGACGGCGATGGTCATTTGACCAATACGCGGCAAATCGCGGCTATAAGGACAGCAGCGGAAGCGTTGGAACGGGCAGGCCGAAACCTGCCTGATCGCCCGGAACTCGCCGCCGAAGATATAAGGCTCGCCCAACGCTCTTTCGACCGGATTGTCGGAGCAATTGACGTGGAAGATGTGCTGGGAGAGATTTTTTCAGCATTTTGCATCGGGAAATAATGTTTCACGTGAAACACGAGCGACATGCTGAGTGCTTGAACCGCAGTTCAGGCGTCTTATAACCCAGCTATGAAGTTATCATTTGATGTTATCGTGATTGGTGGTGGCCACGCGGGCTGTGAGGCTGCGGCTGCGGCTGCGCGGGCAGGGGCCGAAACCGCGCTTGTTACCCATCGTGCCGACACGATTGGCGAGATGTCTTGCAACCCGGCCATTGGCGGCCTTGGGAAAGGCCATCTGGTCCGTGAGATCGATGCGCTTGACGGGCTAATGGGTCGGGTCATCGATCAGGCCGGAATTCAATTCCGGATGCTTAATCGATCGAAAGGCCCGGCGGTTCGCGGGCCTAGGGCGCAGGCTGATCGGGCCTTGTACCGTCAGCATATGCAGGCCGCCATAGCGGCAATCGAAAACCTGATGGTTATAGAAGGCGCTGTCGCTGATATTGTCATGGGTTCGCAGACTGTCTCCGGTGTTGCGATCGGAGATGGACACACCCTCAAAGCGCGTGCGGTTGTACTGACGACCGGCACGTTTCTGAATGGTGTCGTCCATTGTGGTCATGAACGGATTCCGGCCGGTCGGGCCCACGGGGTAACGGCCTGGGAAAAACCGACGACCGGTTTATCAGCACGGCTGTATGATGCCGGGTTTCAGCTTGGGCGGCTGAAAACCGGGACGCCGCCAAGACTTGATAGCCGCACAATTGATTGGGACTGTCTTGAGCAACAACCGGCTGATAACGTCCCAGTGCCTTTCTCCTTTCTGACAGAGCGGATCCGAGTGCCGCAGATCTCCTGTGGGATCAGCTACACCAATGCGAAAACCCATGAGATTATTGCCGATAATCTGACCCGGTCAGCTGTGTATGGCGGCGGGATCTCCGGGAAGGGTCCACGTTATTGCCCTTCCATCGAAGATAAGGTGGTGCGGTTTGCTGATCGGAATGCACATCAGATTTTTCTGGAGCCCGAAGGGCTCGACGATCATACCGTTTACCCGAATGGGATCTCGACATCGTTGCCGGCGACGGTCCAGGAGCGTTTTGTACGTACCATCCGTGGGCTTGAGACCGTTGAAATTCTCCGTCACGGATATGCGATCGAATATGATTATGTTGACCCGCGGGAGCTGACGCTCGGCTTGCAGACCCGGCGGTTACCCGGTCTTTTCCTCGCCGGACAGATCAATGGCACCACAGGCTATGAGGAGGCAGCCGCGCAAGGGCTGATTGCCGGGGTGAACGCAGCCTGGCGTGCGCAGGGGCGCGACGCGGTCTTTTCGCTCGATCGATCTGAGGCCTATATCGGCGTGATGATTGACGATCTGATTACACGAGGTGTGACAGAGCCCTATCGGATGTTTACCTCACGCGCTGAATACAGGCTGACATTGCGTGCCGATAATGCAGACCAAAGACTTACACAGCGCGGGATTGAAGCCGGGATTGTCGGGGCCGATCGCGCGGAAATGTTCCACGTGAAACAAACCAGACTGTCAACCGCCAAACAATGGGCCGAAAGGACAAACCTCACGCCCAATGAAGCAGCAGCAAAGGGCCTGACAGTCAATCAGGACGGGCGACGTCGCTCTGTTCTTGATCTCCTTTCACTGCCATCGGTGACTATTGACCGTCTGGCGGTGATTTTTCCGGAGCTTGACAAGATGCATCCGGAGATCCGCGAGCAACTGGCTATCGAGGCTCTTTATGCCGGCTACCTTTCGCGGCAGGCAGCAGATATCAACAGTTTCCGGAAGGATGAGGGTCTCACCCTTCCGCCCAATCTCGATTATGGTTCCATTCCCGGTCTGTCGAATGAAATTCATGAAAAACTCAGTCGCGCACGGCCGGAAACCCTTGGTCAGGCCGGGCGTCTTGAAGGAATGACACCAACGGCGCTTGGCCTGATTCTGGCGCATCTGAAGAAAACCGGGCAGCCTTCTCCTATGGCGGCGGTCGATGCTGGTTGATGGTGACCCTGAACAATTTTCATCCGACGATCTTGCGGCAGCGCTCGATCTTCCCCCGGAAACCATGCATCGCTTGCGGGCGCTGGACGAGATATTATGCGAAGAAATTCAGCGTCACAATCTGATCGCCCGGTCAACATTGCCATCGCGCTGGTTCCGGCATTTCCTCGATTGTGCCCAGTTGCAGCGCGTCTTGCCGCAAAACGTCCATCATCTGGTTGATATCGGGTCCGGCGCGGGCTTTCCCGGGCTAGTGCTGGCGTCGATGCCGGGGTTGGAAAACACGACGGTCACGCTGGTCGAGAGTGTGGGCAAAAAAGCCGCTTTTTTGCGGACCGCCGCCACGCATATGGGATTGACCAATATCAACGTCGAAAACACAAGGCTGGAAGCCCATTCCCTGGCGCCCGCACCCACCGTCCTGACGGCGCGCGCTGTTGCGAGCCTTGATCGACTGTGCGGCTATGCGGCGCCGTATCTGGCCGATGGCGGGCTGTGCATATTTCCCAAGGGTGCACGGGTGGATGAAGAATTGACCGAAGCGCGCGAACATTGGCATATGGATGTTGAACAGGTTCCGAGTATGACCAGCGGTGACAGTTCGATCCTGCTGATCCGACGGCTCAGATCCCGAAAAGGTAAATTCCGCTGATATGTCCCGTACCCGTCCTCGCGTTTTTGCAATCGCCAATCAGAAAGGCGGTGTTGGTAAAACCACAACGGCCATCAACCTTGCTACAGCGCTGGTGGCGGTGGGTGAGCGTGTCCTGCTCATCGATCTTGATCCGCAGGGCAATGCCTCGACGGGTCTTGGTCTGAATGCCAGTGACCGCGACATTACAACCTATGATGTTCTGAGTGGTGACTATCGGCTTGAGGCGGCCACGCGCGAGACCGATATTCCCAATCTGTCGATTACGCCGGCCGGTGTCGATCTCGCTGGCGCCGAAATTGAGCTTATGGATAGGGAGCGGCGCCATTTCCGTCTCGCCGACGCGATTGACGAATATGTCGCGACTGGCCGAGGGCTGAGCTATGTCATCGTCGATTGTCCACCATCTCTCAGCCTTTTGACCCTAAATGCGCTCGCCGCCGCCGACGGCGTTATCATTCCGCTCCAGTGTGAGTTTTTTGCGCTTGAAGGCCTGTCACAGATCCTCCGCACAATTGATACTGTCCGTACACGTATTAATAATAATTTGGCGCTTTATGGCGTTGTTCTGACCATGTATGACCGTCGCAACAATCTTTCCGCGCAGGTTGAGGAGGATGTGAGAAGCCACCTGCAGGAAAAGGTTTTTACGACTGTCATACCCCGGAATATCCGGATTTCAGAGGCGCCAAGTTTTGGCAAACCCGCTCTTCTTTACGATCTGAAATGCGCTGGCAGCCAGGCCTATCTTCGTCTTGCCAGTGAGATCATTCAGCGTGAACGCCAGGAGGCAGCGTGATGGCAGCGGAAAGCCCGGCGAAAAAGACGGGTCCGGATAAGCCAGCCCGCGAGAAAAAGCGTGGTCTTGGTCGCGGTCTTGACCTGCTTCTGGGTGATGCGCCTGCGTCATCAGAGACATTAGAAAATAAAGAGCAGTCAAACCTGGCCCATGAGGTTCCGATAGAGTTCCTCCGGCCCAATGCCGATCAGCCGCGCAAGATCTTCAATCCCGACGCGATTGCCGAGCTGGCAGCCTCGATCCGGGCAAGGGGGCTGCTTCAGCCAATACTTGTTCGCCCGCTGGACGATGCTGGCACCAGGAGCGCGCGTTATGAAATCGTCGCCGGAGAACGACGCTGGCGCGCCGCCCAGCAAGCACAACTGCACACGGTCCCGATTTTGGTTCGGACCTTAACCGACGAGGAAACCGCAGAGATTGCGCTTGTTGAAAATGTCCAGCGTGTTGATCTTAATCCGATGGAAGAGGCGGAGGCTTATCATTTTCTGCATACGCACTACAAGCGAAGTCAGAAAGATATTGCCGCAGCTATTGGCAAAAGCCGGAGTCATGTCGCCAATCTGATGCGGCTGCTTGACCTGCCGGAGGGGGTCCGCGAACAGGTCCGCGGCGAAAAGCTCAGCATGGGTCATGCCCGGGCGTTGCTGGCGAGCCAGACGCCGGAAGCGGATATGAAAACCGTCCTTACCCGCGATCTTACCGTGCGTCAGACCGAAGCGCTGGTGCGATCCCACCAGGAAGACAAAACCGGCGATAGCAAAAGCCTGCCGAAATCTACTGCGAAAAAGATTGTCAGCAATAGTCAAAAGGATGCCGATACAAGGGGTCTGGAGCGAAATCTCGCCGAAATTCTTGGGCTTGAAATCGATATTCAGCACACCGCAAAAACCGGGTCCGGCACGCTTACGATCAACTATCTTGATCTTGATCAGCTTGATGATGTCTGTCGGCGGCTGATGGGAACTTCGGTCTGATCTTTCAACGCTGCCTGATCATCCGGCAAAGACGAAGGGTAGCGCGCTCCACAAGTTCGCGTTGCGGATAACCGGTTGTCTTGGTGCCGAGTTCGGTTTCGATCAGATGCCGTTTTGCCTGGCGCAGCTGTTGCAACCCCCACCGATTAAGCCGGGCCCGGAAGGCATCCTGTTCAGCATAAAACACCGGTGGACGAAGCTTTTTCATGGCTTCATTCGCGCTGAGGCCTGTTTGCATAAAGCCCTGTGCTTCTGCCAACCGGTCAAGGGCTCTGCCGAGAAGCCGCAGGATGGCAATCGCACTTGTACCCGCTTGCGCACACCGATGCAGCGCGTCGTCGAGCGGTCCTGGCCTGCCGTCGAGGCAGGCTTCAATAACCGCATTGATATTTTCCTGTCCGGCATCGACCAGACAGATGCGAACATCGTCAAGCGTCAGGGTTGCCGCTTCGCCGCCCGCCGCAATTCCCGGGGATTTATAGAGCATGAGTTTCTCAAGCTCATTGCGCGAGATCCCACGATCATCGCCAAGATTGCCGGCGGCAAAAGCAAGGGCGTCATTCTCAAAAACAAGACCATGGCTGCGAGCAAGGTCTTGTGCCAGCGCCTTGATCGAAAGCTCCGTGTCCGCATAACAGGGCAAGGCTGCTGCGCGTTTTGCTTTTTCAAAAGCCTGCCGAAGTCCGGACCGTTTCGACAGATCGCCGCCTTCAATCACGACAATCCCATTCGGTTTGAGGTGACCTGCATCAAGGTCCTTGAGAAAGTCCGGAACCGCCGGTCCGGCCGCTTCTCCCGATAACCGCACCCGGATGAACCGCTCACCGCCAGTAAAGGAAAGGGCTGCAATCTCATCTGAAAGCCGTGAGGGATCGTCTTTCAGATCGCTTTCGCTCAGATCCATTTCGTTGAACGGGTCGCTATCGCCGGTCAGAATGTGCGCTTTCAGCGCGAGGGCCCGTTCGCCGACAAGCCCCTGATCCGGTCCATAAACAAGATAGGCATCATAATCGGCGCTTCTTTTTGCAATCGCGGCGTCGATCGTTTTTCCTTTGAGGGCAACCATGGATCAGGGAATCAGGTCCGGTTCATTCGGGTCCGGCGGCGGGGGGAGGGGCGGCGCCCGGTCGAGTATATCAATATCGACATTGTCACCTTCCGGCAGGCCACGGATCGCTTTGTCTGCGCCTATGTCTTCAGGGGCTGGTCCATTGCCGCCCTTTCGCTCGTCGATCGCTTTCTTCAGTATATCGGCCTTGAAAAGGATGTCGCGTTCAATCTCTTCGGCGAGACGTTGCGATGCTTTTTCCACAGCCTCTCGCTCTGCGAACAGTGATGAGTAGTTAGAGGCGACCTGATTGAATGAGGCAACGGCGGTTGGATTGCCGCGTATCGTCGCCCGGGTTTGGCGGTGGGTCAGCTCATAGCCGCTGCGCAATTCATAGTTGAACCGGGTCACTGATGCGTCAACCTGTACATTCAACCGCCGCGCAATCGGGGTGACCGTCACGGTAAGATCGTAGGTGTCGGAAACCTGTTGGTCGACAATGAGCCGGTTTTCGAGGGCCCGGCGCAGGATGGGCTGGACGGCGAGGTTGCCTTCGCCGGCATCCCGGGTCGAAACGATCGGTCCGACTTCAATCTGGCGCAATAGCGGGTGGCCTTCGGCATTTTTGGGCGTCGCGTAAAGTGGCTGGAAACCGCAGCCGGCGAGAAGCACCGTGAGGATGAGTACACAACACAGATTATGATGACCTGTCATGGGCGTCTTTCCTGTCAGGTCGCAACAATATTGACAATACGACCGGGGACAACAACGATTTTGCGAATCGTCTTTCCCTCAATATGCCGCTGAACGCCCGCGTCGGCCATGGCCAATTTTTCGATTGCCGTTTTATCGGCATCGGCCGGGACTGTGATTTCGCCGCGCTTTTTGCCGTTGACCTGAAGCGGCAGGGCAACGGTATCGCGGGTCAGAAGAGCCGGATCGGCCATCGGCCAGGGGGCATCACACACAAGGCCTTTGCCGCCAAGGGTTGCCCAGCACTCCTCAGCCAGATGCGGAATGAATGGAGCGATCAACCCTGTCAGAAACGAGAGGGCTTCGGCCAGAACCCAATCTGAGCCCCCCTTTGATTTGCGGATGCCGTTGAGGAACTCGTAAATCCGCGCCACGGCCTTGTTGAACCGGAAATGTTCGATGTCATCGGTAATTGCCGAAACGCTGCCATGGGCAAGCTGTCGCAACGCAAGGTCAGCGTCGTTCAGGGTGGCTGGGGCCTGCGTCAGGTCGTGACCCAGAAAGCAGTTTTCATGCGGCTCCACCGCTTCCCAGATCCGGCCAATCAGCCGCCATGCGCCTTCGATACCGCTTGCTGTCCATTCCACGTCGCGTTCCGGCGGCGAATCCGACAGCATGAACCATCGTGCTGCATCGACCCCATAATCGGCGGCAATGCCTTCAGGTGAGACCACATTCTTTTTTGACTTCGACATTTTTTCAACCGCACCAACATTCACGGGCTGGCGGGTTTCAAGATGAACGGCCTTGCCGTCCTCGATAATGACATCGTCCGGGGTCAGCCAGTCGCCGGCTGCGGACTTGTAGGTCGCATGGGTTACCATGCCCTGGGTGAACAGGCGTTTGAAGGGTTCGTCGACCGTCACATAGCCTATGGCCTTCAGACAACGGGTGAAATAGCGGGCATAAAGAAGATGCAGGATCGCATGTTCCACACCACCAATATACTGGTCCACAGGTAACCAGCGGTTGGCCGCAACCCTGTCGACGGGTTGATCAGCGTGGGGGGAGGTGAACCGGGCAAAATACCAGGAGCTATCGACAAAGGTGTCGAAGGTATCGGTCTCGCGCCGGGCAGACACGCCGCATTTTGGGCAAGGGGTAGCTTTCCATTCGGTGGCGCGGTCGAGCGGATTTCCGGGCGTCCCGAATTCGGCCGCATCCACATCCGGTAATCTGACTGGCAACTGATCTTTGGGCACCGGAACAATGCCGCACCTGTCGCAATGAATGGCCGGAATCGGACAGCCCCAATAGCGCTGGCGCGAAACACCCCAGTCGCGCAGACGAAAATTCGTTGTTTCCGTGCCAACGCCGAGCGATTCAAGCCTCGCGATGGCAGCTTTGATCCCGTCATCGACGGTAAGACCATCCAGAAAGTCGGAGTTGAACAACAGGCCGGGCTCTGTGAAAGCCTCGGTCTCGACGGTGAAATCATCTGTTGCCTCGGCCGGCCGGACAACGGCGCGCACCGGCAGATCATATTTGCGGGCAAAGTCGAGGTCACGCTGATCGTGGGCCGGGCAGCCAAAAATCGCTCCGGTGCCATATTGCATGAGGATGAAGTTTGCGATCCAGACGGTCAGCTGCCAATCGGGATTGAAGGGATGGGCAACGGTGAAGGGTAAGCGATAGCCCCTTTTCTCGGCGCGCTCGATGGCCTCCTCCGACGTGCCGGCCGCCTGGCAATCCCTGATGAACGCGGCCAGCTTTGGGTCGCTTTCGGCAACATATTTGGCGAGGGGATGGTCGGGCGCAACGGCACAAAAGGAAGCGCCAAACAGCGTGTCGGGCCGCGTTGTGTAAACCTCGATACCATCGGCAAGCGATCCGGAGAGGTTTGTCTCGGATGCGAAATGGAAACTGAATTTACAGCCCCTTGACTTCCCGATCCAATTGCGCTGCATCAGCCGCACATGATCCGGCCAGCCATCCAGCCGGCCATCATCCAGCGCTTCAAGAAGGTCGTCGGCCATGTCGGTGATCTTGAAAAACCACTGGGACAGCGACCGTCGCTCTACCGGGGCGCCGGAGCGCCAGCCCTTGCCGTCAATGACCTGTTCATTGGCAAGGACGGTATGATCCACCGGGTCCCAGTTCACGATGCTCTCACGCCGCTCAACGAAACCCGCCTCCCAGAAGTCAAGAAAAAGAGCCTGCTGATGCCGGTAATAGTCCGGGTCACAGGTGGCAAATTCGCGGGACCAGTCGATGGCCAGCCCCATCGTCTTGAGTTGGCCGCGCATGGTTTCGATATTGGCGTAAGTCCAGTCGCGGGGGTGGTTCCCGGTTTGCATGGCCGCATTTTCGGCAGGCATTCCGAAAGCGTCCCAGCCCATCGGATGCAGCACATGATAGCCCTGGGCACGCTTGAACCGTGCGATCACATCGCCCATGGCGTAGTTGCGAACATGGCCGATGTGGATGCGGCCCGATGGATAGGGAAACATCTCAAGCACATAAATAGTCTTGCCGCCGGGGTCATCCTCGGTCCTGAAACATCCGCGCTTTTCCCAGACCGCCCGCCATTTCGGTTCGACCTCATGGAAATTGTATCGGCTCATGGCTGCGTGAATCCCAAAGCTATGATGATGTTAAACCATGCGTCGTGGCCGCCGTCAGCCGCTAATGCCTGCGCGGTCCGCCCGTTGCCCAGCCGGCACCCCATCACGGGGCCGGGAAATGGGTAAGGAACCGGGATCAGTCGTCGAGCGTGTTCAGTCGCAACTGACGCGCGCGGGTCAGGATCGCATTTTCGATTTCCTGCGGCGTTGCCGGATTAATTGCTGCGTCAACCCAACTGCCATTTTCGTCCCGGGTCTGCCGGAAAACCGAAACCCGCAGGGCATCAGCCCGCAAGGCGGCGTCAAGAATGTAGACATTCACCTTGAACCGTTCGGCCTCGGCTTCCGGATTGACATACCAGTCGGTCAGAATGAGGCCTGATATCGGATCGGCAGAAGCAATCGGCAAAAAATCCACCGTCTCCAGGGAGGCGCCCCACAAATGTCGATTCACCGTTCCGGCGATATTGTCATTGGTGCCGAGATTGATCAGGGGCAAATCGCGCGTGTTTTTCTCCCCGCTCGAACAGGCGGCAACCGCAAGGCCGAAAAATGCCAGCATTCCCGTCGCCACGAGGCGCATTGGTGTGGTCATACCGTTTTTACCCATCATGTCTATCTTTGGCCGTCTTTGCCAGTCCGTCAATCAACAAAGGCGTTCTGTAGGCGAAACCGGAGGCAACGCCAACCGCAATTTCCAGCCCCATGCGCACCATCGTTTCGAGGGCACGTGTCGGGACCAGTTTCGGCGATGTTATCTTGTATCATTAGACGTGTTAAATCAAACACATAAGGTGGCAATTTGACATTCGCTTGCCGTCTGCGATTGACCTTTGTATGCGGAGACTCTCAAAAGGGGTGCGGGGAAGGAATTCCAGCGCGCGGTGTTAAGTGGTATAAATGTCGGGTTTCGATTCACCGATTGTTCGGAACCGTCGGCATATTTATGTATGAACTAAAATTGTCCGGGTTCTGCCCGGCGCAGAGAGGGACAGTCAGTCTTAACGTTCGGACGATGACAAAGACGCGAGATCATAGGAAGTTGCATTCGCCACAAGGCAAGTCCCGCACAGGTTTGCTGTGCGTTCTGGTGTCTGCTGCGTCCTGCCTTCTTTTCGCCGGCATGCCCTTGGCTCAGGCTCAGGAAGACGACCCGAAAGACCCATTGGTTGATCTTGAACTCGACGGTCGCGCCAGCGCCGTTGTCGGATCGACGAGTGATGGCGATGTGCGCGGTGATGTCAACGTTGAGCTTGGTTTGACAGCCTCCCGGGTATTTGACAACGGGCTGGAACTCGGCGCGACCGTCGAGGGTCGTTTTGATGAGGACCAGCCTGCCTCCCTGTTTTCAGGCGGGCGCAGATCAAGCCTTTTGACCGGGGGACCACGTGGTGTCGGGCCCTTCGGCGGGGACGCCTATCTGCAGTCCGCGTTTGGCTATGCGCGCGGCCCGTTCGGGAAAATTATTGTTGGTCGTGACAGTGGCGTGGCCCAGCAACTCGCAGTGACGGCGCCGACGATTTTTCAGGCTGTCAATGTTAATGATTGGCGTACTGACGTATCGAATCTGAATGACATTCACACAGTCAATGATTTTTCCGGCTATGCCACAAAAGTCACCTACCTGCCACCGGCAAACTTTCTTGGGGGCGTTGTTGGCGGGCTGCAGCTTGGTGTCTCTTACTCACCATCACTGGCACCTTGCGATAATGAAACCTTCTGCGCACCGCAAGATGAGAGCCTTTTTGCCAATAACGACCGGCTTCTGAATGAGGGCGCGCGCTATGACAATGTTGTTGAGGGGGCCGTATTCTATCAGAAGGGTCTGGATTTTGGCATCGATGGTGAGAAAGATGTTTTTCTCGGATTGGGCGCCAGTGTTGTGACGGCAAATGAAGACACTGACAGTATCCTGAACATATTTGAGGATTATCGCGCCTATTCGCTTGGCATAAATCTCGCGTTCCGGGGGCTGACGGTTGGCGGGTCGGTAAAGACAACCAATACCGGCATTCAGCTTCCCGAGTCAGATACTGATAACTATTTCGCCTTTGACGCCGGCGTTACCTACAATACCGGCGATTGGGGATTCATGCTTGGTTATGGCCAGTCTGAAGCGAATATTGTCGCGCCCGCAGCGCCCGATACAATTATTTTCAGGGACACTCAGACGGCACAGGCGGGTGTTACCTATTTTCTTGGCCGCGGGATCACCATCGGTGCTGCCGCCCAATATATTGAAAGCAAGAAACCGGCAACAATTGGCGGTCCGGAAGATGCTGTGACGGCGGTGATCGAGACCGGTATCCGGTTCTGACGCTATCTGTGACCGGGTGCGTTTGCGTTACCTACCGACGACACGACACTGTCAATCCAGCCAAATGGATGGCGTGCTATCGCCGACCGTCTTTGTCAAGGTTCCGTGCTCGGACAAAGTCTTCACCAGATCAAGAATCTTCTTTTTGACCTGTCGATCCTTGATCCCTGAAAAATGGCGGCAAAGCTGAACACCCTCGTGGGTCGAAAGGGTTTCGGCCAGAGGGGCTGTATCGGCCAAGGGCTCGTTTTTTTCGGACGTTGGAGCAGACCTCGGAAGGTCTGAATAAAAAAACTGCACATCGACCGCGAGGGCTTCGGAAAGTTGGAAGAGCCGGCTGGCGCCAATCCGGTTCACGCCTTTTTCATATTTCTGGATCTGCTGAAACGTCAGGCCAAGCGTCTCCGCCAGTCGATCCTGGCTCATGCCAAGCATCAACCGTCGCATGCGTACGCGCGCGCCCACATGGATATCGATCGGGTGCGGCGATTTCATGAAGCCGCAACCTCTCGCGAAGCCGGAACAATCTGCCAAAATCCAGCCATAACACCTTCTCCCATTGTCCCCCGATTTCACTAACGCAAAACGCGAAACCCCAATCCAATGCACTTAAAAGGATGTATCCAAAAATTACAATGTTTTTCAGGCGGCTCGGGCCCGCCTTGCCAGACGGCCGTCTGCGACTGCCAGTCGGCCAAGGGATTTCAGCCGCGCGCCCGCACCACCAGCGCCGCCCCCAATATGCTGACGAGAAGCAGCAAATAAAGACTATCACCAAGGCGACTGTAAACGGGTTCGCGGATCGGCAGTGGCAAGGGCCTCCGGATGAAACCGGGCTGATAAAGCGGGATTGTTTCTATCACGCGGCCAAAGGGGTCAATCAGGGCGGAAATTCCGGTATTGGCCGACCGCGCCATGGGCAGGCCGGATTCGATCGCCCGCAGGCGCGCCTGGTCAAGATGTTGACGCGGCCCGGCGCCATCGCCGAACCAGGCATCATTGGTACTGGTAATCAACGCATCCGGTCGATCGCCCGGCGGATAAAGCCGACCCGGAAATATCCCTTCATAACAGATCAGCGGCGCAATCTGCAGCGGCCCTACGGTCAGGGTTTGCGGTCCCGGGCCCGGGGTAAATCCATCCTCAACCGGCGCAAGTTGTGACAGGCCGACCGCTTTCAGCAGCCCTTTCATTGGCAGATATTCGCCGAACGGGACAAGATGATGTTTGCGGTAAACCGCGGTGACCGCGCGCTCACCGGCGACGGGTTCGACAACGGCCATGGCGTTGGAAACCGCGTCATCTTCGGCATGGATTGTCCCGGTCAGGATAATCACACGCTCCGGCACCATCGCCGCGATGCGTGACAGGGCATAGGGCTGGCGGGCCAGGAATGCCACGGCGTTTTCAGGCCACACCATGATCTGGCGGCGCTCATTTTCGCCTGCGGCCTGCCTCGAAAGGGTGACCAGTTTTTCGAAATTGGCCGACACTTTCTCCGGGTCATATTTGTCCCGCTGCGGAATACTTGGCTGCACAATGCTGATGTCGACGTCGCTGGCGGGAAGCGTGTCGGCAGCCGGCAACCGGATAACCCCGAAAAGAAAAAGAAGCAGAAAGACGCTGAGGCTTAACAGGGTTTTCCGGGCGTTTGTCCGGTGGGTGAATGGCAGCAGGGAAAAAACCAGAATGATCAGCCCAAGGGCATAAACGCCCCAAAGCGCCGCAGACTGCATCAAAGCTGGCGAAAAAGCGCTTGCCTGCCCCGTCAAATTCCACGGAAGGCCGGTGAGGATATGTCCCCTGAGCCACTCAAAAACGCTGATCAGTACCGCGAAGACAAGGGCAGATGCCGTGCTGCGGGGTATCAGCGACAGACGGTCAACGAGCCAGCCATAGGCAAGGCAGGGCACCGCAATAAAAAGAGCAAGAAAGGTGCAGAAAGCGGGGATCGCTATCGGGATCATCCACGCGAATTCTTCCGCCTGCACCAGAAACGCAAAGGCCAGCCAGTAAAGCCCGCTTAGAAAATAGCCAAACCCGAAGGCAAGACCGGTTAGAAAGACACAGCGTTCCGGCGCCACCATCGTGTCATCGGCAACCGTTATGAGTGTGAACAAAAGACCATAGGCGATGATCAAGAGCGCAAAGAGATAAAAGGGTGCCATGGACAGTGTTGCAAGAACGCCGGCGAAAAGGGCCAGCCCGTATCGGCGCCAGCCCCGCAGCCGCGAAACGGTGTCGAGCGTAACGGTCAGGCGCGCATCGAACGCAGCCATGAGGGCGGAAACAAGGGTCATGATAAACAATCCAGCAGGCCATCTCCGTAAACTGTTGATCCCATCGGTGCGGACTGACCTTCAGTTCACGCCCGTTCAATCACATAGTCGATGCGAAGCCTTGAGCGGGGCCCAATTCTCGTGAGTTTGCTCAAACGGGTCAGGCGCCGCCTCCCGGCGTCATCTTATCAGCATTGACCTGTTTTATCCGAATTTTTCTGATTTTACGAACATCAGCGTCAAGAACTTCAAACTCCAGCCCCTCGGGGTGCATGATTATCTCGCCACGCAAAGGCACGCGACCGGCAAGGGAAAAGACCAGCCCGCCCACCGTGTCGACATCATCGTCACCATTGGCGAGGGTAAGGCCGGTGAGGGCCTTCAGCTCTTCAAGCTCCACCCGGGCATCGCTATCCCAGCCATCGAGCCCGTTCTTTTTCAGAAGCGGGCCGTCATCTTCGTCATGCTCATCATGAATTTCGCCGACAATCTGCTCGATCAGATCCTCAATTGTCACGAGCCCATCGGTCCCGCCGAACTCATCAATGACAAGCGCCATATGAATCCGCGAGACCTGCATGCGTAAAAACAGGTCCACGATTTTCATTGATGGCGGCACATAAAGCACCTTACGCAGGATATCCTTGAGGACCGGCTCCGCGGCGGTGCTTTCATTGTCGACTGATCCGACCGTTTGCAGGCTGCGCTCACCATGGCCATTGCGCGCCAGCATGCCGATAAGATCTTTGATGTGTACCATGCCCACCGGATCATCAAGATCATCGCGGTATACGGGCATGCGAGAGTGACCGGCCTCTGAAAACTCACGGATCAGCTCGCTGAGGGGTGTGTCGATGTCGACAGCGGCAATGTCGGCGCGGGGCATCATCACACGTTCAACCCGCATTTCATCAAAGGCGATGATGCGTTCGATCATCTCGCGGCGCGTATGGAGGGCGCTTGAAGCGGCGCCCGGCGGGTCATGCGGGTGTGCGGCGCCGGTAGTGTTGGCCTTACCATCGGCCGCTGAAAGCCCGAAGCGATTGCGGACCCAATGCAAAACCGACGGTTTATGCGTTCTCGTGTCTGGTTGCGCCGAGGGGCGTTCGCCGGGCGGTGCCGGTGTGTCATCAACTCGAACTGACATGACGGGTTGTGAGTTGGCAGGCCTTGTCTGCGGACCGGGCTGGCTTGCTGGCTGCTGTGTTTCGATGTTGATCCGGTCAGCAAGTGCCGGCTCGGGGCCGTCATCGGCCATGTGTCAAGGTCTCCTCAAAATCAGATCAGTCTCGATCAGAAATGTGCTTGCGGCGGTGTTTGTGCAGGTTAAGCCTTGTCACCATAGGGGTCAGGAATTGCCAATTTCTCAAGCACAGCAATTTCCAGCGTCTCCATTTCCTCCGCCTCTTCATTGTTCATATGGTCATAGCCTAACAGGTGATAAAGCCCGTGGACAATCAGATGGGCCAGATGATCCCGAAATTTTGCCGGGTCCGGGTCGGCCTCTTGCAGGCAGGTTTCAAACCCAAAGGCCAGATCACCAAGAAAGGCCGTCCGTGCCGTCGTTTCGTCGGCTGGAAAAGCGAGGACGTTTGTTGGCTTATCCTTGCCCCTGTAAGTTGCGTTCAGGTTCTGCATCCGCGCATCATCGGTAAACAACATCGCCGCAGAGGCCCCCTCGGGCCATTCTGCAACGCATTTCAGACAGTCTGAAACAAGGGCCTCAAGGTCGCTGCGCCCCAGAAAGCCGGTCCATCGCGGGTCTTCCACGATGATCTCAGCCTTGCTCATGGCTTTGCTGTCTTCTCGTTTGCGTCATAGGCCTCGAGGATACGGGCAACCAGCGGATGGCGCACAACATCCCCGGTGGTAAAGGCGGTATGCCCAACCCCTTCCACATTGCCAAGAATGTTCAGCGCATCGTTCAGACCTGATGGTGTGCCCGGCGACAGGTCTGTCTGGCTGGCATCGCCGGTAACGACCATGGTCGATCCTTCGCCAAGACGGGTCAGGAACATTTTCATCTGAGCCACGGTAGCATTCTGGCCTTCGTCAAGAATAACCGCAGCCCGCGCAAAAGTCCGTCCTCGCATAAAACCAAGCGGCGCAATCTCGATATCACCGGCAGCGATCCGCCGTTCAACAAAATCCGTGTCGAGCATATCGTAGAGCGCGTCATAGAGCGGGCGCAGATAGGGATCGATCTTCTCTTTCATATCAC